>JAGHAQ010000076.1 GCA_021161425.1 Candidatus Tharpella sp. | reverse complement strand
CAAAAGCTCTTGACCTTGGCCTCGAGTTTGCCGACCTCTTTGTCTTTCCAGTTGAAAATATTACGGCGCACCGTGTTCCAGGTCACGCCGTAGGAAAAACCGATGGCATCGGTGGCCGTAAAAATCTGTTCAGGCACAAACAATTCCGGCGTTTCCCGATGATAGCGGCGGATCTGATCCACGCCCAAAGCAATGGCCTCGCCCTTACTCGCATTCTTGCACTCGATCACCAGTACCGGAATCCCGTTAATCAAAAAGACCACATCCTCACGAATGCTGAAATGGCTGTTGTCATAGGCAAATTCCTCGGTGACTTCAAAGAGATTATTTTCCGGCGTCTCGTAGTCAATCAGAACCAGATCACGCTCCCGCATCTCCTCATGATCGAAGAACTTCCCCCGGTTGCGCAGATGCTCAACAAATTCCCGATTGCCGTAGATATCGGCATGCAGATGCCGGAATTTACCCAAGAGCGCCCCTTTTGCCTCGTTGTATCGCGGGTTAAATTCCCGCATCTTGGTATCTAGTAGATCGTCGAAGAACAGTGAGGCACCCTTGGCCCGGTCTTTGGGTGACGTACCCGGATCAAACCCGCGACGCACTTCGGCCTCTTCACGAGGCACGAATGTCCAGCCGATTTCCTGGGCGTATTTCAGGATTCTGGCTTGGACGGTTTTATGTTCTCCGGGGCTTGGCATTGGGCGCTCGAATTAGATGGTGATTTCGATGGCTGTCGGGATTCCGAGTTGGATTGCTACAGGGGTATAGATGTCGATTTCTTGGTCGGGTAGAGTGAAGGATACAATCAAGGAGTATCGTGTCTGTTTGTCGAATTTTTTTAGGTGTTGCCGCTCTCTCCACCATCCTACTGCAGGGTGGACAGCAATTAAGTTTGTCAGTGCTAGCTCAGCTGCTGTTCCTTTCCAAATATCGGAATGGATCGAGCCAACATTTCGGGCTTCCCCTAGCGTCCAGTGATCTCCGGCTCCTTCTGTTCCCGGATGTTCGTCATCTTCGCGGGCCTTGCGATTAATGCGCTGAACAAACTTCTTTTGTTCTTCACCGGAGCCATTTAGTTCAAAACGTAATGCGTGTGACGCATACCGATAGCGATCTTTCCAACCTACTTCGCCAGGACTAGGTTCAATAAAATACGACAATGTCACCCGCATCTGTAAGGGCAACTCTCCAAGGCCACTTAGGACATCTACGGGCCATGGTAGGCTATAGATGTGCATGTCCTTCGAAATGTATCGGCTCTGAGTTTCGTGCTTATCGAATGGTTGGATGGTCGCTTCCGAGATGAGCGATAACGAATTAGCTGCACACGATAGAGCCCGTTCGAGGTTTGGTACCCCGTAGCCACAAACCTTTGCAAGCTCATAGTAGCCACTTTTCAAGTCGTTATTGAGGAACTTTCGTTTTTGTGTTTCAGTCCACTCTGCAGAATGAACGATTAACGCACGCACAGTTTCAGGCCATGCTTCAGGGTAGGCCGTCTGAATTCGAGCTGCCATCCATGCAGCTTGTGCGCACGCGGCACTTGTGGCATCGAATGCTGCAAATTGAGCCACTTGTGGATCGTAATAAGTTGAGAGAAGTTTCAGGTCATCCGTATCAAAAATACTGCCATTGGGGCCTCTGGCAACATTACCACCCTCGAACAAGACTTCAGGTTTAATCGGCCATTTTCGGGGTGGCCAAGTGAATGAAGTAGAGCTAAATGGTGAAATATCCCCGGCCTCCGCTAGCGCTTGGTAAGATGTAAGTGTCGGATCGGTGATTCTTGTTTTATCTGTAAAAGCTCCAATGGTAAGTGCATTCCATGCCTGTGCCGGGTCTTGCACTTCGCAGCTCAGATTGGACTCTGGGAAATTTTTCCAGTCCTCCGGATCTGTAACGTTCCCCGCGCTCAGGATGATGAGTCGCTGTTTATCATCGCTGTAGCCTGATGCCAACTCGTCGATTTGTCCAGACCATGAACTAGGGCGTCCCTGGCTTGTTTCGTCATCGCTATTGATAGCCATGCATATGATTCGGATTCGATGCGGTTCCTGAATTTCGGCCAAGCTAATGCCGCGTGCCGTATAATGTGCCCAAAGGCGTTTGGGGTTCTCCTCGGGAGGTGGGGGTAAAATTTTTGCGGATTCAACAACATGCCGGACGACATTTGTTTGACTATTCAGAATACATTCGAGCAAGTTACCGTACGCCGTAGTGCCGGCCATAAGAGTTCCATGACCATGATCATCTTGAGTTCCCCATTCCGGTTCAGCCGCGTGGCAATTATCATCGAGCAACACTGGTTCGAGCAGCCGATGCCCATTGTTTACACCGTGATCGAGAACCAGTACGACAACCTGGTCATTGTCCTGAAACTCTGATCGTTCAAGAAGCTCATTAACCCACTGGATTTGATCTTTGTTTTGCTCCTCAATGAAAAAGGTTGCTATTTCTCGGGCACCCCGAAACTCAGCAATATTCTCAGATTGCTCAATCAGATTTTCCAGTTGAGAACGATTCGCCAAAATAAGAAGGACAGTTCTGTCGGGAAAAGAGAGCAATCCTTGACCGATTTGGATATCTCGTTCTTGGCAAAGTGTCTTGAATGATTCAATGTCACCAAGATCTTCACTGCTTAGCCAAGCTTCAACCCATTCAGGATCATTTTTTGGGAGGCGATTGGCGGAATCTTGCCAGAAAGAAGACTCAAGCATCGCGGCCCGCACGTCTCCGATGCTTTCTATGAGGGGTGCGTTTTTAGGGGTGGTGGTTCCGTCCTTTTTAGGAGGGTTGTCCTCTTGCGCGTAAGCAATTGCTTTTTTTAGGAAGTGAGTTCTCTTTTCTTGCGGTACAAATACGGTGGCCCGTGTCGTTTCCTCACCCTCAGGGCCTTCTTTTCTAACATTTAAGAGTTTGATTCCAGCTTGCCTGGACTCAAGACTCTTTAAGGTAAGATCGAACCCCGGCTCACTGGCGAAATCCAAATAAACTCCGTGACGATCAGAGTGAGCAACAGCTTGCCGTTCCTCGGCCGTTTGCCACGCAGTTTCAAGGGCTTGTCTGATGTGTTCTGCATGAGTGGGGCGGAATTGTGTTGGAAGGCGAGGACCGTTGCCTCCTCGTCGGGGATTGCTGTAATCACTTCGTGTCTCGGATGGCCCTGGAAGGAAGAGGTGAGGGAAGTGTTCGTTGGCCATGAATTATCTCCGCTGGTGGGTTTGGTTTCTCTCATGTAACGTTTGAACAAGAGTCAGCGTTAGCACTTTCTTTTTGTCATTGAGGATGGTTTCTTTAATTGCATCGCGGCAGGCATGATCTATTTCCGCATGGCTGAGTCCTTCGCTCTCTTTTAGGATGGATTTCCATCCCATGCGACTTTTGAAAGATCCGAGCACATTCTCGATCAATCTACGACGACCTTCTTCATCTGGTACTTCGTAGTGAAGCACATCATCAAAGCGACGGAATAAAGCTCGATCCAGCAAGGCAGGGTTGTTGGTTGCTCCTATTATCATGCTGTCGGAAACATCCTGCTCAATGAATTGAAGAAGCGCATTTAACACTCTTCGCATTTCACCTACGTCGTTATCCAGGGAACGATCACCGCCAATGGCATCAAATTCATCGAAAAGGTAAACTCCGGGTTGGTCACGAATGAGGTCAAATATTTGGCGAAGTTTGGCGCTGGTTTCACCCATGAATTTCGTCACCAATTTGTCAACTTGTATGGTATGCAGGGGCAGGCGAAGTTGGTGGGCAAGAACGCGTGCGGTCAATGTCTTGCCGGTTCCTGGCGGCCCTAAGAGGAGAATTTTACGACGATTGGAAAGTCCGTGCTTCTTCAGTTTTGCTTGTTGACGATACTCGTGGATAATTCTTTGAATGCGGCCTATGAGGGGTTTTGGAAGCACCAGTGTCGCAAAAGAGGTGTCCGACTTTTCAGACAGTACCATTCCCGAAAGCACTTGCGGAAACTTGAGGAGGTTGTTGCTACCTCGTGTCCGTCGTGACTTGTTTACGATCTCACGAATGTCATGGGCAAGTGCTCCATGTCCTTGTCGGGCTTCATGAGCAGCTAGCTGAAGGGAAAGTGTGTAAAACCGTTCGTCATCATCGCTGAGGTGCGAGCGAATCAGTGATTTAATCTGTTCTGCGGTAGCCATTTTAGTAATGAATCCCTTATGTGAAAATCATTAAGTAGTAGAGATAAAATAACAAATTACAAATGTTATATCGAGTTTTATCATACGTAACACTAACTATCAAGATCACATTTATTTACGCGGATCTTTGCGGTCATCAGTTCGTGCAGGAAGGTGCGGAAGAGGTCTTGAATTACTTTGAGCTTCTTGCGATGATTCTCTATCTTACGGTCAAATATTGTTAATGCGTCGATTATCTCATGCTGTTCCTCTACCGATGGCAGGGGAACCAGAAGCGGCTTGAGTTTAATCTCAGGCAGATGTGCAATGGTTGTCCTTGTTCCGGTAACGCCGTAGGTGTTATTTAGTAAAAAGGAGAACATCAACCAGTAGGCCATGTACTCATTGGAAATTTGGGAGCCCTTTGGTTGCAAACGATGAAGAGCCTTTTGGTAGTAGCATTCTTCAAGTTCTCCATCCCAGATAGCGGTACGGCCTACCTCGCCACCTTCGCACACTAAAAGATCACCCTTCGCTAAGCTGAATTTCACAACTTCTCGCTCATTGAAATCCATGCTGAGAAGATCGTATGTGTCGATCCTCCCCCACTGGACATTCTTGTTTCGTAAATAGGGCTTGGGCGAAGTTCCTACTTTGGCTTTCGGAGAAAGCATTTTACCAAGTTGTGTCTCAAACAGTTCACCGATAGGGATAAGTGCCCAACTCTCCGGCACCAATCCGATTTCAGTTTTTTTTTGCGGTTCACCCCTGAGGCCTTCTGTAAAGAGCTTTTGCATGAGGGCTTTTTTTAGTTCGGTGGTGGTGGCAATGATTTGCTCCTGTGCTTCAATTGCCTTCTGTACAGTTGAAAGGATATATGCGATCTTTTTTTGTTCGGGGAGCGGGGGGAGGGGCAGCCCCAGTTCTTTAAGAAACTTGAAATGGCGGTTGTAACCTCGGTTCGGAAGCTCAAGGGAGAGTAACGCGAAATAGTAGAATTTCGGATCGTATTGTGCCTTGTTCGGTACAAGAACTTTTGTTCCGTCAGCGCCGAGAATGAACGGAAAGTCGATATATTTGAAACAGCGTGTGTGGTCGCCAAAGATTATGAGGGGCAGATGGAAATCTATGAGCTTGTCTTCGTTATCGCAATACCCAGCGATGAAGTTCTGACCTTGATCGACAACTGGAAACCTGCCGGTTTTAGAAATGTCCTTTGCCGGAATCTGATTCTGCCGTCCGACCTTATTCTTAATGAAGGAGTCCTGAACGGTGCATGTTCCCCATGTAGTCATTTCGAACATCTTTCCTTCTTCAGCACATCAAGTACTGCCCGCCCCTTTTCCGTCAACCGATACTTCTGGTTGCGGCTGGTGGGTTTGTTGGGAATAGTCATTTCAATCAATCCGGCTTCAAGGGCTGGTTGCAGATATTCACGGCTGAAATGCATCCTGTCTTTCAAGTCCATGGATTCTGTGATTTCGGCTCTTGTCATTTCCTCGCTCAAGGATTCCAGCAGGTTCTTAACTTGCGGGGTTACTTGCGGGGTTACTTGCGGGGTTACTTGTTCGGTTACCGAATCATCAACCTCCAGGGCTGCCGGGTGGACGGGCAGGCGCACCATGAAATAGCTGTGATCTTCGTCAAAATCAAATTCGGGTGGGGGTGAACCATTGGTCTCCATTGCCTGAAAAATTTTTGGGATACCGGTGGAACGGCCTTCGGTAAATTTCAGTTCCTTTAAAAATTCACCGATCCGGCGGTTACGGTAGCGGCGTGACTGAACCCGCCCGGTGCGGAATTGTTCAAGTTGCAGCGAGCGATCCGGGCCGGGGTAACTGAGTACCACAAGCTCATTATGCATGATGCGGATTTCCACCGGTTCCCGGACATCGTAAGCTCGATGGTAGACGGCATTAACCACAGCTTCTTCAGTGGCGCTGTAAGGAAAATTTTCGACGCGCGTCGATTCGGCGCGATCTGGATGCTTGATTACCGTTTCACTGATAAAGTTACGCTTGATATAATCCAGGGCATCGCGGACCATACGAGGTAAAGGCCCCTTGAAGATTTTTTCTGAAAACTTGTTGCCGCCGGGTCCTTCTTTGGGGAACCAGACCACATCAATCTGCATGACCGGAAAAAAGTTATGGGGTTTCGGGTTGAACATCATCAGGCCGATATTCAGAGGAAATGGCATCTCCAAAGCCCCGCCAATGACTTGCATCTGTCGGCCCAAATCGAGCAAGGAAAGGGTTGCGGCTTGCGGAGCCAGGTCACTGCCGACCTGGAGGAGGTACTCCTGCATCAATTCACGGGAGAGATCTTCAATCCTGGCCTGCTGGTTTATGCGGTCATCGAACGGGACGGTGGCGGCCAGGGAAAATAGTTCCGTTTCATCTCCTCCTTTGGCCCGTACCGTGATCGAGCCTTTCCTGATGTAGTAGGCGAACTCACGTTCACCTTTACTCAGGGATACCGGCGCCTTGTAAGGTCTGGTTTGTCCGCCTGTGGCCCAGAGTATCAGAAGATGTTTTCCGTTAATCTCGCAAGGGGCGATAATCGGGTGGTAGTAGGGCACCATCCGGTAGCCCAGTTCGACAATTTCCTTCTGGATAGAATCAAGTTGCTCGGCAGGAAGTCCGACCGGCGGCAGGAGAGGACGACCGTTTTCTTCGCCAACCCCAATAATGATGTAGCCGCCGCCAAGGTTATGGAAATCGTTGGCGAAGGCACACATGGTGCGCAGAATCTTTTCCGGGTTCCAACCTGCTTTAAATTCCAGCCGTTCCCATTCAACCGTGCGAGCGCTCAGCAGATCGTTGATGTTGATGGGCAGGTTCATACGATAATTCCTTTTACTTCATAATACAGGTCAGAATCTTTTTTAATTCGGCATCCGTCTCCCGGGCCTCGACTTCTATGCTTTCCAGTTCGGCAACAATCTCTGTGATCGGACGGTAGGTTTCGGCGTCGGCGGTGTGGATGTAGCGGCTCGGAGAGATATTGTAGTCGTTCTTTTTGAGTTCCGCGTGACTGACGATGCGGCACAGTTTTTCCTCTTCCTGCCAGTTTATGAGGGTTTCAGCGATCTGCTTAATACCGTCGTCAGAGATAAAATTCTTGGGGTTGCCTTTGGTAAAAATTTGGCTGGCGTTAACCAGCAAGACCTGGTTCCGTCGGTTTTTGGGTTTGGCTTTATTGAGAAATAGAACGATGCCCGGCGCCGAGGTATTGTAGAAAAGATTTTCCGGCAGGTAGAGAACACTTTCGATGAGGTCATTGTCGACGAACCATTGACGGACGGTTTTTTCTTTGTTGGTGCCGGCATTGCCGGAGCCGCGCGAGGCGGCGCCGGTATCGAGAACCACGGCCGCACGGCCCTGATCGTTAAGACTCGCCTGCAGATGTTGGACCCAGCCCCAGTCAGCCGATGATTTTCCGGGAAAACCGGCTCCATCAGGGAAGCGGTCAAGCTCGTCGGCATCGTAGTCCTTTTCCGCGTACTCCTTTTGGTTCCACATGGGATTGGCGACCACCCGGTCAAAGGTGCGCAGGCGACCACCTTTGCGAAATTTGGGGTTTTTGAAGGTATCGCCGATCTCGATTTCGCCCTCCATGTCATGGATGATCATGTTCATGTTGGCCATGGCCCAGGTGTCGGCGATATATTCCTGGCCGAAGATCTTCAGTGGTGCATACTTCTTTTTGCTTCGGAGGTGCATCTTTTCCTCCATGGCAATTTCGCACTTGATGAGCAGGCCGCCAGAGCCGCAACAGGGATCGTAGACCTCCATACCCGGTTCGGCATCCATGACCTTGGCCATAATCAGACCGACTTCCGGTGGCGTGTAGAATTCGCCTGCACTCTGGCCGCTGCCTTCGGCAAATTTACGGATGAGGTATTCGTAGCTTTTACCGATGATATCCGGTTCCACATCCTCCAGACCGAGGCGCTTGGTGCTGATTGCCTCAATGAGATTGGAGAGTCGGTCATCATCCAGATCACGTTGGCCGTGGGTTGTGGCGTTGAAGTCAACCCGGTCGATGATACCGCTCAATGATGGATTTACTTTAGCGATTTCGCGTAGGTGGGTGGTGAGTTTTTCGCCGATTTTGTCGGAGAGTCTGCGAATGACCGACCAGACCTCATCATCGGGGTTCGCGGGCCTGATCGGCAGGTAAAAGCGTACCAGCTTGTGATCGGCCCCGGCAAGCTGAAATGCCTTTTTTCGCGAGCCGATTTCCTCGGCAATCCGGTTCAGTTCATCATCAAAGACATCGCAAAGCCGTTTGGTGAAAATCAGAGGTAGAATAAAATCCTTATACTTGGGCGCATCCTTGGCTCCGCGGATCGAGCAGGCGGCATCCCAGATCCAGGATTCGAGAGATTTAGAATTTCCGTTGCTTGGCGGCATTATTGAAGCTCATTTTTATGTGTAGATTTAAACCCCGGTCTTATTGGTGGGTTATCTATTGTCGGGAGATATACAGGATTTGCGATATCACAATTCTTGAATTTTTACAATATTTACCCCACCGCCCGTTCGGCGGTGCCCAGGGCACCTTCGAGGTAGCCGCCGTTTTTGGTGGCCGTTTCAGTGCCGGCGAAATGGATGATGCCGTCCCAGAATGAGGTTTGCCGGGCCGGGGGGTAATAGAGGGGGTGTTCGTACATCGGGGGTTGGTCTAGTTTGGTGGCGGTAAATTGTTCTCGGGCCCAATCTTTATAGAAAAGGATTGTTGGTTTGGCTGCCGGTTTACCGTAGATGAGTTCAAGCTGGGAGAGGATTGCATCGATGAGGAGTTGCTGGTTGTGGCGTTGGGCTGCCGGGATGCCGACAAAACCGGTCAGACCGTAGGGGCCTTGTTCGTTGTTAGAGGCATCGTGGAGTTCGCCCATCGGCCCGCGCTGGCTGAAGGCCTGTCCGGAGAGTTTTGCCTGGCGCCAGAAGGGTTCTTCATAGAGGGCGGTAAATTTCGCATGGCCCGCCATCCAGGTGCCGATTTTAAGCATAGCCTGGGTCAGGTTGTCAGGCAGGTCGGGGGTAAAGAGTATAGTTGAGGCGGTCAGGCGCGGGGGCAGGGCGAGAATTATTTTTTTGGCTCTGAACCGGGCCCAGGGTTCTTTTTCCAGTTCGCCGACGCTGACATGAGCTTCAGCGCCATTTTTTTCGATGTGGCATACCGGGTGGTTGAGTTTGATGGCATTTTCAGGGATCTTTTCGCAGAGTTTTGTGATCAGGGCCATCATGCCGCCTTGAAGGCGCCAGGAGAGGGGTTCTGTCGCGTAGCCGCTGACCGTCTGGACCTCCCCGTTGGGGCGTTGAAAACGTCCCAGGCCATTTTCAAACTGGCGATATCCTTTGAGTCCCTGTTCTTGAATAAGACCCGCCATTTTTGGGTGAATCTCGGGCCAATACCATGAAGGGCCAAGGTCGGAAAAAAAATTCTGATGTTCGGGGCTCAAAATCCTGCCGCCGAGACGTTCCCGAGCTTCGAGAACGACAAAAGATTCATCTCTTTGGGCCAAAAGATAGGCGGCATAGATACCGCTGAGGCCGCCGCCGACAATCAGGGTATCAACTGTTTCTGTGGGCATAGTTATGTTCCGTTACAATTTTTGCCGGTTTTGTAAAAAACTCCACCCTCTCCATGGCATTACTAATGATTTTTCATTGGTTAAGGTGGTGTCGGGATTGGGCACTTTATCTGAGGAACGGGAGATTAATAGATATAAAGCAAATTGTCAAAAACAATCACTCACAGCAATTTGCCGGGAAACCAGCGGACTGTTTCATCGTTCACGATGTCTTTATCGGGAATTGTGGGTGTTTGAGGTTCGTAATCGTTGTTGAGAAGGGAAATCAGATGTGACGGTGGGGTTGTTTGCCGGAAATGTGGGCATGTTCATGATGGTGGATATGGAGTTCTTCCTCAACATTAATTGTGCCGTTTTCCAGGGTATAGATATGATTTGTGGTGGCGGTCAGGAAATCGAATTCGTGAGAGACGATTAGGTAGCTAAGGTCGGTAAAGTCATTGAGCAGTTCAATTAATCGAAGTTTGGTGTTGTGGTCGAGGCCGGCAGTTGGTTCATCCAGTAAAAGGACGTCCGGTTCCATGGCCAGAACCGTAGCCAGGGCGACGAGCTTTTTTTCACCGCCGGAAAGTTTGAAAGTGATGCGATCAGCAAAACCGGTAAGATCTAAGCGTTGTAAAACCTGGTGCGAGACGGCTAGTGCCTCCTCTTTACTCTTGCCGAGATTGAGCGGGCCGAAGGCGACGTCTTCTAAGACGGTGGGGAAAAAAAGTTGATCATCGGCATTCTGGAAGAGGAGGCCGACCCGGCGTCGCAATTGTCGAAAATCTTCCTCTTTGCTGATCTCTAAGCCTTCGCAAACAATTCGGCCGGAGCTTGTTTTGAGAAGTCCGACAATAAGGTGAAACAGCGTACTTTTACCGTTCCCGTTCGGGGCTGTAATCCCGATGCGATCACCTTTTTCAAGGCTGAAGTCGAGATTGTTGATTATGGCTGGGCCGTTGGGGTAGTTAAAGGATAGTTTCTGCAAAGAGAGGATTGCTGAATGTGGTTTGTGCACGTTGATTTTTCCTGTCTTAGAGAAGGGTTGGCAGAGTGATGATCTTCCATTCACGGAGAATCATCATCAAGGCAATAATAGTAACCAGAGCCAGAAAATAATAATCCTGAGATCGGTTGTGATATTCCCGCAAGCTATGAAAACGCCCGTTAAAAGCGCGACAGAGCATCGCCTGGTGGACCCGTTGAGCGCGTTCCGCAGCCCGGACAAAGAGCATTCCGAGGAGGTAGGCGTAGGTTCTGTAGCAGTGCAGGGTGGTGCCGGGTTTGAAATTTCTTACTTTGGCAGCCCGTTGTAAGGTTTGCAGTTCTTCTTCGATAAGGAAAATATAGCGATAGGTGATGAGCAGTAGCAGAACCAGTTTTGCCGGCATTTTCAGGCTGTGTAGGGCATGGGCCAGGTCAGCTGTACTCATGGTTGAAATCAGGGTGAGAAAAATAAGCAGCATACTGCAGGTCTTTAAAGTCAGCCGGGTGGCTGCCATCAGTCCCGGCTGAGTGACGCTGAGAAAGGAGATGCGCCAGACAATCTCGCCCTGATAAGTAAAGGGCAGGATCAACCAGATCAGCAGCAGAAAACCGGAGAGTACCAGCAGTCGACGGCCGACCTGCCGAAAATCTAGCCCGGCAACGCTGACCAGCAACAGGGCTGCGCCAAGTGCCAGCAGAAGAACCGGTAGTTCATTGCTCAAGGCGATGACGCTTACAAATATTATTGCCGCCAGCGTTCTGGTTCGAGGGGTCAGTCCTAGAATAAGAGATTTTTGGCTAATAAAAGTTTCTTGTAGCATTTTATGGTTTCCGGCGGCTGTGGACGTAAGCGGCAACGCCGATCAGGCCGAAGATGTAGCCTAAGCCGCCGAGAATCTCTCTAAAGCCTGGTTTTGGGTTGCGGGTTTCAGCGATCATCACCATTAAGGGGTGTAGTTTCCGATCAAGCGTTCGGGAAATTGTCTCTTCGATGAATTTTTCGAGTTCCGCAGTTGTCTCCGGGGACTTCCCGGAGACGTTGAGGCAATCCTGTGGTTTCGATCTTTCGGTCAGGGTGGTTCGGGTCTGTTCAGGTTTCGAAGGCGGGCTCTTCTGTTCGCTGGGCTGATCTCCTTGGGCGGCCTCTATCTCATTTTTATTTATCTTCCAGGTGCCGCGATGTCCGGTTCCGGCCTCGAGAACAATTTCTAAGTCATCAATTTTGGGGATTGGGAAAGAGAAGGCTCCGGTAGCGTCGGTATGGCCGCTTAAAAGAAGGTTTTTCCGGCTGTCGTAGACCTCGATAAGGCTCTTTTGTGCAACCCGACCACCACTGAATTTGCTGGTTGTATAGATCGTGTTTCCTTCAACCCAGGCAAACACATTGACCCGGTGCGCGTCAGCCGGAGCACAATGTATGAATCCCCAACCAAAGAGAAGCAGAAGAAGTAAAAAAAAACGTTTATTCATGGGCTATTTCCGTTGTTTGATAGAACCTGTAGTTTTAGGAGGGTTTTCCGGGCAGCATCTCAGGGCGTACTTTTTTGAGAAAACCGATACAGAAGAGGGTTATGAAACCCTCGATCACCATTACCGGGATATGAGCCGAGACTGCGATCGTGGCGACCTCAAGAAAGTTCTCATCACTTAAAAAGAGAGCTCCACCAAGGAGGATAGCTCCCAGCAGGACAGCCATGAAACCGCAGGCAAAGGCGGCGCTTGCCGCAACTTTAGGTGATTTCCACAGTAATGGTGCGAAAAGATAGTGACAGGCGATTGCCGGCAGGGCCATGATCGCGGTGTTGACCCCTAATGAGGTGATGCCGCCGAACTGGAAAAGTACGGCTTGCAGAAGCAGGGCCGTAGCGATTGCCGGAAAAGCGGCCCAGCCCAGCAGTAACCCGACAATCCCATTTAGGATCAGGTGCACATTGGCGGGGCCGATCGGCACATGAACCAGGGAGGCGACGAAAAAAGCGGCCGCCAAAATCCCGGTTTCGGCAATCTGCTCGAAATCAAGTTTTTTCAAACCTATTCCGACACCGACAACGGTGACCGCAAAGCCTGCGGCCAGCACCGGGCCGGATAAAACCCCTTCAGCTATATGCATAGATTGTTACCGATTATTTTGTCATCTGTTCTTGCCAGGGTTCGAAATGAATCCAGATTACGGCCCCCAGTTCGACCTCTTTGTCAACGCCGTTGTGAGGGATCTTTTTAGCTGCTGTACTGAGAGCGGCAAAGCCCCACCAACCGGCTTTGGGTACGGCGTAACTGAAGAGGCCGTTGGCGTCGGCTTTGATGGTCTGGGTAATCATGTAGTCGCTTGGCGCCTGAGAGCTCCCCGTTTCATTATAATACTCGATTTCAACTTCGGCATAGGGTACCGGTTTACCGTCAACCTTAACGATACCTTGAAAAAGATTGCCCTGATAGAGGCCGAAAGGTTTGGTCAGGGGAACGATTTCAGTTTTTAAACCGAGTTCTTCGTCCCAACCTTCGTCGTCACCAAAGGCGGCAACCACGGTTTTGGTGTAGTGGATGATGAAGCAGTCTTCGGCAGGTTCCCAGTAGGGCGTCGGCTCCATGAAAAATTGATAGATGCCGGGACGTTTGATGGCGTAGTCGCAACTTAAGGCTGGATGTCCCATGATCGTGGCCGGGATCAAGCTAGGGTTCAGGTCATGGGTGGCACCGGCATGGTGGACGGTAAAACGTTGCGGTTTTAAGAGCTTCATGCCGACCCGTTCAAAAGGATGAGAAAAGCTCAAGTTTAATTTGATAGTTCGATTGTTATCCTGCATGATCATGTTATCAGACGGTATGACCATGCCGAAATGGGCGCTTGCCGATCCACAGATCAGGAGAAGAAAAGCTGAAGCGAAACTTAAGAAAATGGCGAATCTAAACATCTTTACCTCCAACAACTTACTAATACACTAAAATTATTTTGCCGGCTAGGACAAAAAAACCACGAGAGCGGGATATCTTTTCATATCCACACCTTCGTGGTGTCAGTTCGGACCTTCTGGGGCCGGAGTATCTTTTTTTATATTAAGAGTTAAACGATAGGGGTGCAGAATCTAGATGCTTTATCGTGGCGTGCTTCAGTACGCCGGTTGCAACCTTATCTAGCTTGTATTTGCGAAAATGTCAATTGCTTGAGTTGATTTTGCCGATTCCGGTGGGAGAAAAAATCTTTTAATGTTGATAGCCATATTAGGAAACAGGTTTTGCTGTGGTTGGCAGGGACTCAATTCGGGCCAGGGTTTTTTTGAGCCAGAGACCGGCAATAGTGGCTGAAGTCAGGTTGCCAAAGAGGGCGGCGATGGCGACCATACGAAAGTCGTATTTGAAATAGATAACAAAAAGGGCGGCCAACGGCAGGGCGACGACAAAGAGGCGGGCGCTGTTAATTACCAGTCCGGGCAGGCTTAAACCTAAACCCTGTAGAGCCCGGTTGGCCGCAATTGTAATTGCCATAAAGGGAAAGCTTAAGATTTCAAGGCGCAGGTAGGCGACCGCCAAGCGTAGGGGTTCGGTTTTGTCAGTAAAGAAACGAAGAAAAAAATGGGGCCAGATAAACATCAAAAGGGAGCAACTTAAAGCAAAGCCAATATTAACAAAGATGGCAAAATGGATAATCTCGCGTAGCAGTTGAAAACGACCGGCGCCGTAAAAAAGGGCACTTAAGGTCAGTAGAGCGACTGAAAAGGCGACCATCGGAATAATGACGGCGCTATCTATCCGGGTTACCAGTCCCAATGCTGCCACCGTGTCGGTACCATATCCGGCGATCAGGCGGTTGACGCCCATCATGTAAATTGCCATCAGGAGCATCGTTAAGCTGGCCGGCAGGCCGATAGCAAAGATCTCTTTGATGGTGGCAAAAGAGAACTCCCAGACTCGGCGCCCAAGATGCAGGGCGGAATGGCGTTTAAGGTAGAAGAGTGCCAGAATCAATCCGGCGAGCAGGGCGATATCGGTGGCGATGGCGGCGCCCTTAATGCCCAGTTTGAAAGTGAAGATGAAGAGCGGGTCAAGGCCTAAGTTGAGGAAAAGGGTGAAAAACTGGATCTTCATCGGCGTGACGGTATCGCCCTGGGCCGTAAAGGTGCTGGTGATGGCGTACATCGGAAACATCAGGAAAACCCCGACCGCAATGATCCGCATATAGTCACCTGCCAGTTTGTGGACCTCCATCTCAGCTCCGAGAATTGTCAGTAAAGGATCGAGAAAAATCTCGGCGACCATAAAGAGGAGAGTGGCGCACAGCAGAGAGCAGGCAATCCCGTGCAGGGCCGTATTGGCTGCGGCCTTTTGCTTGCCGGCACCGAGGAGGCGGGAAACTGTGGAGTTAAGGCCCACCCCCATGCCGATATTAAATGAAACCAGGGTGAAAAAGAGGGGAAAGGAGAAAGTCAGGGCGGCCAGCGGTGCGGTTCCGAGGCGCCCGATGTAGGCGGTGTCGACGAGGTTGTACATGGTCTGGACCATGGTTGCCATCAGGGTCGGCCAGGCCAGACGAAAAAGGGCCCGACGCGGGGCCCTCGCGAATATCTCCAGTTTTCGGTTAATCGGAAAACTCCTCTCTTAATGCGGGCTTTAGTTCCACAGCCAAAAATTTAATTAGTGCGCCCGCAAATAAGTACTCTTATCAGAACATTTTCTTGTTTTTCAAACCAGAAAATAACCTGTAAGGTACTAAAAAAGCCAACTATAGACGATCAGGTATCCGACCAGTACGGCGATAAGGTTCAAGTGGGCATTGTTTTTAAAAAACAGATCCCATCTGAAATAGCGTATAGCCTCTTTGTCAAGCCCCTGCCAGGCGGGTAGGAAACGGTTGGTCTGGCTACAATATTCTTGGTAGGCATCCCCAAAAATTTCCGTTAACACTTCTTCCTCTCTCTCCACCCGGTTGGTCATATAAAAATAGTAGACGATACTGAAAAGGATCATCAGGAAAAGGCTGCCGGTAATGGCAATTGCACCCAGAATGAGAAAATAGCGGCCGATATACATCGGGTTTCTGACCGCAGCATAAGGGCCTGTGGCGGCGAGCTCCTTTTTTTTGTGCAAGGATGCAAAACACCAGACTTGTAGGGCTTCGCCGGTCAAGGATATGAGCAGGCCGAGCCAGAAGTATTGTGGCTTCATGAGGAGGATGAGAATGATCAGGGCGGCAATTGTCAGGGGCCAGCGGTAGGTGAGTAGTTTGTCTCTGAGTTCGGGATCGTTAAAGAGGTTGTTGATTTTTGCGATGATGTTGTCCATTTAGTTTGACTCCTTGAAGTTTGATGAAAATTAACAATTATTCTCGATAAAGGCCAGTTCAGTCGCTTTGCGTTTCTTCTCTTTATGGCTAAATTGTTGTGCTCTCAGCTCTAGTTCATTAAGGTTATAGGGTAGATGCGGCAGCAGTATTTTGGCCGCCAAGTTTTGCTCATCCGGAGTAAAGAAGAGCAAAATGTTAGACCAGAGTTGGGGGTAAGTTTTCATCTCGGCTCGCCGCCGGTTGCGGTTGCAATATTGCACGTCGAGTAGATAGAGACCGGCATCTTTAGGGACGACGACGAGATTACGAAAGAAGAGGTCGGTGATTGCCAGGCCACTCTCAATAACCTTTTGTCCGAGCTGGATCACTTTTTCGACTACTAACTGTCGTTGCGGATGGTCGTGGTTTGAACCGAGAAAGAGCGAGAGTCGTTCATTGCCGGCCACCTCACGACTTAAAATGAAGGCATCGATCAGGATGCGACAGCGGCGCTGCTCTCCATAAGCCAGAACTTCGATCGTGTTACATCCCAGATCCGCCCGTTTAATCTTTTCGAGATTCTCAAATTCTCGTCGAACCTGCGATTTCTGCCAGCAATGCTGCCAATGGATTTTTTGATAGGTGTAGCGTTTGAGAAAACAGACCTCATTTCCATCAATAAAGCGATAGACTCGTGATGCACGACCACCGTTGATCAATTGACCGTCGGGGCGAGTCATGATCTCCTTATAGGAGAGTTTCTGCCAAGGGAGAGGTAAGGGTGCGGTTTGTTTGATTGTGTGACTTGGCATCTAGGTTTACTCTTGCTTGACAAAAAAAGCCGACGGTTCTAGGGTGGCTCGGTGCCCTTGGTTCAAAGGTTCCTTGAAGGAATAGAATAAATGAAAAATTTTCACTATAAAATTACTCCGATTACACTGCCGATTATCCTCTTTGCCGGGACGATTGCGGGTGGTACTCTTTTGCTGCATAGCCGATCTTCCCTGGCGGTCGCCTCGATCTCCTGGCTTGATGCTCTTTTTACCGCCACTTCAGCAGTTTGCGTCACCGGTCTGGTAACGCTTGATACCGGAACCACCTTTTCCCTGTTTGGGCAAAGTACTATTCTTTTTTTGATCCAGCTCGGTGGCATCGGCATTATGACCTATACCGCTCTGATCTACTATTTGATTAGGCAGCGGGTGGCCTTAAATGATCGTTTCGTGATTGGTCAGGGGTTGCAGCATGACCGGAGCCGGCCTTTCGGGAAGCTCCTGGTTAAGATTGTGCTCTGGACCGTGATTATAGAAATTATTGGAGCCCTCCTGCTCAATGCGGCAGCGCCTCGGGATTTTACCTTTTTTACCGCTCTTTTTCACTCGGTATCAGCTTTTTGTAATGCTGGTTTTTCACTCTATCAGGACAGCTTGTCACATTGGCATGGCGACTGGGGCGTTAATCTGGTGGTGATGTTATTAATTGTCGCCGGTGGTCTCGGATTTGCGGTTGTGGTTGAGCTTAATGGCTGTTTGGCCGTATTTGTGAAACGGTGTCGATCTGGATTTATTAAGGGTTCCGGAACTCTTGAAAAATCCCGCTTGCGTCTCAGCTGGTACAGCAAAATTATTCTTTTTACAACTTTTTTTCTGATTGTAGGCGGCGGGGTCGGGATCTCTTTTTTTGAATATTGCGTGGCTCCACCAGGTACCGGTTGGTCGCTTACCCTGTTGACCGGTTTTTTTCAGTCTGTGACTTGCCGCACTGCCGGTTTCAATACCATAGACCTGAATATTATGACCAATGTCTCACTCTATCTTATGATTATTCTGATGTTTATCGGCGGGGGCTCGGGTTCTTGCGCCGGCGGCCTCAAAGTGGGGACCTTCAGGGTTTTGATCGCTTTTCTGGTGGCTCAGCTCAAAGGTCGTTCGCAGGCTGTAATCGGCCGTTTTGCGGTTGAACGCAAAATCCTGCATGAAGCCCTGGTGCTGCTTTTTTTCTCTGTGGTTATTATCTTTTCAGCCGCTTTTTTGCTCAATATTACAGAAGGGGGGCTGGTTCCGCATCCGCAAAGCCGTGATCTGGAACTGAAAATTCTTTTTGAGACGGTTTCCGCTTTTGCCACAGTTGGACTGAGTTTGGGCTTGACGGCAAAACTTAGCGCAATCGGCAAAATTATTATAATATTGTTGATGTTTACCGGAAGGCTCGGCCCGATTATCATTATTGCCGCCGTCCAGAGTTACCGGCAGAAAGAGCTTTTTCGGTGGCCGGAAGAGCGTCTGTTGATTGGTTGATCTTTTTTAAAAAGGGGTAAGCTATGGCGAAGGAGAAACTTCAGGTTGGGGTTATAGGGCTTGGTAAATTTGGTTTGCGTTTTGCCATGCATCTGGTTGAGCTCGGACATGACGTTTTAGGTCTCGACAATGATCCCGCTCACATCAAACAGGCCCAGGCCCATCTGACCCAGGTTTTCCTGGCTGATGCCCGGGAAAAAGAGGTTCTGGAGCAGACCGGAATGGCTGAACTTGAATATGTTATGGTTACGGTCGGTGATTCGATTTCCGCCAGCGCCATGATATCACTGTTTCTCAAGGAGCTTAAGGTTCCCCATGTCTGGGTCAAGGCCAATAATACAGACCATAAAAAATTGTTGGACAAGATTGGCGTTGACCGGGTTGTTATCCCTGAGGACCTGGCTGCCAGACAGTTGGCTGATCGTCTCACTTACCCCGGTTTTGTTGACTATCTGCCATTTGACCAGGATCTGGTTATCCAGGAGCTGACGATTGATCAGTGCACGGGTAAAACGTTGCGCCAGCGGGATTTAACTAATCACTATAAAATTCAGGTTATTGCGGTGCGCCCTGGAACTGGTGGGCCACCAAGTTTTATCCCGAATCCGAACCAGGTTTTGGCATCAGGTGATATCTTGGTGGTTATCGGCCATCGTGGGCAACTTGAACATTTTAAGTCATAAGGCTGAATTGATTTTAAGGATCTATGTCACTTTTCTTCAGGAGGCTATTATATAAATGGACAAAGAAAAAATTAAACGTGATCTGGAACAGGCCGCTACCCGCCTCTGGCGAGCGACCGGATATTCACTGGCTGGTCTAAGGGTGGCTTTTCGACATGAGCAGGCTTTTCGTCAGGAGGTCTACCTGCTCTTGGTTGTGGTGCCTTTAGGTTTTTGGTTGGGAGATAGCCCAGTTGAAAAAGTTCTTTTAATTGGCAGCTGGCTGATTGTAATGCTGGCCGAGTTGTTGAATTCGGCGGTTGAGGCGGTGGTTGATCGTATCGGTAGCGCGCACCATGAACTTTCCGGCCGCGCCAAAGATATCGCGTCAGCGGCGGTCATGGTGGCTCTGGCCCTGGCCTTTATGACCTGGTTTATGCTGATTTTTTAAAAGAGTGTGGGAGTATGATACTTAAGCTTATTTTATCAGGTGGCTCATTGTTCAGGGAGACCTGACCGCCGTGCAGATTGACGATTTCGCGGACGATCGTCAATCCTAAGCCGCAACCCCCAAACTCCTGGGAACGTGATTTTTCAACCCTATAAAACTGTTCAAAAACCTGCCCTAACTCCTCTTTCGGAATCGGCGATCCGCTGTTGGTGATGATTAGCCGAACCGTTTCCGGCATATTCTCCAGTGTGACAATCAGTTTTCCACTTTCAAAATTATATTTAATGGCGTTATCGATAACGTTGACCAGAACCCGGTGGAGCTGAGCGCTATCTCCGAAATAGTTCAATCTTTCCGGCATGGAGCTGGTCAGGTCAATGTTTTTCGCGTTTATCAATGGTTTGAAGTCCTCAATGACGGATGCGGTTATGGCTTTAAGGTCAAAGGTTTCGGGTTTGAGCTTACGGCCGAGTTCCAGCCATGAGAGGGTCATAAGGTCGTGCAGGAGACGTTTTATACGCATCAAAACCTGCTGCTGTTGCTGTAGATCCTTGTAAAAAGGGGCTGGCAGTTCTTGGTTTAGCAAGCCCTGTTCCATAAAGAGCTGGACACTGGTCATCGGGGTGTTGAGCTCATGGGCGGCGTCGGCGAGAAACTGTTTCTGGCGGGTGAAAGAGTACTGCAGGCGATCAAGCATCTGGTTTAAGGCAAAAGAGAGATGATAGAGTTCATCCTGACTGGAGTTTAAGGGGATGCGGCGGGTCAGGTCGTTTTCATTGATCTCCTGGGCCAGGTTGGTGATTTGCCGAACTGGTCGGAGGATGCGACCGGCCAGAAAATAGTTGATAAGGATCAACATTATGGTTGAAAATAACAGCCCCAGCGAGATGAGCAGGATTACCTCGATAATCTCTTCCTCAAGTTTTTCCATGGGTAGTGCCACATAAATATGGTAACCTGGTAGGGCTAAATCGGCTGATATCTTTGCTGAACGAACCCTAAATGTTACCTCATTGGATCGATCTTGATCAAGATCGATCTTTTCCCGTGGGATCGTGATGCTGACGGAATATTTTTTCTTTTTGGGATTAAGTGGTAGGTCAATGATTTGCGTCAGCCTGGACGAGTAGACCAAGGTGTCGTCCCGGAAGGCACGAATCCAGTAGTGTCGACTGTCAATAAATGTTTTCGCTGACAGAGAGGTTTGGTCAATATTTTCCGCTTCGTTCTTATTGACTATTTGGAAGACATTTTGGACGGTTGCCTTGAGCTCGGCATCAAGCTGGTTGTAGGTTTGTTCAACCATCTCATAGAAAACAATCAGGGAGAATACCAAGCTTACAAGAATTCCGGCACTGGTAATCCAGAGGGTGATTTTACTGCGAATTTTCATGAAAAACTACCCTTCGGTTACGAAGCCGATCCCGCGAACTGTTTTGATTAATGAACTATGTGCACCTTCAGTATCAATTTTCCGACGCAGATTTTTAATATGGACATCGATGGTATTGGACATTGTAAAGGGGTCGAAATCATCTCCCCAGACATGTTCAGCCAGGGTGATTCGGGAGACCGGTTGCGGTTTGTTGTATAGCAAAAATTCAAGCAGAGAGAACTCTTTGGGGGTTAAGTCGAGGGTTTGCCCGGTCTTAGTGACTTGGCGGCTGATCGTATTGAGAGAGACGTTGCCAACCTTAAGGAGTGTATCACATTCTCGGCCCGGTCGGCGTAACAGGGCTCGGATACGGGCCAGTAGTTCAGCTGTTGAAAAGGGTTTGGCAAGATAGTCGTCAGCTCCGTAATCAAGCCCTTTGACTCGATCTTCAACCGATCCTTTGGCGGTCAAAAGGAGTACCGGGGTAATAATGTGGGCTTGGCGCATCTCCTGTAAAATCGTCAATCCGTCAACTTGAGGCAGCATGATGTCGAGGAGAATCAGATCGTAGCTCTCGGCAAAGATTTTGTCAAGAGCACGATTTCCATCAGTAGCGCTATCGATCAGATAACGCTGCTCTGTGAGGAGGTTTTGCATCTGGTCCAGCAGTTGAGGGTCGTCTTCGACCAGCAGGATTTTCATTTCTTGATTCCGGCTAAAGAATTCGGCAAGTCGTGTTTACGCTCTTGATAGAGGTGTGAGGCGGTGGTCAGCAGGGCCAGGGCGTCGCGTTCAAGTTCTTGATCGTGGGGCAAAGCCAGCAGGTTGTCCCCTTCAACTTTGAAAGTTCGAGCCTCGGTTTTTGGTTCTAGGACCGCCAGTTTGCCATCCCGCATGAAGCCGTAGAGTGAATAGAACTTCATTAATGCAAAATCGTTTTTATTGGGGGCGAAGATCGATCGGCCAATGATCGGATGGATGAAATCAGTTCCTAATAGATCAATTGCGGTAGCAATGACATCCATTTGTGTGGTTACGCGATCATAGCGTAAAGGCTCTACCCCGCCGCCCAGAATAAGGCCGAAAATGCGATAGTTATCAACCGGCATGACGCCGTTAGGACTGCTGCGGACGCGGACGTTATGATCGGCGATAATGACAAAAACCGTGTCATCGTAATAGCCATGTTCTTTGGCCAGGGTAAAAATTTACCGAGCGCATAATCATTGAACTTAACCGCATTCTCCTCGCTGGCAGGTTCCACTCCGTCAAGCAGTTTGATGCGGCCTTCGGGAAATTCGAAAGGGGTATGGTTGGTGGTTGTAAAGAGCACTGAAACAAAAGGTCGGTTCTGTTCCTTGAGCTTGACAAACTCCTCGTCGGCGCGCACCACCAGATCTTCATCACAGACCCCCCAGATGCCGTGGAAGACCGGGTTGACAAAGAGCGGCTCGTCAATAATTCGCTTAAAACCATTGCCGTAATACCAACTCCCCATATTGTCAAAGCGCTTCTCACCGCCGTAGAGAAAGCTGCTGTCATAACCTCTGGGGCTTAACAGTCGGGCCAGTGAAAAGAACTCTTTTTGTGAAAGATTCCGTTTCAGAACACTGGTGCCGGGGATCGGCAGAAAGCCTCCGACGATCGCCTCCATGCCCCGCACACTGCGGGTCCCGCTGGCGTAGAGCTGGCTAAAAAGAATTCCTTCTTGAGCCAGGCGATTGAGGTTGGGGGTGATGTCAGGTCGAGCACCACCGGAAGCGGCCACGTATTGAGCGCCGAGACTCTCTTCGATAATGACCACCAGATTTTTGGCCTGGCCTTTAACGGGGAAATTCGTTTTTTCTCGTCGCAGAAGAGGGTAGTTCGGATCGATAAGATCTGTTGGGGTCAGGTTGAGTATTTTTTTTGTGCGGGTGATCGCTTCAGCCTTATCCATACGGCCGTAGAGTTTGACGTTGACATCGAATTTCTTTTTTGCGTAGATCGAATAGCCGACTGAATGGAGGGTGTTTTTGGCCAGTTCATTAGCGATATGGGAGCTGCTGTAGGTGGCATCCGAGAGGTTGGCCGGACGATGGCCGAAAGAGGAGCGAATCCCCATGACAATAACTAATGCCATGGGCAGAAAAAAGAGTAGACGAAAACTGTATTTAACCTGCAAAGCTTTGGTAAAGAGAGGGCTCTGTCGCCACCATTTCCGGTAGAACCAAGTAATCATGGTTAAACTTACAATCGCAATCAATAACGGGGTTAATTGAGTTGAGAGGATCGTTTTGACGACTTCGCGAGGGTATAGGAGATAGTTGACGAAGAGCTCGTTGGGCCGAGCGTCAAATTCGCTGACAAACGGCGGCGTTGAAATCTCCATATAGACGGCCAGCAGCAGGGTTGCCAGCAGGTAGCCCCCGACTATTTTTTCAACCAGATGTGAAATTCGTGATGGGGTCAGAAAAATGAGCAGGGTTGGTAAAGCCAGGATGATGCAGGCGGCGATTGTATCCATGCGCAGGCCGACGATAAAGGCGAGCCAGTAGTTGACGCCGCTGGCTTTTAAAGAGTCATAATGCTGACCCAACAAAACGCCGCGTCCGACAAAGTCGATGAGCAGAAAGAGGAGGTAAAAAAGGAGCAGCGGTTTAGCTGCCTGGAACCATTGTTTAAAAATAGTTTTCAACATTTGATTTCGGTTTAATTCTTGTTATTGTTTTTGGTGATAATATAATCAGCACCCTGGTAGTAGGCCAGACAATCTTGAACTAAGGGGTTGTCGGACTTGATGGTTACGCTTGTATCATATGGTTTTTTCTGGAGATCTATTTTTTGTTGAGGAGACAAGAGTACCAACTTTTCATTTTTAAGTAAACCAAGTTTTATGTAGTTGGCAATCAAGGCTCGCGGTTGCTGGTCGTCATCAGGTGAAAAAAGAAAGGTCTGCCATCCTGATAATCCCGGTCGCCTCCCAGTTTTTTTAATTATTCATGGATTGTTCTTGTGAGAGTAAAATTCGTCTGAAAAATATCCAGGTTACGATCGTAGATTTTGCTTTTGACGCCGAAAATGCCAAGGAGTGAATGGAAAATATAGTCGTGCGAGATGGGTTGGTCGCGTTTATTTTTAAAGTTTGTCATGTCGATGTGGTGATTACGGGTGCAACTTTCTGAAAGCCAGGCGATAGCGGCAATATGTTTCTGCTCATCGGGAGCCATGAAATAGGGCAGGCTGTGCAGGTAGATGCCGTTTTCGCCCAGTGACTCACCATGATCGGACATGTACAACATGAACGTGTCGTATTGGTCTGCATTTTTTTCTAATAACTCAATAGTTCGGTCCAGAAAATAGTCAGTATAGAGGATGGTGTTGTCGTAGGCGTTGATAAGTTCTTTCCGGATGCTGTCTTGCGGGGTGTTGTTCCGGTATTCAGGAGTGAATTTACTAAATTGTTTTGGATGACGTTTATAATAAGCCGGTCCGTGACTCCCTTTCTGATGGAGAACGATGAGGATGTTATCGTGAGTGTTCTGGTCGATGTATTCTTGGAGCCTGTAAAGCAGAGCCTCATCAAAATATTCACCGTTTCGGGCCAGGCCCAGGCGCTCCGCATCAGGCACTGTTGCAGACGAGAGTTTTTCGTAGGGCACGCGCTTGGCCACTCCCTTGGAACTGGAGTTGTTGTCACGCCAGAAAACATCAATCCCGAGGCGTTGCAGAATGTCGAGGAGATTTTCGTAACTTGCTGCTTTTTTTGCGGAATATTTATCTCTTGTCAGATGTGAAAACATGCAGGGTACAGACTCTGCCGTCGAAGTACCGCTTGAGTAGGCTTTAGTAAAGCTCACGACATCTTCTTTTGCAAGGCGGGGGTTGGTATTACGACTATATCCGTTGAGAGCAAACTCGTTCGCCCGGGCCGACTCCCCGACGACAAAAATTCCCAGTAATTTTCTTTTAGCAGCGTCCGCGTTTTCAGCCAAAACGGCATCTTTAGCGATAGGCAGGATTGTTTTAGAAGTCTGATGATGTATCCGGTAATATTTATCAACTGAATAGATGGCGTAAGTTGGGTTAATATACATGCGCAGATATTTATGCTGGCGGCCGACCAGGGCAAAGCTGCTGTAGTTGAGATAGATTGTCGCTCCGATGATAAGCAGAGTACCAGCGATGGTGAGGAGGTTGGTTGCCAGTTGTCGTAGTGTCTTTTTCCAGATAATCCGGGTGCGGGTGAGGATCAGTGTCGGTAACCCGGCGAAAGCTAAGAGATGAAAGGCAAGCGAAAAGCTGAAAAGCTCTTTGGCTTCCAGTATATCGGTTTCCAGGATATTGCTGATCATATTGTAATCGATCACAATGCCGTATTTGAGGCTGAAATAGGAGATTGTCGCAACCAGAAAAAGGGTGCAGACGAGAACTGTTTTGAAGAGGTAGCGGTAGCTGCAGAGGGTGAAAAATGTAAAGAAGATGCCGGTCAGGACAATGCCGGTGCCGAGCAGGAAACCGGCGTTGTCGGTAATTGAGATGTCCGGCAGGCTTAGAAGTTTATGCCAGAAAGTGAGATTGTAGATTGTCGTCAGCAGCAGGGCTGCGAGCAGGGCGACAATCGTTGCGTTGCTTTTAAAGGTGATGTCTGAGAAAAAAACGTTTGTTTTTTTTCTCAACAGTTTAAAAATCTCTTTAAGTTTCTCATTCATGTCTTATAGCCCGGATCCTGTTGTCAGTTGTGCTTCCATTATGGTTTGGGCCGTTTATAGTTCTTCTATTATGAAGGGCTTGTGAAGAGTTTATGAAGATTTCATGAAGTTGGCCTTTTTTCAGCTACGAATTTACACTCCGCATCGCTTTGTCAGTAGGGCGTCCATCGCGGTCTGGACATAGGCTTTCAATGTCGTTTCCATATCGTTTGCGCAAGTTTGATTGTTGTAAACTTGGGCAGTGGGGTGCGGGTAGAGCTGGTAGTTGTAAAGTTGTGCGGCCCGACCGTCAGGTGGTTTGACCAAGATCCGATCTCCCCTTAATATGGCGACCGTGGGGTCGCTGCCGGAAGGTTTGATGATGCCGAAACCGGGATCGTCGTCGGCCACGTTTAGGAGGTTGCGGCCCCAACAGTGGTGTTCGAAAGGTTTGCCCAGAAGTCCCATAATGGTGGGAACGACATCAACTTGGGTGCTTACAATTGAGCGTTTGGAGCCAAATTGTTCCTGAAGGCCGGGAGCCAGCAGGAGTAGAGGGATATGGAAACGTAGCAGTTCAATGTCGGTGAGCTGTTGGGGGACGCAGAAACCGTGATCCCCGAGCAGCACAAAAAGAGTTTCAGAAAAGTATGGTGAGTCTTGTGCCTTGGCAAAAAATTGACCCAAAGCCCAGTCGGCATATCGCATTGCCGTTAAGTGTCCATCCTGTAAACCGTGGCCTTTGATTTTGGCTACCGGCAAGGGTTCGGGAATCGTAAAAGGCAGGTGGTTGGAGAGGGTCTGGAGGATAGCGAAAAAGGGTTTTTTGGCGGAAAGTTTTTCCATCTCCAGATGAGCTCGGTTGAACATGTCATTGTCTGAGACGCCCCAGGTAGGATCCATGAACTCCGGCTTATCGTAATCGAAACGGCCGATAAATTCAGTCATTCCCTGGTTGCGGAAAAAACCCTCCTGGTTGTCCCAGGCAAAATCTCCGTTGTAGACATAGAGATTTTGGTAATCGCGTTTTCTGAGAAGTTCGGCCAGTCCGGAAAAACTGGTTGCCCCCTGAGCTTGCTGCATCAGGGTTTCAAAGCCGGGCAGGTTGGGGAAGCTGGATAAAGATGCAAAAATACCTTGATGAGTATGGGTCCCGTTGGAAAAAAAATGATCAAAAAGTAAGCCTTTTGCGGCCAGTCGATCAAATTCAGGGGTTATGCCACTTCTGTTGCCCAAAGCTCCAATATGGTGGGCGGAGAAGCTTTCCATCATGATGACGACGACGTTTTTTATCTTCAAGTTGCTTGGCCGGGGTTGGTGTCGCCGTTTAACCGGCAGGTTTTCCGGTTCGATAAGGTTGTCGCCGGCCTGTAACAGTAATCTTCGGGTTTTATCGAGTGCGGTTGTTTTCGGCATAACGCTAAGCCATTTTTTACCAGCCATTCCCGTTTTAAGATTCAGCCGCCAAAAAGTACTGGGTCAATAGCTTATTTCCATGAAAGTAACAGCACGTTCTGGTGGTAATTGTCCTTTTAGATGCAATTGCAGAGCTAAAAGGGGAT
>JAGHAQ010000009.1 GCA_021161425.1 Candidatus Tharpella sp. | reverse complement strand
GTCTAGAATGTTGCCACTGTTTTCAAGCCCCATTGTGTCGAGGGTCATGATCGGTTGCAGGATGGCAAACGGAAAGAGCAGCAGTCCGCTCAAAGCTAGGGCCAGGCTGCGGTTGACGGAGTCATTTTTCGGGGCCAGCAGGGGCTCGCCGCAGCGTGGACAGGAAAGTTTCTCCCCTGGTGTAACTTTTAGACGCTCCAGGAGAAGGTCGCAGCCGTGGCAGGCGATGACCTGGTTTATGTCAAAGTCGGTTGTTTGGGTCATAAGTTTACGGATTCCAGTCCGGTTTAAAGGGTGGACAGTTGAACGCTCGACGTTCGATATTTACCCGTTCATTTTCTTAAAAAAAGGAGGCGAACTATTGATTCCGTGGACAACAAGAATCGGGGCTTTGGCGCCCTGATTCTCCACCATAAAGAAGATGCCAAAGGGAACTTCCCGGACAAACTTGAAATGCTGCCAGAGGACCACAAAGTCACAAATCCACTTCTACTCCTTTTGCCCTGCAAAACTTTGAGCCACCTGGATTCCGACCAGGCGGGCGACCAAGACCGCAGTAAAGAAATGTCCCAGGATCGCCTCGACCTGGCAAAGGGCCATTGCGGTCGGGGTCTGCGGGGTGATATCACCGTAACCTAAAGTGGTTATGGTGATAAAACTTAAATAGTTGAAGTATTGAAACTCTTGTCTGAAGGTGTGGCCCTGAGGGAGTTCCGACCCGGAGAAGGAGCCGGGTATATACTCTTCCAGCAGCATAAAGAGTGCAGCCCAGAGCATGGCGAGCAGCAGATAGAGGCAGAGGGCGGCTGAGATCAGCTCGATATCAACCTCTTTTGCAGTAAAGATATAGCGGCCAAAGAAGAAGACCAGCAACCCTAGATAGGTCACCAGCAATCCATCAATGGCTTTTTCACTAATCTGAAGCAGGCCCAAAGTATTGCTCCAGAGCAGCCCTGTGGTGAGGAGCAGGAGAGCTAATGTCGGCCACATTATCCGAATTTTCTGATGGATAGTATAAACCGCAGAAAACAGCATAGCCGTAAAAAGTGTCTGAACGATAAGATGGGCATGGGGGACAGTCTTCAGGATCGGGCTGGCGAGGATGTAGAGAAAAATCCAGACCAACAGGTTCTGAAATCTGAAGTTAGAAGGGATTATTTTCTCTATATTCAACCTGTCCTCAAATTAGTTGACAGTCGTCAGAATCCAGGTTTTTATCCCTGACGACTGACGACTGACGACTGACGACTGCTTTACTCAACTTCGGGCAACAACTTCAGCCAGGCACCGTTGTCGAGCCAGTATTTGGTTGTTCTCTCGAGTTCGCCGCTGCCTTTGAAAGAGATGAAGAAGTTTTGCAGCCAGTTAACCAGAAGCGGGTCGTTGGCCGGCACAGCGATACCGATGGGCTCAAAAGTAAATGGTTTGAGCATGGTTGAGAGTTCATGCTCAGGATAGCGGAAGGTCGAAATCAGGCAGATTGGATAATCAGCCACCAGGGCATTGACTTTGTTGTCCAGAACCAGTTTGACAGCGTCATCATAGGTTTCAGTTGCTACAAATTTGGCCTTCGGCAAAAGCTTTTCCACTACCTGCTGGCTTGTCGAACCCTTTAGCGCCGCCAGAGTGGTTTCGGGATTATTAAGCTCTTCACCATCATTAATTGAGGCGATGGCGATATCTTTGGTCAGGATTGATTTCCCGGAGAGAAAATAGGGGCCGACAAAGGCGACTTTGAGATTGCGTTTTCCGGTGATTGTCATGTTCGACATAACCATATCGACTTCACCCGCTTCGAGAGCCGGCAATAGTTCGTGAAACGGCATCGGTTTCAGGGTCAGATCAACCCCCATGCCACCGGCAATGTAGGTCGCAATGTCGGGTTCGATGCCGATTATCTTGCCACTTTTGGTGGTCATATTAAGAGGTGGCATACTCCCGGCAGTGCCGACAATCAGTTCGCCTCGGGCGGTTATTCTTTCAAGCACCGGGGAACTTGAGACCGCAGTTTGGCTGTTCAAACCATTGCAGGCTCCGAAGATGAACGATGTGATGATCAATAGTGTGATAAGTTTAATCGGTTTCATTTTTTTCTCCCTGGTCGTTGTTGCTTTAAATGTCAATCGTGATAAACTGAACAATATTTATCATGATAAAGGCCTGATTGCAAGTAGATATTGTGGCCTGTTTTATCTCTGTTTTCCAATATCGCTTGATGAGGAGGTTTTGTATTTGTTCCTGGTAAAAACATTTACAACCTATTCTCTTTTTGTTATGTCGTCAAGCTTCTATAAAATTAGGCTGGTTTTAGCGGTAGCGGCAACCGGTTTTGCCGACCGTCGGAGCCAACTACCTCTGGGAGATCCTCAGTAAAGATAGAGGTGGTGTGCAAAGCCCCTGCTTTGAGTTTTTGCAACAGCAAGAGCAATAGCGCTCGGCAATGTCTCAAATAAAATTTACCGGTATCTGGATGATGTTTTCAGTCAAAAGTTCGATTTTACGGCCTCTATTGATTAAGATTGCATAGTTTGCTTTTTGCACCTTTTTTAAGGGGTTTTTCGTGTAGGGGGCAAGGTTTCTCCATAAAAATGTCTGATGAATAATGTCAAGATAATCTTTGATTGTTGAAACGCTGATTTCCAGGGCTCTGGCCATGTCGCTCATATTTAGTTGAT
>JAGHAQ010000122.1 GCA_021161425.1 Candidatus Tharpella sp. | reverse complement strand
TCGTTACGCCGAACCAAGTATTGAAAACGTCGTCAAGAAAATGACCACCGAAGGTATCACGAGAATCTATGCCATCTCCCTCTCTCCACACTCTTCGACCATCAGCTCAGCTGCCTATTACAAAACCCTCGAAGAGGTTACCGCAACCGGCAAGCTTGAACTGGTACGGCTGGAAAACTGGTATCGGGAAACGGCCTACAATCAACTGATTGCGACAAGAATTCTTGAAGCGGCTCAAAAAAAGGGTTTTGAGTTTGACACTAAAGAGACCCATCTTCTCTTTTCAGCCCACAATATTCCGCAAAGCTATATTGATCAAGGCGACACCTATGTCGATGAAATCACCGCTAACGTTGAAGCCATAAGAACAATCTTGCCCGGATGCCGGAGTTCACTGGCATATCAAAGCAAGGGCAACGCTCCCGGCGCCTGGCTGGAACCGGAGATTGAAGATCATCTGCTTAAACTCAAACAACAGGGTTGCCGCAAGATCATCGTCGTACCGGTCAGCTTCAGCATGGATCACCTTGAGACCCTCTACGATCTTGATCTGGAATTGAAAGCTTTTTGCAGCGAAAAAGAGATTAACCTCTGCCGATCACAACCAGCCAATGCCGATGACGATTTCATCGCCATGCTGGCGCAATTTATCGGTACACGGATTAGTCAAAGACCATAAACTTCAAAATTCATTAATAAGAACCAAACTTATGACTTCCAGAAAAAAAATTGCCATCATCGGCGGCGGGATTACCGGTCTGGCCGCCGCCTACGAGCTTACACAACAGGCCCGCCGGACAAACGCCCCGATCGACATTGAACTCTTTGAACAAGCCCCTGAACTGGGAGGTAAGATCATCACTAAAAAAGATGATCCCTACCTGGTGGAGGGCGGCCCTGACTGTTTCATCGTTGAAAAGCCTTGGGCTTTACAACTGATTACAGAACTCGGCCTCGAAAATGAGCTCCTCAATACCAGCTCAGGAGCCACTGGAACCTTTGTCTTTGACAATAACGCCCTGCATCGCCTGCCGGAAGGGGTGATGATGATGGTGCCAACCAAGACTCTCCCCTTTCTCTCCTCTAAACTAATCTCCTGGCCGGGCAAGATCCGTATGGGCTGTGACCTCTTTATTCCTCGGCGCAAAGAGAGTGGTGACGAAACTCTGGCCTCATTCGTTAAGCGCCGTTTAGGACAGGAAGCTCTCGACAAAATGGCCGAACCACTGATTGGCGGCATCCACGCCGGCAACCCTGAAAACATGAGCCTTTTAAGTACTTTTCCCCGTTTTCTGGAGATGGAGCAAGATGGCGGCAGTCTGATTGTCGGAATGTTGAAACGACAAAAAAGGATGGTTGAAATGATGAAGAAGAAACCAGCCAGCCCGGGTCCGAAACGAACCTTCTTCATCTCTCTCAATGAGGGCCTGGGACGTCTTGTCGACGAACTGGCAGTGGTTATCGGAAGTGATAAAATTAATTGTAACCGGAAGATCTCGCAACTTAAACCGACCCCTGAAGGACGCTGGCTGATAGAGGAGGAAAACCAAGACCCGACAACTGCAGATGCCCTGATTGTCACAACCGAAACCTATGCTGCAGCCGGAATGCTGAAAAATGAACTCCCCCGCCTGGCTGATCTACTCAACGACATTCCTTATGTCTCGTCAGCCACGGTTTCAATGGCCTTTCCCCGTCTGGCTATCCCTCACCCCCTTGATGCTTACGGCTTTATCGTCCCCCAAATAGCCAATCGCCGCATCATGGCTGTCACTTGGTCTTCGATCAAATGGGCTCACCGCGCCCCGCAAGGAATGGTTTTAATGCGGGCCTTTGTCGGCGGTGCCCAGCGTCAAGAGCTGGCCGCTTGTGGTGATCAAGAGATGCTCACCATGGTCAGGGAGGAACTCTCATCAATCATGGGTATCATGAGCCCGCCGGAAAAGAGCTGGATCTACCGCTGGCCCCAGGGTATGCCTCAGTACATTATGGGCCATCTCGAGCGCCTCAAAGCGATCGATACAATTACCAAAAAACAGAAAGGTCTCTACCTGACCGGAGCCGGCTATCGCGGCATCGGCATCCCTGACTGTATCAACCAGGGTCGCCAGGCTGCCATCAAAGCCTGGGAAGAGTTAAAAAGTTAAGTTACAGCGGATAGCGGCGAACTTTGCTTCGCCCTCTGTAACCAAAGGATACCCCAAGGGCACTTCCTCGCTACGCTCAGGGCGCAAACTAAAGGTCTGTCCCCACATCGAGACAATTCGAAAACAAAACCGTGAATAGTTCTGACAACTGGCCAATAAAGCAAAAATGCGTATTCTTCACTGCTTATCGCAGATCCCAGGAAAAACCGGTAGCGGTGTCTACCTTCAAGCCATCGTCCGTGAAGCGTCTGGAAACGGGATCGAACAGGCCGTCGTCTGTGGCCTGCCGGCGGCTATGCCGTTGGCAGACGCTCATCCCGAAATAGCTGACGAAAACATGTTTGCCGTCCGCTTTGAGAGCCCGGATCTCCCCTTTCCAGTCGCCGGCATGAGCGATGTCATGCCCTATCCGAGTACCCGTTTTTCAACCTTCAACCACCTACTGCTTGAACAGTACGAATCCGCCTTTAAAAAAACCTTAAGTGAAGCTGTAAGCAAATTTTCTCCAGATATCATCCATACCCACCACCTCTGGATCATGACCGCTCTTGTCAAAAAACTTTTCCCCGAAATCCCGGTCGTCACCTCGGTCCACGGTACCGAACTACGCCAACTGCAACTGGCCGAACAACTTTCCACAAAGATTATCAAGGGCGTCAACGAAGTCGACAGAGTTATGGTTTTAAACCATGACCAGCACCGACAGGTGATTACAGGGTATGGTTTTCCGGCAGCCAAGGTGGTTGTTACCGGAACCGGCTACCGCCAAGATCTCTTCTGTCGTGATTTCTGTGCCAAAGAGGAAATACCGACCATTATTTATGCCGGCAAATTAAGCCGGGCCAAAGGGGTACCCTGGCTGCTTAAAGCCTTCAACGAGCTTGAGGAAGAGGCGGTTTTATGGTTAGCTGGTGGTGGCGACGGCCCGGAAACTGAAGCCGTCCGGGCTGCGGCTGCCTCCAACGAAAGAATACATCTTCTGGGAGCCCTTTCGCAGACGGAGCTGGCCGTCCGTTTTCAGCGCGCTCACATTATGGTTCTGCCCTCTTTTTATGAAGGTTTACCGCTGGTCCTGCTCGAGGCGTTGGCCTGTGACTGCCGGATCGTGGTCACCGATCTTCCCGGCATTCGTGAGTTGGTCAGCGAGGAAGCCATAGCCGAGGGGCTGGTGAGCTGCATCCCCAAACCTCCGCTAACCGGCCCGGACACCCTCGAAACCGAACATGAAAAACCTTTTCTCATAAATCTTAAGAAAGCTCTTTCCGAACAGCTTGAGAGGGTCAGAGAGCAGCAATTTATCTGCTGTCACAAGCTCCAGAAAACCCTTGATGAAACCGGCTGGCATAAGGTATTTAATCGAATAGAGAAGGTCTATAAAGAAGTCAAACCAAAAGCCCGGAGTTAAACGTGGATTACCTGACATTTTTTGGTTTTCAGGATGCTCCTTTTCGGCTGACCCCTGATCCCCAATATTTCTTCCCCAGCCACTCGCATCAGGAAGCCTTGCAGACCCTGCTCTACAGTGTCCGGGCTGGTGAAGGTTTCATCCAGATCACCGGCGATCCCGGCACCGGCAAAACCCTGCTTTTACGGACCATGCTTAAGGAGCTCGGTGAGGATGTTAGAACCGCGCTAATCCTCAATCCCAACCTCCCTCCTCAAGACCTCTTACGGGTTATCCTTGATGATTTCGCCATCACCAATGACAACCACGACATTTTCACCCGCCCCAAGGATCAACTGATCCGACTGTTTCGTGATTTTCTTCTAGAAAAAGCCGAAGAGGGTACCAAAGCCGTCATCATTGTTGACGAAGCCCAGAACCTCCCTCTTGAAACGATTGAAGAGTTACGCCTGCTCTCCAATCTGGAAACCGACAAGCAGAAACTTCTCCAGATCTTCCTGGTCGGCCAAAGAGAGCTGGAGGAGAAGATCGAAGATGCGAGCCTGCGCCAACTAAGCCAGCGGATCACGATCCGCTACTGCCTGATGCCTTTCAGCCGAGAGGAGACGGCAACTTATATCGACCATCGCCTCAAAATTGCGTCCCCCAGTAACCCCGCCATATTTTCGCTTGAGATCATCGACCTGATCTACCGTTTCAGCCAGGGAACACCGCGCCTGATCAACATCATCTGCGAAAGAACCCTGATGGCCGCCTACATTGACGGCCAGACAGAGATCACTAAAAATCATTACAACAATGCAATTCGCAGCATCAAGGGAGAAACCGGCGCCTCAAACCCGGGGAAAAGAGGGGAAAAACGGCCCAACCTGAAGATCACCCTTTTTCTCGCCCTTCTCCTGATTATAGCAGGCGCCCTTTTTCTCCTCTACCAGGAGCCCCGGATTAAGGAACTATTCCTACCGAAAACAGCAACCCAAACCAATGCCAAGACAATGGCACCAATCCTAAATCCAAAACAAAAAATGAAAGTCGAACAGAAGTCTCAAGCTTCCGCTCCAGACCTTCCTGAAAAGACAAAAAACGACTCGGAAACACCCCCTTCCGGCAAAGCCGGGATAAAATCTCCAGATATCAAACAAGAGAGTACGAAAGCTGTTGCAATACCAAAAAGGATTCCAACACTTCCCGCTTCCCTGGTTGGATTCCCACCTAAATCCTCTCTTCTAGTCGCCCGCGAAGGGGAGCTGCTGGCCGATCTCTGGCTTAAAGAGGAAAGCAACTCAAAAGCTGTAGTTACCGACCAGCTTCAGCTTCCCGAAGGTTTACAACCCGGACTCGCAATTGCCGGTTTGAACCGAAACAAGCCGTTCCTGTTTCACCCTTTAAACTTCCTTTACGGCAAGCAACCTCAATTACCGGATCAATGGAATGATTTTTTCTTGAAAAATGAAAAACGAGTCATTCCCCTCATCATCCTGCCGAAGATAGCAACCATAATTGAAGGGTCGGCTATGGTTGAAAATAATGATGAAAAGTCTCAAACTGGTGAGCAACTGCGCCGAACCATCAACGAATGGGCCGACGCCTGGCGTCAGCTGGATCTTGACAGGTCTATGGATTTTTACGCCCCGGTCATGACCATCTACGAACCTGGAAAGCTCAAACTCTTAAACTTTGAAAAAGAGAGGCTCAAAATAATCAAAGAACGGCTTTTCCAAAAAACAGAGAACTTAAAACTAGACTTGAGTGAACCTCTCTGCCTTACAGACCCTCTCAACCCGAACCTGGCGATGGCCTTTTTTTACCAGAATTACCGTAGCGAAAAATATTGGGACAGAGGTTACAAAGCTCTCTTTCTAAGCCGTAGCCATCAAGAGGAAGAACCTGACCAATGGCAGATAAGCGCTAAATTTTTCGTCCCGAGCAGATGATAATATGCAAATAACCACACAAACAACACCCATCCTCTCAATCAGGGATTTAAGTAAAACCTATCGTAGCCGGGAGGGAGATGTAGAGGCGCTGACCAATCTTTCACTCGATCTTGAGAGGGGAGAAATTATCGGCATCTTAGGCCCCAACGGCGCCGGCAAGACCACTGCGGTCAAACTTATCATGGGTTTTATAAAAGCCACCCGGGGCAACATCACGTTCAATCATGAGGAGCTTAAAGCAGCCGAGCCCAGGCCCCATTTTGGTTACCTGCCAGAGAGTTTTCGCCCCAATCCCAACCTGACAGTAGGCGAATATATCGGCATGCAGTACAATCTGGCTCTCCCGGCCGGCACAATGACAAATAGAGGGGAAACCGCAACAAAGGTCTCGACCCTACTCAACCAGGTCGGCATGGAGCCCTTTGCCAAACGCCGGATCGCCCGACTTTCAAAAGGAATGGGACAAAGGGTAGGTATTGCTCAGGCAATCGCCGGCAACCCGGAACTAATAATTCTTGACGAACCGACTTCGGGACTTGATCCGATCGGCAAAAGCGAGGTCATCGACCTGCTGTTGGAGCTCAAAAATGAGGGTAAAACCATCCTCTTCTGTTCCCATATCCTGGCCGAAGTCGAACGTTTATGCGACCGCATCGGCATTATTGTCGGTGGAAACTTGCGTTTCTTAGGAAAAGTCGACAACTTTCTGGCTCAACATCAGGCCGATGACCTTGACGAAGGTTTCAAAAAAGAGATCAAATGCGCCACATTATAACCATTGCCAAGACCACCCTGATCGAGAGTCTCAGGGATCGAGTCTTTGTCGGACTGCTCTTTTTCCTGCTCTTTTTACTTGGTTTTTCCGCCTATCTAAGCACCCTCTCTCTTGGCGATGTCGCCCGTGTCATTCAAAACAGCGGCATGGCCGGCATGGCCCTGATCTGCCTCCTGGTCACCATCCTCTTCGGCGCCTTCTCCCTCTATCGCGAAGAGGAGCGCAATGAACTCTACGTCCTCCTCAACCGGGTTCCCCGACCCGTCTACCTCCTCGGCCGTTTCAGTGGTACGGCCATAATCATCACTATTTTCAGTCTGGTTAGCGGCAGCACCCTTTTTCTGTTGACCCTGCTCTTCGGTGGAGAGCCGGCTTTCGGCCTGATCTGGGCGGTCCTCTGGAATATCTGCGAGTTTACTCTGCTTAGCGGCGTCGCTTTTCTTTTCTATGCCATGGGCATCAGTTTCACCCTGAACGCCATCATGGTAATCGGTATCTTTATTATAGGACACTCCATGAACGAGGCGATTGAGAGTTTTATCGCTTTGGGGCGCTTCGGCTCTCCCCTGCATCTACAAAGCGTTAAAATAATCTCCTATCTGATGCCCAACTTTGACCTCTTTGATTTTCGTCTTGAGATCATTCACCGTGAGCAACTCCCTTTTAAACGGGTTCTCTCGGCCCTGCTCTACTGGCTTTTCTACCTCGCCGCCCTGCTGGCCGCAGCCGGGGCCCGTTTCAAAAACCGGGATCTTTAAAAACCGCCATGAAAAAACTATTTATCCTGGCCTTATTCTTCTATCTGACGGCGATCGGCATTAACTTCAGTTCCCAGACCTGGTTTAAAAATCCATTGCGCGACGACCTGCGACTTGAGCCACCTGCGGCCGAAGCCCTGGAATATTTAAGCCTCGACCATCGCGGCCTGCTCGCCGATATCCTCTTTATCAAAGCTATTCAACATACCGGCAGTCTGGTCTGGAAACCACTTAATTTTACCCTCGACAGCCCCTGGAAATATGCAATTATGGATCGCGTCACGCGGCTCGACCCTCGCTATTACAAAGCCTATCTCTTCTCCGGCATGGGCCTGATCCAGGATTTCGATGACATCCTCCTGGCCCGTCCCATTCTCGAACGGGGCATTGAAACCTTTCCCGAAAACTGGGAACTCCCCTTCTGGCTGGGCTACGATTTCTACCTCTACCAGAACGATTTCGTCACCGCCAGCCACTATCTTCTGATGGCCGCAGAAAAGCCGGATGCACCCAAAAGTTTTTTCGCCCTCCTTCTAAAGACCTTAAATCAGCAGGGCGCCTATCATCAGGCTCATACACTCATGAGCAAAATGGCTGCCGATCAGCCCCCGGGAAGCGTAAAAATACTCTATGAAAAAAAAGCGGAACGCTTAAAACATCTCGCCCGGCTACAAGATGCTGCCAAAAGGTTCGTCAGAGAAGAAAAGCGGAAAATAGAGGGATTGGAAGAGCTGCTTAGAGCCGGCTTGATCGAGAAGATCCCAACCGACCCCTTAGGACAGGGTTACTATTGGAACAAAGAACAGGGACGGGTCGTGGCTGGTATAGAAGATCATCTAAGAAACAAATCATCTCCAACGTTCATCGATGATCCTTGAGGGACGATAGGGAATATCGGGGTAGCGGTTGACAAAGACGCCACGACGGATACCGGGTTCGATCTCATCATCCATACCGCCGTACCAGACACCAAAACCTGGAACACGGGGGTTGCTATCAGTTCCGGTATAGATAAGATAGAAAAAACGAAAACCTCGGTCGCCGCCAAAACGTCTCTTTTCTCTAAATGAGGTCAGATAGATAAGGCCTGGCTTAGGGCTCGGTGCCCGCTTGATGTCATCATTGACTAAGTTGAAACAGGAAGTTTGGTTAAAAGGATTACGGGGGATATCGTCAGGCGAGATGAGCATCTCGACTCCGTTGAAATTGTCGCTGCCGGTATAGTGATGGTGCAGGGATTCGCTTTTAAAGTTATTATTTGTCTTAGAAACCCTCTCCATAAGAAAGTCTTTCGGGGTAAATAAGGTATCGGCAAGCTGAGCGCGAACCTGGGAATCGGTCCACTGATTGATAAAGCTGGCAATCTCGGTCGCCTGTTGACGTACTTCAACAAAGCGTGAAGTTAACGCCGCTCGTTGAAAACGCGGCAGGATAACGGCCAGCATAAAACCAATCAGAGCCAGAACCAGAAGGAATTCCAGCAAGGAGAAACCCTTCTTACAATTAGATAAACCAGGAAAGATTCTCAGCCTGACTGATTGCATAAATTTTTCTACCGGCGTCCGAGCCGGGCAGCAAAGACGCCATTGCGCAGGCCGGTGATGGTACGTGACTCCTGGCCGGCATGAACGGTATCTGTATCATTGGAACCGAGATTAACGGTGGTAGCGTCGGTACCCTGAAAAACAAAGGCAAAGTAGGCAAAGCTATCGCCTCCAACCGGATCGGAGGCACATCCGAAGGCGATCGCTCCCGGCGTCACAAAGCCGGAAGTTTCAGGGTCGTTGGCGCTAGCAAATACTTGAGCCCCATTAAAGGGGTTGCGCGGCAGTTTCTCAGGGGCGATAATCTCCTCAACGCTGCATTCGGGAGGATCGTTAGCCGCTGCGGAATTGCTGTCGCCACTGCAACGGCCCGGAATATCGATCTGACCGTTAGTGGCAACCCAGTTATTGAGATGACTCTGCCTGGCGATCCATTCCGACATCGGCAACGATGCTGTTATCGCCATTGAACCATTATTATCCGTCAGACTGTAGAGATAGTGAAATTTAGTCGCTGAACTGTATTGTTCAACCGAAGCCTCAATCTGCTCTTCGGCCCACTGGTTGGTAAAAGATGCAAGTTCACAACAATTCTGGCGAATCAAGGAGTACTTAGCATCAATATTAGCCCGCCAGGCCCGCGGCACAATCACAACCAGCATAAAGCCGATGATGACGACAACGAGGAGGAGTTCGATTAAAGTAAAACCACATCTAGAGGACTTCATAAGTTGTAAATGCCCTTAATAACAAGTGAACCTTTTTATAAACATCATATATACTTTTCGCTAGAAACCTTAAAAAAAACTTGTACAGATCAACGCATACGGGCCACAAAAACACCGTTCCTGACCCCACCCATTGTCGTCGGCCCCATACCAGCGTGGAATGAATCATCATTATTACGGAGATAAACTGTATTATCAGTTCCCTGGAATAAAAAAGCATAGTAGTGGTATCCGGCAGTACCAGTAGCCGCAGTTTCAGTAAAACCAGCATATGCAATAGCCCCGGCAATCGGACCGACCGGTGCATTATAGGGATAATTTGCCAAAGCAAACACATCGGCTCCGGTAAAAGGGTTGCGCATCCTCTTATCCTGAGGTGCGGTCACCGAAACCGTGGTCTCAGGGTCGCCTGCACGCCCCGTAACATTCCTAGTATTAGCACCATTACTACTCCAATAAGTATTTGCGGAGGTAGCAACATAGGTTGCCTGGCCATCGGCAGTATTTCTCATGAGCACCCGATAGTAATCATCCAGGGTAGAGGCGCTGGTCTCAGTCTGCGCGAGGAGCATACTCTCACACCACTCCTGGGTATATTTAGCCAACTCCGTACAATTCTGTCGGCACAGGGTATACTTTGAATCGACATTGGCACGCCAGGCCCGGGGGACTATGACGGCCAGCATGATACCCATAATAACCATTACTAACAACATCTCAATCAGGGTAAAACCGCGTTGATCACTCTTTAACATCTCAAATTCCTCCTATAATTAAACTTGATGGTATCTTAAAAAATTGCCTTTTTGCCTTATAGCTACTTTAGGCTCAAATTTTAATCCTCAAAACATTCAATATCTTCATGCGGTTAAAATCACCGTCAGACTTGCTCTTGAACAAAAATTATAATTTTTTCAAGGCCTCCTTTAAATTTTATACTTAAAGCAATTCTTGCTTACATCAATATTCAAATTCTCGCGATAAAAACACCGAGTATTCACCGTATATCATAATGATTGACTATTCATCTCGTCCGGTGCCCTTGACTCCAATCAAAGAGGTTCTCCTCACGACCACCGTATTCCTGGTCATCGTAGAGACGGGCAACAAAGATGCCGTGGCGCAGACCTTCGTAATTCTCATGATCCATCTCTCCGACCAGGAGCCGGTCTCGGCATCAACAGCGACGGTAGAAGTATAGAGC
>JAGHAQ010000109.1 GCA_021161425.1 Candidatus Tharpella sp. | reverse complement strand
ATATACAACCCACGACCTATCACTGAGAGTGTTAAGCCTTGAGATGTGGGCAACAATTAGAGCTACCCATTGGCAATATCAACCCATAGCCTGCTCCAATAGGCGCCACTTTTTTACTTGATTTGACTCCGACCCCAATTATTCACGATTACGATCATCCCCCCATAAGTTTGGACTCCCACGGTAAATAATAGCCTAAACCTTGTCTCTATAGAATCCAATCTATTTTACTGTTAATACTCGTTCGGTTTTCTAAAGCAATGTTTGACGGAAACATAGTTCTCTCATGTCAAAGTAATGAAGCATTTTTTATTTTATTTTTTTCGTAGCATTTTCCTGTTTCATATATTCATCTACTTGGCCGATAATTTCGCTCCAAACCCGCCGACAGTAAAAAATCGACAATCCCATCGATTTGACCCGAGATTTCAAGTGACGGGCGGCCACATGATGGAGGAAGTCGGTAAAAAAGATAACCATCTCAACATGCTCTGGGATGCTCATTTTAGTAACATTACGATTTCTGGCGGTCCAGTGAGTAATTTTTGTGGCTCCTAAATTATTAAGTTTTGGCTTAATTGATTTAATTCTGTCAGCACCAATAATAAGTATAGACATCTTAACACTACTTTTCCTGATGAACATACAAAACGACAATCCAGATGGTTTTAATTGAAAGTTATCAGGGCAATACTCGTGATTTTATTCCACAAAAAAAATCGTGTTTCATGTTGCCAGCAGCTCGATCTTGTTGATTAACTGACTGCGTCCCAAATGCTCGACGATTTTCTCGAAAGGGTATTGAAAAAATGCCAGCGTGGAAAATTGACGCAGTCTTCGATATAAATTGTAAAGGGATAGTGATGGGTGAAGTTGATCGTAAATCTGCCATCCTCTGGTTGTAATGTAACCATCTTTGTCCTGGCACACATAACCTTTGACGTCTTTCAACGGGATACCCATAGAAAGCCCCATCACCGCCGGCAGAGTGGAGTTTTGGCGATATTGCCGCAGGCTGTAATCAATAAAGCTGACAGAACCATTAAGGAACTCGCCGGAATACCCCTGTTGTTGCAAAAACTCTCTGACGGCCGACATTTGCAATAGCCGTCGGCAGGCACTCCGGTGGTAAAAAGCATGGTTTCTCCTCGTTGGTCACGGGTCATGGTACGTCTGCCGAGACCCATTCGACCATCAAAATGATTTTTGACTCCCTGCCAGCGACGGCTACAATTTACACAATGTTGAGATATATGCTGAGGCTGTTTGAAACGCATAATGGTTATCGGTTTGATGCCGGTCATCGTAGCTGAAAGGTGGTAGAGGAGTTTGAACTTGAAAAGATCCTCCGATACCATTTTTTTTTATCGATTACCCTCTGGTTTTGATCCAGGTGAATGAGCTCCCGTTTTTTGGTGATCAAGATGTAGTGGTTGCCAATTTTATGTAAATCAGTGGCTTCATGTTCGTGCAAACAATTCATGGTTATTCTCCCGGTTTTATTTGTTATGTTGCTATAAGTTCATCTGTTCTTACGGTAAAATAATTATACCGGCTCATCTTGAATTAGATTTTTTCAGTATGGGTCGGCACACCCATTCGTCAAACAATTCCATTTAGCATACAATATTTTATTAATAGATAATAGTTAGTAATATCTAACAAATAAAACAAAAAAAATTACTACCTATTTTTCACCTTGCCAATCCTACAAGTCATTGCGGTGGCACTGGAACTTCACTCATGAACCACTTAAAAATATGTCTCCACCTTCTGGTCATCAGCTGACAGATAACACAAAAATACAGCGATTAAAATTAGTCCCATTTAACTTTATTCGATACCACTAAATTACTTTTTAAAGATTGTCAAGAAAAAATAAACAGAGGACAAAATAAAAATCATTTTCCTGCCAAGATATCATTGTAATACCTGATACTTCATCATGGAAAAAGAGATACGGAGACAACATAGGGGAGATTTTCACTCATTCGGGAAATGGCATTCAACCAGGCGATCACCCTTAATGGTGGGCTGAGGTATTTCAACTTTACAGCGCTCGGTAGCCTTGGGACAGCGCGGATGGAAGGTGCAGCCTGAAGGTGGATCAATGGGATTCGGATAGGTTATCCCCAGGTGAGTTTCCGGTAAGCCGAGTTCCGGATCCGGGGTTAAAACTGATGTCAACAAAGCCGTGGTATAAGGATGCAAAGGTTTTTCAAAAAGGTCCGCGGTTGGTGCTTGCTCGACAATGCGTCCGAGATACATAACCGCCACTTCGGAGACCAGATGTTCGACCACAGCCAGATCATGGCTGATCACGATATAGGTCAAGTCAAGTTCCCGGCGCAAATCGATCAAAAGATTTAAAATCTGCGACTGCACCGAAACATCGAGGGCCGAGGTAGGCTCATCGCAGATAACGATCTCCGGCCGCATAATCAGGGCTCTTGCAATGGCCACGCGCTGGCGCTGACCGCCGGAAAGCTGGCTGGGATAGTTGTAACGCACCCGGCGCGGGAGCCCTACCACTGCCATCATTTCGACAACCTTTTTTTCCTGCTCTTTTGCCGTACCGATACCATGCACACTCAAAGGCAACCCGATAATCTGGTAAATTGTTTTCCGAGGATTAAGCGAGGCATAGGGATCTTGAAAAATCGGCTGGATGCGACGCGCCCGCCGACGTTGGGAAATAGAGGTAATAGGCTGTCCCGAAAGACGGATTTCTCCACGCGTTGGGCTTTCCAGACCCAATATGATCTTGGCCAGGGTGCTTTTACCACAACCCGATTCACCAACCAGGCCCAGAACTGAGCCTTTAGCAACCGTAAAACTGACGCCGTCAACCGCCTTTAAGGAGCGTTTGCTCTGTAGTACTCCACCAGAAAGCATATAGATTTTATAGATATCATCAATTTCAAGAAGATCTTCACTCATGATAACTTCCAATTAAATTAATCAAAGTTATACTTGCATCAAAAGACAGCGGCAACTGCGATTTTCACCAAAGTTGCGGGTCTCAATGAGCCCTTCACTACAAGCTGCGGTAACTTCAGGACAACGATTGCGAAAGACACAGCCAGTCAACTCCCCGATCGGCGTTGGCACGGTGCCGGGAATCGAACTGAGATGCGCGCCGCGGCGCGTCCGGCCGGGAACCGGAATACAGTCGAGCAGGCCTTTAGTATAGGGATGTAAAGGGTCAGCAAACAACGCCTTGGTCGAGCCGGTTTCGATAATCTCGCCGCAATACATGACCGCGACCTGATCAGCCACTCGGGAAACCACGCCCAAGTCATGGGTAATCATAATCATGCCCATCTCAAATTCATCTTGAAGCGAGGACAAAAGGGCCAGGATCTGGGCCTGGATGGTGACATCAAGCGCCGTTGTCGGCTCATCGGCAATAATTAAAGAGGGTCCACACATCAGAGCCATGGAGATCATGATCCGCTGGCGCAAACCGCCGGAGAGCTGGTGAGGATATTGTTTTAAGCGACTACCGGCCGCTGTAATCCCCACCTTATCCAATAAAAATACGGCCCGTTCCCGGGCTTGTTTACGGGAAACCGTTTGATGCCGCAAGAGCGCCTCTTCCAGTTGATTACCGATAGTATAGCAGGGATTGAGCGAGGTCATCGGTTCCTGAAAAATCATGGACATGCGCCGGCCCCGAATATCGGTCATCTTTCTCTCCCCGAGCGCCATTAGATCAAGATCATCAAAGCGAAAAATCCGGGCTCGGCGTTTTGCCGCCCGGGGCAGAAGATCCATTAACGAGAGTGCGGTCAAGGATTTACCGCATCCCGACTCGCCGACCAGGGCCAGGGTCTCGCCTTTATCGACGGCAAAACTGACATTGCGTACGGCCCGCAAAGTCCCGGCCGGAACCGGCAAATCAATACTCAGATCGTTTACTTCCAGTAATTTACTCACGATCTCCCCTCCGGCGCCGTAATATCGCGGATGCCGTCACCCATCAAATTGATTGAAAGCACCATCAAAAAGAGAACCGTACCGGGGATGACAATCAGCCACGGGGTAAAAAACATGAACTCCTTGCCTTCGGCGATCATTAAGCCCCAAGAGGGCAGCGGGGGCTGCACTCCCATACCGAGATAAGAAAGCGCGGCTTCAAGAAGAATCGCCCGCGACATCGCCAGAGTGGCAACCACAATCAAATTATTCATAATATTGGGCAACAGTTCACGGATAATAATACGCAAGGTTGAACAGCCGGTAGCCTGGGCCGCGCTGATAAAATCGGCCGAGCGCAACTGTTGGGTTGAAGAGCGCATGACCACCGCGAAACGATCCCAGATCAAAAGACCCAGAACCATAATCACCATTGGCAAAGAACCACCAACCAGGGCGACAATGGCCAAAGCCACCAGAATTACCGGCAACGCCAGCCGCGTGGTAACCAGAAAACTGACCACGGTATCAACCCGACCGCCGAAATAACCGGCCGCAATCCCTAAGGATGACCCGATAAGGCCCGAAATCGACATTGCCGTAACCCCAATCAAAAGCGAAATACGGCCCCCGTAGAGCAAGCGACTTAAATAGTCACGGCCAAGACCGTCGGTACCCAAAGGATGACTCCAGGTACCATCCGCATACCAGACCGGATTAACCAGACGATGCACCAGATCCTGTTGATAGGGATCGTAGGGAGCCAGCAACGGGGCCAGCAAGGAGGCTGCCAACAAAATGACCAGAACTCCGGCACCTAACAGAAAACCCCAATGGGCCAGGGTACGGCGCCGCATTGTCTGGCCGGGAGTCGGAAAGACAATCGCCGGAAAAGGCTCGCTTGGCAAATTAGTAAGATTGGTCATGAGACTCTGATCCTCGGATCCAACAGGGCATTGAGAATATCAGCCAACAGGGTTAAAACCACATAAATCAACGATAAAATCAAAACAATAGCCTGGATCATGGGCAGATCGGCTCGGGCGATCGATTCATAGGCCAAAAGACCGAAACCGTTGATCGCAAAAACCGATTCGATAACCACCGAACCACCCAACATGAAACCGAGCTGTACCGCAACAACTGAAACCACGGGGATAATAGCATTCCTTAAGGCATGCTTAAAGATCACGCTAGCGGCCCGCAAACCCTTAGCCCGAGCCGTGCGAATATAGTCGGAAGAGAGGACATCCATCATCCCGGAACGGGTCAGGCGCATAAAGGCCGGGATCCCGTAATAACCTAAAGCGATGGTCGGTAACACCAGATGCCGCCAGGAGGTACTCCCGGAGACCGGAAACCAGCGCAGCTTAACACTGAAAATCAGAATCAGGATAAGGCCGAACCAGAACGAAGGCATCGCCTGACCAAAAACCGAAAGGCCTAAGGCCAGGCGATCAATCCAGGTATTAGGACGAATCGCCGCGACCACCCCCAAGGGGATCGAGAGAATCAAGGCAAAGGCTAAAGCGCTAAGTCCTAGAATCATGGTCACTTGTAAACGATGTCCAATGATAACCACGACATGCTCTTTAAAATAGGGTGATTGGCCTAAATCTCCATGCAGAGCCCGCCCGGCCCAGTCAAAGTATTGTACCAGAACGGGACGATCAAGGCCATATTGCTGGCGCACCATGGCCAGCTCACTTTCACTGGCATTTTCGCCGGCCAGGGCAAAAGCGGGATCACCTGAAACCCGAACCAGCATAAAGCTTAAGAAAGAGACGGTCACGGCCACCAACAGGGCTAAACAAATCCGTTTCAGAGAATATTGAAGCATGGCTCTCTATTTCCAAGTCGAAAGGAAAAAACGGGGTACGGCGTCCGGCTGAGCCGCAAAATTGAGCTCATCGCTGAAAGCATAGTTAGCAACCCAGGTAAAGAGTGGCAGCCAATAGGCTTCATCAGCAATTTTACTTAAAGCCTTGTGATAGACATCAAGTCTGACCTTGCGGTCAATCGACGTATCGCCTTGTTCAAGCCAATCCCGAACCTGGCTGTCATGGGTCAGATCGCGTTTACTGAAACGGAAAAAACTGCCGGTAATATTGGAGATATCATTGATCCCATAAGAGCCCCAGGTAAGAAAAATGAAGGGAGTTTTGTTGGCAGAAGTTTTTTCCCGTAAAGCCGAATATTTAAGATATTTAAGATTGGCCTTAATCCCTACGCCCTTAAGATAACCGACCATCGCTTCGGCGTAAGGACGATTCCGGTAGCCGTAGAAATCGGTTTCAAAACCGTGAGGATAACCCGCTTCGGCCAACAGTTTTTTGGCTTTTACCGGATTATATTCATAGGTTTTGACATTCTGTGAACAACCAAACTGACCGGGATAGCAGGCCGAATTGATAACCCGGGATTGACCACCAACCAGATTTTTACAAATCGCGTCACGATCGATAGCGTAGCAGACTGCCTGACGCACTTCCTTTTTCTTAAAAGGAGTATCGCCGCAACGGCCATTAGCATCCATTTGGAGAAAACCGATACGCATGGTCTCAGCTTTGAGTACTTTAATATTCGGTACTTTAGCCAGTTTTTCGGCCTGGTCGGTCGGCACCAGATAGATCCAATCAAGACCGCCGGTCATAAGTTCAGCGACCTGGGTCGTCATTTCGGAAATCGTCCGTTGTACTAAAGTTCCAATGGCCGGCTGCCCTTTGGGACTGGCTTTAAAGTAGTCGGCGTTCTTCTTAAAAACAATTCTTTTTCCCGGATCCACTTCTACAACTTTGTAGGGACCTGTACCCACCGGCTGACGCCCGAAACCTTCAGGCCCAACCTTGGCATAATACTCATTGGGATAGATTGGCAGGTTGCCGGCCAAGTATTCGAGAACCGCTGGAAAAGGTTTTTTGAAGAGCACGCGAACCTTGTAGGGCCCAAGTTTTTCCGCCTTTTTTATCCAGTTGACATTACGCTGGACCAGAATTTTATTATCCGGATTGGAGACAAAATTGAGGGTGTAAACCACATCATCGGCATCAAATTTTTCCCCATTGTGAAAAACGATCCCCTGGCGCAACTCAAACTCTATAGTCGTATTATCAATCCATTTCCAGGATTTGGCCAGCAAGGGCTTATATTTATTGCTAACCGGATCACGATAGATAAGATCATCGCAGATCAGACGGCTGACTATCATCCCTTCACGCGCCGTATTAAAATACCGATCCAGGGTTTCCAACTCTTTTTTCCAGGCAAACCTCAACGTATCATCAGCTTTGCTGGCCAAAATCGGAGAACCCGTCGTCACCAGCATCACCATTGCCATCATTAGCACTACACTCATTTTCCTCAGGTGTTTCAGCATGTTGACCTCCCGTTTATTCTCTCAGGTTAAAAATTTTTCTACCGCCCGGTAAAAAATTTCCGTACCGATTTCCAGTACGCTTTCATCAACATCAAAATATGGCGAATGCAGCGGAGCATCCAATCCTGCCGCCGGGTTGGAACATCCCAGGCGCATAATAGCACTGGGGCAGGCCTGGACAAAAAAAGCAAAATCCTCGGAACCCATGATGGGCTCAATATAATCAACCTTCCCGGCACCCAAAACCTCGCAGGAAACCTCATAGAGAAAGGCTGCCACCTCTTCATTGTTAACACATGATGGCACCCCATCATGAATTTTCAGGCGGCAACTGACATTAAAACTTTGCTGCAAACCGGCAACCAAATCCTTCAGCCGGCTGATGATAAGCTTGCGGACCGCCGGCGATAAGGCCCTGATGGTACCTTCCAAAATGCCGCTCTCGGGAATGGCATTGGCCACCTCTCCGGCCCTGAGTTTCCCCACCGTAATAACGCCGGCGTTGGTAGGCTTGATATTCCGTGAAATAATGGTTTGTAACTGAATGATGAAATTGGCAGCCGCGACAATAGGATCATTGCCATCTTCAGGCCTGGCAGCATGGGCACCTTTACCGGTAATCAACAATTCAAAATGGTCGGAGGAAGCATAGCCGAGATTTTTAAAGATACCCACCCGGCCAAGAGGAATATTGGGAGACATATGGCCGGCAATAATCCGGTCAACCGGCGGATTTAATAGCACACCCCGATCAATTACGGCCTTGGCCCCGGAACCAGTTTCTTCAGCCGGCTGAAAAAGAAATTTCACTGCGCCACTCATCTTTGCCGAAAGACCGGTCATGGCAATTTCCTTTGCCACCCCCAGCATGATGGCCGTATTGACATCATGCCCGCAGGCATGCATAACCCCGTCAACTACCGAGCGGTAGGGACTTTGTTTCAGCTCCTGTATCGGTAAAGCATCAATATCAGCACGCAGGCCGATGGTCGGCCCTGAAGTTTTTCCCTTGCACAAGCCGACAACTCCGGTCAGATCAGCAAAGTTCTGAACTTCCAACCCAAAATCACGCAACAGTGAGGCTATCTTTTGAGTGGTTCGCTGCTCGGCAAAGGCAATTTCAGGATGACGATGGAAATCTTGGCGAATATCACTCAACCATTGTCGCATCGGCGTACCTTGACTCATATTGTTTCCAAAACCATTGACATTATAACCTCTAGCTGTCACAATAAAGAAACATATATTTCATAAAAATAACTTTTGCAACAGGTTTTTCATAAATGGAACAAAAAAATCTTATTGAACGAATTCGCTCCCTGCCCAAACTCACCCCAAGCGAGGTGAAAATTGCTGATTTCCTGGCTCGCCACTATCCTGAAATCGTTTTTGAAAATGCCACCACTATCAGTCAAAAAACCGGAGTCAGTAAAGCCACAGTAGTCCGGTTCATTGCCCGGTTGGGATATGACAGCTTTGCAAAATTTCAACAACAGCTGCGTAATGACCTCGTGGTCAGGAGGGAATTACCGGTCAGCAGATACACGCTGATAAAAAAACAGGACAGTGGGAAAGCAGAGGACATTCTCGCTTTGAGCCTGAATGCCATCATGAAAAACCTGCAGGAATTTCACGCTCAGATCGAATCCGACACTTTTATGAATATCGCCCGCCTGCTGATCGAAACTCCCGGGGCGTTGCATATTAGTGGACAGCGCTCATCCTATGCCCTGGCTCATCTTTTCCATGGGCTGATGCGGCGACTGCGTCAGCAGACATTTTTACTGGGGGGTGATTTATCAAGCATTCCCGACGCCTTAATTGATGTTCAGGCCCAGGATACCCTATTTGCAATTTTTCGTTATCCCTACGCCAAAATAACGTACAAAGTAGCAAAATACTTCGCCAGCCAAAAAGCACGGATCATCCTGCTTACGGACAGCAATTTCTCCCCCCTGTACGATACGGTCGATCACCAGCTGGTAGTTCCCGTCGATGAGTCATCCCTTTTTCACCGTTTTACTGCCGCTACCGCCATCCTTGAGTCTCTGACCGTTGCAGCCCTCCATTTTTGTGATGATGATATCTATAAACGCTTTAATCTGAATGAAAAACTTTTCACTGAGTTTCAAACTTACTGCCCGGGAAAAGTGATAGATTCTCTCCAAGTCAGGAAATTTATGAAAAAAAGAAAGGGGGAAGAAAAGTAGGATAAAGAAGCAGTAAGGAAAACCAAAGATCTGATCATGGATGTTCTGCAGCCAGCTGGCCGACGGTATACGGGGCGGATACCTCCCGTTTCTCAACCGTTAAGCGGCCCTCCCTGAAAGTGGCAAAAAGCTTGACGGTTACATTCATGGCAAAACAGATAAAGCACCCCGATTC
>JAGHAQ010000100.1 GCA_021161425.1 Candidatus Tharpella sp. | reverse complement strand
CCTTTTAGCTCTGCAATTGCATCTAAAAGGACAATTACCACCAGAACGTGCTGTTACTTTCATGGAAATAAGCTATTGACCCAGTACTTTTTGGCGGCTGAATCTTAAAACGGGAATGGCTGATATTTTACCAAAAACATCGCCCGCTTTTCACGGATCCCACTATCGTGAAACGGAACATATGTATATATTGCAATCTCATATAACCGGTTGTACGGCACCTGTCAAACAATTTGTCCAAAACTGTTGAGACAGAGCGAGAAATCTTCTTGTTACGGTCATAGAAATCATGCTATATGGCCAACTTCAGCCAAATTCAACCAATAGAAACAGTGAAGAAAATCCTCCTCTATATTTTTTAGCAAAGGTCTACAGTGACACAGAATATTGAACTTTTAGATCTAATGTTGCTTTTGGATGAGCGCGAGGGCGCAGAGTATGCTTTCATTTCGATCCGGCCCAACACCAGGATCACCAAACCATACGATCCAGAGGTTTTTCGCTATATAATTGAAACAATCGAGAGAGAAATCAGAGACAAAGGAATCACTCACGGCATCCGCACAGCCAACGCCACAACTTCAGAAGTCAAACGTTACCGGGCTGATTACAAAATAATCGAGGCTCGTAAAACCTTCTACACCTTTCCGATCGCAAGCCCGACCCTACCCCAAAAAGGTGACGATGGCAGCCTTGAAATATTGATCGACCTCAAATTAAAACCGGGCAAAATCAAAGACGAGAAAACCGGCAAAATCGACTATTACGATCTGGGCTTCAGCGAAACCATGATTCACACCGGAGAACCTCTGGTTATCATCAACCACGCCACTCCCGGAATTGATGGCACCGACATCTTCGGACGGCCAATAAAAGCCAAGGCCGGCACTGAAGAGAGGGTGCCCGCTTATGATCGCAAGACCATCACCTGCGAAGAGGATCCGAAAAACAACAAAGCTATTTTAAAAGCTGCGATCACCGGTTTTCTCTACCAGGAGGCTGATCGAGGATACTTTATCGACAAGGATGTCTTGACTAAACAGGTTGATTTCTCTACCGGCAACATCGAAGTCCAGGATTTCAGTGATATCGATACGGTTATAAAGGTATCCGGCAATAGAGATATAATGCGTGACTCGGTCAAACCGGGCTTCACCCTGAAAGCCAAAGAGATAGTAATAGAAGGCAATGTCGGACGCGGTGCCACTATTGAAGGCGACAAAATTATAATCACCGGCATTGTTGATGCGAAAGCCCGGATTATAGGACAGAAGATTGAAATCGGAAAAGTCGTCGGCGCCCATATTGAAGGTTCAGAAATCAAAATAAATTCGGTTCTCCAGAATGCCACGGTTGCAGGTCAGCAAGTAAGAATCAACACCTGCATGTCCTCTGAAGTCAGCGGTGAAGAGATCTTTATCAACCGAGAACTGCGTTCCGGCACTATAACCGCCTCCAGCTTTATCTACTGCCACCAGGCCAGAGGCACCAGCCATTCGACCTTGACTATCGACCCATTGGTCATCCCCAGTTTCCAAAAAAAACTTGAAAAGCAACAAATAAAGCTGGGAAAATACATCCAGGACTATAAAAAACGCAATCAAGAGTTCGAAGAAGAACAACAGTTACACTACAAACGCCATCAATCCGGCATTGATAATTTTTACCGCCAGGTTGAAGAACTTAAAAACATAACCTTTAGTGAAAAACAGAAAAAAGCTATCGAACAACTTCTCGCTCAAGGCCTGGTAGATGATATCGGTAAACGACTCAACTTTAAACTGCACGCCATAACGCGTAAAAATCTTAAAGTTTTTTCCGAAAGCCTCAGTCAGCTGCAAGAATCATTAAGTGAGGTGGAGGAACTGCAAGAAGATTACAAAAATGAAGAGAATATCCTGCACGAGATGGAAAAATCTTACACCCGCGGTTTGATCCTGATTGCGGATGAGAGTTCCGGCGAAATGAAGATCTGCTATCGTACGGAGTGTCTCTCTCCGATCGTCTTTAACCAGAAACTACTTTTTTGTTACGATACCCAAAACCGCAAGATAATTGCTCTGAAAAAATTTGGGGAAATTACCCACCAGCGCCTCTTCTCCCAATTAAGTCCCCGGGCCCTGGCCGTCATCAACAAGTTTACCTAGATATCAGGAGGCTGTCCGAAAATGCCCTTCCCCCCCAACTCATCGTTATTTTTTAAAAATAATGCTCGGAATATTAACTATATGCCTGCGCTTATTTTTAAAAAATGCCTCGATTTGAGAAAAAATTGCTACCCTCGGACAACCCCCTAGATGAATCCGGTTCCCCAGAAAAATTATACCAGCAGCCTGATCAGAAATGCCGGTGTCATCGGTGCCGCCACCTTATTAAGCCGGATCCTCGGCTTTGTCCGAGACATGGTTACGGCCAGTTATCTGGGTACTTCCATCTATGCTGATGCTTTCTTTGTCGCTTTTCGGATTCCCAATCTCCTGCGGCGGCTCTTCGGTGAAGGCTCCCTGACAGCCGCCTTCGTCCCTGTATTCTCAACCTATCTTACGGCCGGCAAGCGCCTTGAAGCCCGGGAAATTGCCCAAACCGCCATGACCCTGACGGCCCTCTGCCTGACCATCGTCACACTCCTGGGAATTATTTTTTCCCCCTTAATAATTTCTTTGATTGCTCCAGGCTTTGAAGCCACCCCGGAAAAATATGAGCTCACCGTTTTTCTCAACCGGCTCATGTTCCCTTACATCCTGCTCATCAGCCTGGTCGCTCTGGCTATGGGAATCTTGAATGCCGACAACCACTTTTTAACCCCGGCCCTGGCCCCGGTTTTACTGAATCTCTGCATGATCGGCGCCGCTTTAAGCCTGAGTCGGATATTGGGCAATGCCGCTCTGGCTCTGGCCATCGGGGTCCTGGCCGGAGGCCTGGCCCAACTCCTCCTCCAGTTCCCGGTTCTCAAAAGACATGGTTTTCCCTGGCGACCGAGATTTAAGTTTCGTCATCCGGCGATCAAACGCGTTGTGGTTCTCATGGGACCCTCCCTGTTGGGACTGGCGATCACCCAGATCACGATCTTCTTCAACACCTTACTGGCCTCATATCTGGTTGACGGCAGCATCTCCTACCTCTATTTTGCCGATCGCCTGATTCAATTTCCCTTAGGCATTTTTGCCGTCGCCCTGGGCACGGCAGTTTTACCGGCTTTAAGCCGCTCGGCAGCGGAAAAGGATTGGCAAGATTTTTCATCAACCTTTTCACTGGCTTTGCGCCTCCTCATGTTTATCACCCTGCCAGCCATGGCCGGCTTGATAGTCTTAAGCAAACCAATAGTTTTTCTGCTTTTTGAACGAGGTTATTTCGGCGCTCACTCGACCAGCATGGTTTCACAGACCATTATCGCCTACGCTACCGGCCTCTGGGCTTATGCCGGCTTGAGAATTATTGTCCCGGCTTTTCACTCCCTGCAAGACACCAAAACCCCGGTTAAGGTCGGCGCTATAGCCCTGGTGGCCAACCTGATTTGTGCGCTTGTCCTGATGCAGCTTCTGCAACATCTGGGTCTAGCTCTGGCCACGGCTATCTCGAGCGCCGTCAACTGCCTACTTTTACTTACAATTTTAAAGCGGCGTCTGGGACAAGACATCAAAATCACAGGCTGCAGTCGCGCCCTTTACCAAAGCCTGCTGGCGACTGTGGTTATGGTTATAATCATCACAACCCTTGACCAACTGCCGCTGATGACTGCCAGCTACCAGAGTCACATACATGAAAGTCTTCGCCTTGCAACAAAGATCCTTTGTGGCCTTGGTTCCTATTTTCTTTGCGCTCGACTCATGCGAAACCCGGAGTTGACCCAGTTAAAAAGCTTGATCACTAGACGTCGAGGAAAAAGCAGTGAACAGTAGACAGCAAAAGACTGACAACTGAAATATGCGACGACACCTATTTATCCTCCTGATTTTTACGACTCTAGCTGTCGGTCTCACGGCTCTGGTCAGCCTTGACCTCTACCGTTTTGCCCATCAAGCCGGACTGCAACCCCCAAAATTCATCCTCATCGAAACCGGCAGTTCACTTAAAAAGATCGCCCGACAATTACAAAAGCAAAAGCTGGTCAGCTCGAGCCAACGCTTCATTATCTTAAACCGTCTGTTACAAAACTCCACTCTCCTTAAAGCCGGTGAATACCGGATTGAGGCGGCCGCCAGCCCACTGGAGATTATTGAGACCTTGAAACAAGGTCGAGTTTTTCAACGCCGGATCAGCATCCCAGAAGGCTTTACCCTGCGCCAGATCGGCGCCCGGCTACAGGCCAGAGGTTTATGCCAAAATGATGAATTCATACAACTCACTTCTTCACTTGCAAGCCTCAAAAACTCGCAAGTAGCAGGTCCCAACCTGGAAGGCTATCTCTTTCCCAACACCTATAACTACAGCCGCCAGACATCATGTCGGCAGATTGTGGAACAGATGCTGAGCACCGGAAAAATAGAGTTTCGAAAACTGCTTTCACAGAGCCCCGACAACACCTTAAACCGGCATCAGATTCTGACCCTGGCATCCCTGATCCAGAAAGAGGCCGGCAACAATGATGAAATGCCGCTTATCGCCTCCGTTTTTCATAATCGTCTGCAGCGCAAGATGCGGCTGGCCAGTGACCCCACTACTATTTACGCCCTGGGTAAGGATTTTGACGGCAACTTGAGACGCCGGGACTTACAGCACCCCTCACCCTACAACACCTACCGCCATCACGGCCTGCCTCCCGGCCCAATTTGCAGCCCCGGCACCGAAGCGATAAGAGCCGCTATCAACCCGGACCGGACCGACTACCTCTACTTTGTCTCCCGCAACAACGGCCAACACCAGTTTTCTCGCACCCTTAAGAAGCATAACCAAGCCGTCAGAAAATATCAGCTCAAACGCTGAGGTTACAAGCTAAACAGTTGACGAATGCACCACAAAGGTTATAATAGATAATGAACTTGGGAAAAACGCCAACCAACCGATTTAAAAAGGCACCACCATGTCTGAATTACGTAAAGATCCGATCGTTGACCGCTGGGTAATTATCTCCCGGGAACGAGGCAAAAGGCCCTCTGAATTCAGCAGCCTGAAACAGGAGAGAAAAAGTGGCTTCTGCCCTTTCTGCCCCGGCAATGAAGATGTTGTCCCTCCCGAAATCCTGGCCTACCGGCAACCCGGCAGTAAAAGCAATGATTCCAACTGGCGCTTAAGAGTCGTACCTAACAAATTTCCCGCCCTGCACATCGAAGGCGACCTCGTACGTCAGGGCGACGGAGTTTATGATATGATGAACGGCATCGGCGCCCACGAAGTTGTCATCGAAAGCCCCGACCATCAGGCAACCTTGTCGACCATGTCGATAGAGGCTGTCGAAGATGTTTTATGGGCCTACCGGGACCGCATTCGCGACCTCGCCGGTGATGAACGTTTCCGCTATGTACTGGTGTTCAAAAACCAGGGTTTGGCGGCCGGCGCGACCGTCGAACATTCTCACTCCCAGATTATCGCTCTGCCGATCGTCCCGAAACGAGCCAAAGAGGAGGTTGTAGGTGCGAAAAAATTTTATGACTATAAAGAGCGCTGTGTTTTCTGTGATATTATCCAACAGGAAATCAACCAGGGCTTGCGGATGGTCAGCGAAAATCATGAGTTTATCGCGATCTGCCCATATGCCCCGCGTTTTCCCTTTGAGGCCTGGATCCTGCCCAAGCGACACACCCATGACTATCAATCAAATAGTAAAAATATGATCGAAGGGCTCGCTCTGATTCTTTCCGACACCTTAAAGAGACTTAACCGGGTACTTGATACCCCTCCCTACAATTTCATTCTTCACACCGCCCCGGTTAACTATCACGACACCTCTGACTACTATCACTGGCATATAGAAATTATTCCCAAACTTACCCGGGTCGCCGGTTTTGAATGGGGTTCGGGTTTCTATATCAACCCAACCCCGCCTGAGGAGTCAGCTAAGTTCCTGCGCGAAGCCAAAATTTGATGGCGTCGCAAAAAGTCGGATCTACGTTCCACAGGAAGTGCATCAACTCATAAAGTTGAGATGGATCAAAAATGAATATTCTTTTTGCGGTCTCTGAGGCTACGCCTTTTGCCAAAACCGGCGGACTGGCCGATGTTGCCGGAGCCTTGCCGACCGCTCTTGCGGAAAGAGGACACCAAGTTCACCTTTTCCTGCCCCTCTACCAAGAGATCAAAGCGCAAGAACCAGGGCTTATCGAAACCGCCTCAATCACTGTTCCCTTGGGAGAAGAACAGGTGGTTGGCACCATTGTCAGCCGACCCTCCCAGCACCCAAACCTAAGCATCTCATTTGTCCGCCAGGATAATTATTTTGACCGACCTTTCCTCTACGGCCCAACCGGAGAAGAGTACCCAGACAACGGCATCCGCTTTATCTTTTTTTGCCGCGCGATCCTTGAGGCGGTCTCCGTCCTTAACCTTGATATAGATATCTATCACGCCCACGACTGGCAGACGGCCCTGATTCCGGTTTATCTTAAAACCCTTTACAAAGATCTTTCCCGCTACCGGGGGGGCTCTCTCTTCACTATCCACAACCTCGGCTATCAAGGCATTCAAGATAAAGAGTTAATGCCACTTGCCGGACTGGACTGGAAGTATTTCACCTTTGAACGTCTCGAATTTTTTGACCGCTTCAACCTCCTCAAAGGAGGACTGGTCTACGCCGACGCCTTAAATACCGTCAGCCAGGCCTACAGCCGCGAGATCCTGCAAGCGGAATTCGGCTTCGGACTGGAATCAGTTTTAAAAGAGCGCCGAAACGATCTCCACGGCATTTTGAACGGGGTCGATTACCAGGAGTGGAATCCGGCCGACGATCCTTTCATCAACAACCATTTCCGCCTTGGTCGCATGGCAGGTAAAAAGATCTGCAAAAAAAAGCTGGTCTCAGCCTTCAGCCTCCCGCATGAAAGCCGACGGCCTCTAATCGGCATGGTCTCCCGTCTGGTAACCCAGAAAGGCTTTGACCTGATCCTGCCACTCCTGAAAAAGACCGATGCATTCGAAGCCCAATTTGTCTTTCTCGGAACCGGCGACCCGGAAATAGAGGAAGGCCTGACAATTTTGGCAAAGCAATACCCGTCGCAGATAGCTTTTATACGCGGCTACGACAACCGCCTGGCCCACTTGCTCGAAGCTGGAGCCGACATCTTCTTGATGCCCTCACACTACGAGCCCTGCGGCCTCAACCAGATGTACAGCCTTCGTTACGGTACCGTGCCACTGGTCAGAGCGGTGGGTGGCTTAGATGACAGCATAACTTCTTTCAACTTAGAAAACGGCAGAGGTAACGGTTTTAAGTTTGACGACTATACGATCGACGCCTTGGAGAAGACCCTTAAAGAAGCTTTACAACTTTACCAAAAACCTCGACTCTGGCAAAAACTGCGCCAAAACGGTATGCGTAGTGATTTCTCCTGGTCGCAAAGTGCGGCCAAATACGAAGAACTCTATGTAAAAATAAAAGGCCAACTTTAAAAGTTATAGCAACGAGATCAAGAAAATGGATTGTCGTCAAAAATATAATATCCTGACCAAAATCATTGAAATCAGCAGCGCCACATCACAGATCAATGAGCGCCTGACCCAGGTAGCCCATTTTCTTTGTGTAAACAATCTGGCCCCGACAGTCGCTTTCTATCTTCAGCAGCGTCGAGGTCGGCGCCTGACCCTGCGCATAGCCGCTGATTCCGCCGGCAGTCTGCAACTACCAACACCACCGTACAGCTACAAACTACCGGCCCCCGACGATCCACTCTGCAAACCACTGACCACCCTGTTACCTAACCCGCTTGACCCTGAAGCCTTGAGTCCCGATGACCTCTTCAGAACCCTGCGACCCTACGGCTGGAGTCTGCCGATGGCTGATGAAACTCAGGCCTACGGCACGATGGTTCTGTTCGGTTCGACACCATTTAATATCGACAACGATACCATCCTCTTTCTTCTGGTTATCTGTCGGCAAATCACCCTGGCCCTGCGCAGCTCAATTTTAAAAAACCGGGACCGACAAAAAGTCAGACGCTTAAAGTTTCTCCATCAGATCGGGGCCCAGTTCAACGCCAGCGAAGATCTACAAAGCGCCTTTTCACAACTGCCCAATTCGGCCCTGATCTTCTTTTCTCTCTCTGCTTCCATCCTGCACATTTTCGAATCGGACCAGTCCCGACCGAGATTGATCGATCAGGGTTTTAGTGATGCCGAACAACGTGAGCTGGCTTTTCAGGTAAGCCGGCATCAGGCCACTCGAGCAAAGTCCATCTCCCACCCTCTGGTCATCGACAAGCACAGCTCGCTACCGTCACTAACAATCTACCAGCATTTTTTCAGCCGGTTCTGTGCCCACATCATCCTACCTCTGCTCAGCCAAGACAGAATGGTCGGCATTCTGGAATTTTTCCTGACCGACAAACCCCGAAGCAGAGATATTCTGCCCCTCGAGAAAGAGGACCTGGAACTTCTCGAAATCCTTGTCGTCCATCTGGTTGCAACCATGGAACGAACCCGGGCCCAAAATCAGCTCTCCGCCGCTAACCAGGCATCACTCTTGAGAACCCGGCAATTAACCCTTTCCCACCAGATGAAAAACGCGCTCCTGGCGGCTGACACCCCGGACAAAATAATTCGTCTGACCCTCGGAGCCCTGGCCAGCAATAAGGGTTTTACCTGCTCGCCGGCTCTCTATCTTGAGTTTCAAGAAAAAGACGATTCCTGGCACGGTCTCTCATACGCTACCGCCCCAAGCTCTACCCTAACCGACTCTGAGCAACATCAAGACAGCAACCATCTCGATGCACTGACAAACCATCTCCTTGAGGCAAGCGCCCAGGTTCCAGAGCAAATCCAACAAGAACTCAAAACCTTAAAACTACCTAATTTTGATACGGCTCCCAGCCGTTTTCAACAGGCCGTGACCGGCAGGAAACCGGCCATAATCCAGGCAGAATTTGTCACCGTACTTCATGCAAAGCTCAGGTCTCTGCTGCCCGGCCAAAAAATCGTCGTCATTCCCATCTTAAGTCATGAACATCCAAAGGGCCTGATGCTGGCCAGTGCTGATCGTATCAGCCAGGAAGACCTCAACTACATCACTCTTTTTACCGACGCCGCCACTTTAGCCCTTGACAACACCGAACTCTACCAACGCCTACAGAATTCACTGGCAAGTTTAAACAGCGCTCAACTCCGCCTTTCACAGAGTGAAAAATTGATGGCTCTAGGAGAGATGGCCACCAGCATTGCCCATGAAATCAAAAACCCACTGGTCTCCATTGCCGGATTTGCCCGCCGACTGCACAAAAAAATTCCCGACCAGAGCCGGGAAAAAACCTACAGTCAGATCATCACCAAAGAGATCGAACGTCTTGAGGAGATCGTCAACAACGTTCTCTCTTTTTCACGAGTGGACAGTAATAAATTCGAGCCCCAAAACCTTAATCTGCTGATTGATGAAACCATAGCCCTATTTGCCCGCGAATTAAAAAAATTAGAGATCAACCTGGAAGTCCAGCTGACTCCCGAAATGACAGCCGTTGAATGTGACGGCAACCAGTTGAAACAAGTGCTGATCAACCTATTTAACAACAGCATTCAAGCCATGTCCAGTACGTCAACCGACAATGAGCACCACATCTTAGTTCGGACATCCTGCTACTGCGACCTCAAGAGGCAACAAGAAAGGGCTCTGATCGAAATCGAGGACAACGGCAAAGGCATTCAGGAACAGTTTATTCACGACATTTTTAACCCCTTCTTCACCACCAAACACGATGGCACCGGTCTGGGCTTACCGATCTGTCACCGTATCATTCTCAACCATCAAGGTAACATCCGCATTCATAACCGAGAGGGTAAAGGGGTTACAGTTTCCGTCTCTTTGCCTTTCGTTCACCAAACACAAACAAAACCAACAGCTTAAAACAATTTCACTTAACAGAACCGGAAAACGAGGGAATAACATGGACACACAACAATATACAATTCTGATTGTCGACGATGAAGAGAATATCCGCTGGCTCTACAAAGAGGAACTTGAAGAGGAGGGCTACGGCATAGCGGCAGCTGCCAGTGGTGAAGAAGCCTTGCAGATGGTTCCCGAAATCAAACCGGATCTGGTCGTTATGGATATAAAGATGCCCGGCATCTCGGGGGTTGACGCCCTTATCAAAATCAAGGAAATCGACAAGAACATCCCGGTCATTCTCTGCTCCGCCTATGGCGATTACAAGCATGATTTCACTACCTGGGCCTCGGACGCCTACGTCGTCAAAGCCGCCAGTCTGGACGAATTAAAAAAAGCGATTCGCGAGGTTCTTGAGAAACGTTACCCGGGGAATAGTTAGAGAATAGGTTTGACAGCCAGCCGCATTTTTAGTAGTAAACGACTCACTGTCTAGACTTAAACAGGGGGGATTAGCTCAGTTGGGAGAGCGCAGCGTTCGCAACGCTGAGGCCGAGGGTTCGAATCCCTTATCCTCCACCATCCTGTAGTTTACGACAGTCATCAACAATGCATAGGAAAAACATAAAAAACGAAAAAGCCTGCCCCAAATATTGATGGACTCGTAAAAAAGCTAAACGCACCAGAAAAACCGTCATAAATAATTGAAATTATTGAGTAAACCGGTATTTTAAGTTGACATTTCAGCCTTTTTGTGATAGTTGCTCTGTAATAT
>JAGHAQ010000063.1 GCA_021161425.1 Candidatus Tharpella sp. | reverse complement strand
CCGGTTCTAGTTGTCTGTCGAACGTCATTGGGAGCCGTTAACCACACCCTTCTCACCCTCGACCGGCTCCGCCGGGAAGGTATCCGGCCGGCCGGAATTATTGCCAACCACTTAACGGCCACAACCGGTGCAGCTGAAGAAACTTTTATTACACAACTCACTGAATTTGACCCGGTCACCGTTTTAGGAGAGTTCCCTTTCCTCGAAAATCCCCCGTCTGAACTTCAAGCCTGGGAAAAGCTCAGTACCTATATCGATATTGATAAACTGATCAACCGGATGACCGATAAAACCTAAGCTTGAGTTTTCATTCTAAAATCACTTTTTTCTTTCCGGCATTTCGGCACAAAAACTTGTCAAATGCGGGCTAATCTGCTATTCTAGTCAGGTTTAGCTTCAAAGAAGCGTACTCCGTTTTTTAATCCATCGGCCTTTTAAACAAAAGTTTTAACTAATGCACAAAACTCCCAACCGTCAAAACCTGATGACCGGTACCATCCGGCGACTTCTCCAGCGTGAAGCCTGGCATAATATCCAGAAAGTCATAGAGAAGCTCTACCCCGCCGATATTTCACTGGTCATGCGTGAGTTTGACTCAGAAATACGCCTGACCCTTTTCAAGCAGATCAAGGATATCTCCAAGGCAGCGGAAACTTTAAGTGAACTCGACATAGAGATCGCAGTACCACTGATTAAAACCCTGCCGGAAGAGCAAGTCGGAAAGATCTTCAAGGAGATGTCGGATGATGACCGAGCTGAAATCATCGCTCAGCTACCGGATGAATTCGGTCGCCAGATTCTCGACCAGCTCGGCACCGTTGAATCCCAGGATGTCGAAACTCTCCTGAGCTACCCGGAAGACAGTGCCGGACGCATCATGACAACTGAGTTTTTTGCGCTCAGAGATGCAACCACCGCAACCGAAGCCATCGATATCATTCGACGTCGCGGAGAAGAGGCGGAAACCGTTTTCTATATCTATGTCACCGACCCCCTCGGCCGTTTGACCGGTATAGTTTCCCTACGCAAATTGATCCTTACCCAACCGGACACACAATTAAAAGATATTATGAGCACGAATGTCGTCAAGGTCGACATTCATACCGACCAGGAACTGGTTGCCCAACAGGTTGAACGTTACAATATTCTGGCCATTCCGGTTGTTGATGAAGGCGACATTCTGGTTGGTATCATTACGGTTGACGATATCATCGACGTCATCCGCCAGGAAGCCACCGAAGATATCTTCCGGATGGCGGGTACCGATTCGATGGAGATTGTCTACGCCGACAATATCTGGAAAATTGCCCGCATCCGTCTGCCCTGGCTGCTGATTACTCTTTTAGGCGGCATCGCCACTGGTTACTTCATGTGGCTCTTCAAGGCGACTCTGCAGACAACCCTGACTCTGGTTACTTTTATTCCGGTCATTACCGGCATGGGCGGCAACGTCGGCACCCAATCTTCCTTGATCATTGTCCGCGGCCTGGCTACCGGCCGGGTAACCATGGACACCATCGCCAAAGTTATCTGGCGGGAAGCTCGCATCGGTATTCTGATGGGTATCATTTGCGGGCTGACGGTCGGAATTATTGCCATTATGTGGCACCACGAGCCTATGATCGGGGTCGTTGTTGCGGTTGCCATGTCAGCCTCAATGACGATAGCGGCGACAATGGGAGCTTTTGCGCCGACCTTTTTCCAGAAACTTGAAATTGATCCGGCCATAGCTTCGGGACCTTTTGTCACCACCAGTAATGACATTATCGGCATCCTCATCTATATGGGCACGGCCACGCTATTTCTGAAATACTTTTTTTGACTTTTCACAAACCCATCGTTTTCAGGCGGCAGTTACAGGAAAAATAGATGCCTCGCGTCAAAGATAATGCCTTCATCATCAACAAGACCGATTTTGGTGAAAGCGACCTGATTATCACCCTCTTCAGTGCCGAGCGCGGCAAAATCAGTACCATCGGTAAAGGTGCAAAACGCAGTCGCCGCCGTTTCCCCGGCTCTCTGGAGCTCTTTTCTCTAGTCTCTTTCAATGGTTTCATCAAACATCCTCTGGCTCTGACCAGGATAGATGAGTGTCAACTAATCGAGCCCTTCACCGCTATACAGGAGGAGTTACGCAGCTATTTCTGCGGCTGCTATTTCCTCGAGATAATCAACCGCTGCTGCGCCGAACGTCAGGCCAATAAAGCTCTCTTTAACCTACTCAATGACATCTTCACCTTTCTCGCAGCGGCTCCGCACAACCGCAATTTCAGCTGCCGAATTCGTCTTTTCGAACTGCAGATTATTACTTTGCTGGGCTTCAAACCCCAACTTTCATCCTGCCTTGACTGCGGGAGCGAACTTGACGCAGGCAGATTTTTTCATTTTTCACCCCAGACCGGGGGCCTTGTCTGTGGACGCTGCCAACCCCGTCATCCGGCATCATTTACCGTGAGCCGGGGAACCATCAATATGCTTAACGAGGCTCACCGACTTGACAATGAACTTCGTAACAAATTAAACTTCACCCCTCAGGTCGAACGTGAAAGTGCCCAACTCTGCCGCGCCCTCTTACGCTGGCACAGCGGCTGCGACTTCAAAAGTTTGAAGATCATGGAACGCTACAACGAAAATGATCTACCGGTTGCCGTAACTAGCCCAACCATGACAATGGTCAAAAATTTGGGCCAGAACCAATATTTTTAATTTTCTATATTTGACAATTTGTAACTATTCAGGTACCCACAATAAAGTCACAACAAATGGCGCCGAACATTGCTTCGCCCACTTCGAAGGGGACACGACTCAGCCCGTCTGTGGGCTAACGCCCACGCCTTGAGGCATGTCCCCGCATCGAGACAATTTGAGTGCGTAACTTGAATAGTTATGACTATCTAATCACGGAGTTAGAGCATGAATTTTCAGGATGTTATACTTAATCTGGAACGCTACTGGGCCGATCACGGCTGCATCATCCAGCAACCCTACGATCTCGAAGTTGGAGCCGGCACCTTTAATCCAGCAACCTTTTTAAGAGCTTTAGGACCGGAGCCCTACAATGTCGCTTATGTCGAACCTTCGAGACGACCGAGTGACGGCCGTTACGGTGAAAATCCCAACCGGCTACAGCACTACTATCAATACCAAGTCATCCTCAAACCCTCGCCACTCGAAATTCAGGATCTCTACCTCGACAGCTTGAAATCACTGGGCATCGACCCTTTAGACCACGATATCCGTTTTGTTGAAGATGATTGGGAATCTCCAACCTTAGGGGCTTGGGGCTTGGGCTGGGAGGTCTGGCTTGACGGTATGGAGATTACCCAGTTCACCTATTTCCAGCAGGTTGGCGGTTTCGACCTGAAACCGATTTCGGGTGAGATAACCTACGGCATTGAACGGATCGCCATGTATCTCCAGGGGGTCGACAACGTCTACGATCTCAAATGGAACGATAAATTACTCTATGGTGACGTCCACCACCAGAGCGAGGTCGAATGGTCAAGATACAACTTTGAAGAGGCCGACGTCGAAATGCTTTTGACGCTCTTTAACATGTTTGAAAAAGAGGGCATCCGCCTGGCCGAAAAGGATTTCGTCCTGCCCCTTTATGACTGTTGTCTGAAATGCTCTCACGTCTTCAACCTGCTCGATGCCCGGGGTGCTATCTCGGTCACCGAACGTACTAACTATATCGGCAGAGTTCGTAATCTAGCCAAACTCTCGGCCACAAACTACCTTAAGCAGAGAGAGGAGATGGGCTTCCCGCTACTTAAACGAGGATGAAAGTAAAGGATGAAGAAGGGGTTTCACACTATCTCGATTTGGGGACATGCCTCCAGACGTGGGCATTAGCCCACAGACGGGCTGAGCCGTGTCCCCTTCGAAGTGAGCGAAGCAATGTTCGCCGTCATTTGCTATGACTTTATGTAAAACACGATGAATAGTTACCCGGAAAATAAACAATTTAACGCGGAACGAAGAAAAAAAGCCGCCCGGCTTGTTTCAGGACTCCGGCAGTAAGCTCGGCCGACTTATCGTCACCACAATAAAGATCGACCCGGTGCGATCCCTTGATGGCACCACCGGTATCCTGATTAAACACCAGGCGACTGCAGGAACGCCAGCCGGTAATTTCTTTGGTCGGAGAAAATGTCGGCAATTCAGTGGCTATCAGGGCTAAGGCTCCGCCGGGGAAGAATTTGCGATCAGTAGCGATTGAACGCCCGGCGGTAATCGGCACATTATAGCAACCCAACGCCTCAGAAGTCGGCAATTCACGAAAAAAAACATAACTTGGATTAATTTTGAAAATCTCCGCCATCCGTTCGGGATGGTTCCTGATCCAGGCCCGAATCGAGGGCATCGAAACTTCTTCACGCGTCATCAAACCCTGACGTATCAACCAGCCCCCGATACTGCGGTAGGAATGCCCGTTAGCCGCCGCATAACCAACCATTATTGTCTCACCATCAGCCTGACGAACCAGCCCCGAACCCTGAATCTGGAGAAAGAATCGATCGATCTCATCATCAACCCAGAGCAATTCAAGGTTTTTTCCCTTAAGTTTCCCGTCATAATCAATTTCGGCCCGAGTGAGGTAAGGTATCACTTTACCGCTTTCAAGCAATCGACCACGTAAGGTTGGAAAACGTAATTCTTCCAGACGCGGTCCAAAGGGAAGTTTTTCCAACCACGGCCAAAGATTACGAACCTGTCGAAGCAGATCAAATTTGCCTAAGTCAACCGCAACCAGATCGGTCGGTTTCCGGTACAGAGGATATCGATAACGCGTATCCGGCTGCCGTGAGCCTTGAAGCGTCGGAACATAGTAACCGGTAAAAAGCACCGGCTTCTCTTTTTTTTGCCAGGGCAATCGACTACGCGAAACAGATTCCACTAGTTTGAACTTTTTTTTCAAAAACAACTCGAGTTCTTGCAGACCAGGTTTCTGGTCTATAAAATCAAGCAACTCAACCTGGACCGCGAGCACCTGATCGGCGGTCACAACCTGTAAACCATAATCGAATTTTCTTTTCCCGGACAATTTGTTCAGATAGACAAGATTACGCTCAAGAGCCCGGCGCAAAGATTGTAAATCAAGATCATCCTGCAATGCAGGCCAGCAACTATCCGGAACTATTTGCAATACTTCTTGAGGACGAATTAACCTGGGTGATTTCAGATAAATAACAAGAACAAAAAGAGAAAACAGAACCAGACATAAAACCACCAAGAACGCATAACGTTGCCGAAACTTCATATCATATAACCATGACTTGTAAAACGATTCAGGAATCTCCTGTATTCGGCCTGCCTAGAGCTCTTTTTCCCGCTTGTTGGTTTTCGGCCTGGTCATTTAAAAGGGATGGCTGTTTGCAGGAGAGCATGAAATTTTTCTGCCGGAACCGGAGGGCTAAAAAGAAATCCCTGTATTATTTTGACGTCCCGATGGCGCAGAAAATTCAACTGTGCTTCATTTTCAACACCCTCAGCGACAATTTTCAGTTTCAAGCTGTGGCCCATGGCGATAATCGCCTCAACCAAGGCTCTGCTGTTTTCGTTCTCCTGTAAATCACGAACGAAACTACGGTCTATCTTCAGAACCTGCAAAGGAAAACGTTTCAGGTAACTGAGTGATGAATAACCAGTTCCAAAATCGTCCAGAGCCAGACTGACGCCCTGATCATGCAAGGTTCTCAGGATGTTAAAAGGCCTATCCGAATCTTGAAGCAGCAGGCTTTCAGTAATTTCCAGCTCCAGCTGCTCACTCGGCAGACAGCTTAAGTTTAAAGCACTGTCAACGGCCGAAAGCAAACTGCCGGCGCGAAACTGCTGAGGTGAAATATTGACTGAAACCTGTAGCTTTTCGCTGGAGAATTCCTGCCAGCGCATCGCCTCTCGACAGGCCTCTTCAAGAACCCAGGTACCGATACTTTCAATAAACCCCATATTTTCCGCAAGATAAATAAATCTATCCGGTGGCACATCGCCCAGCTCAGGATTATGCCAGCGAAGCAATGCTTCCGCTCCGATTATCCGCCCTTTGACTATATCAATTTTAGGTTGGAATGAGAGAGAGAACTCATTTTTGGCAAGCGCATACCGTAAATGGTTGGTAACCAGCATCTGCTCTTCTGAAGAGCGGCACATATCACTAGAAAAAAAACGGTAGTTGTTGCGTCCATCTTCTTTGGCCTGATACATAGCCATATCAGCATACTGCATGAGCTGATCAAGCGACTCACTATCATCCGGGTAGAGACTGATCCCGATACTGACCGAAGTATAAACTTCCCGTTTATTAACGGTGAAGGGTTTTTTAAATATATCGACCAGCTTACGGGCCACAACCTCTGAGTGAGCGATCTCTTCCAGCCCTTCGAGCAGAACCGTAAACTCATCTCCACCGGTACGGGCTGGAGTATCACTCTCCCGCAACAAAGTGCGAATACGGTTGGCGGTCTGTCTTAAAACCTCATCCCCGATATCATGACCGAGAGTGTCGTTAATATTTTTAAAATTATCAAGGTCAATAAAAAGCAAGACCACCTTCAGATGCTGACGCCGGGCCCGGGTTAAGGCCGAATCCATATAGGCCTGCATATAGTGACGATTGAATAACCCGGTCAATTGGTCGAAATTGGCTTGGTAGATCAGCTTTTCCTCCCATTCGCTGCGCTCCGTAATGTCCTGTACGGTGGCCACAATAATCGGTGGGACATCCTTGGTGGATAACTGGAATCTGGCTTCCATCGGATAGGTAGTGCCATTTTTACGTCGGTTTATGCCTTTATAGGTAACGGTTTCCTGGTTACCATTATATAGAGGTTCGAGCAATTTGGTAAAAGAGTGCTGGTCCAGATCGGTAAAAATATCAAGGAGATTGATTTCGTTAAATTCTGACTGCAAATAGCCTAAGTTTTCGACCGCACCCATATTGACCTGCAGGCAGATAAGGGTATCAGCATCGGCAACAAAGATCTCATTTGAGCTATCGTTAAGAATGCGGCCCAAGCGGTTATTGAGCTTGTTTTTTTCCCGCCCAAGGTCTTCAACCAAAAACTTGTTCTCATAACGCAGCCGCATCGAGGAGGTAAAATTATCATTAAACTCCTTGCTGAATTTTAGAAAAAAGAGAATCAAGATAAAGGCCAGAATGCTGATGCCTGAATGCAAACGGTCACCAACCATGGCAGTTTGCAAGACTACCGGCATCATCAGGGTGGTTATGTAAATGAAAAAAGAGAAAAAATCGGGCAGCATAGTAACTGTCCCGGCCGTAATCCCGATCGGAAATATAATTGCCAGAAGTTGATAAGAGAGAGATTCTCGCGGAAAAAAAAGAAAACTGAGACTGCCGACGGTCAAACCGGCGGCAAAAATTCCGAGGCGAAACTTTTTCATCCAGGAGGACAAGGAGCCAACCTCGATCTTTGCTCTGAGATAATTACGAACTAATAGCCAGCGCCCTAAAAGAACTGCAATAAGAACAGCATACCAAGCAAGAAGGAATTGCCAGGCGTAGCGGCCGGAGAGCAGCAACAGATAAACCGTACAAACAATAAATAAAGCCAGAATGGCGCTCTTTGACCTTCTGTAGAGCAGGTCTAGCCTGTCATTCTGGATTCTTTTTTCGATATCAAATTGTTGGGTAGTCATTGATTTGATGATTTTCAGCCGGCATTCTCTATACTTAATGCAACAGACGCCGGTCTTGATTATTACGTCGGTCAAGCATGATTGTCTCACCAGACCATCCGGTTAAAGGAAAGGAGACCTCATCCATAACAAAACGACGATCCTGTTTAGTGCGCAATAACGATCTTTTTTTCTGTTTATTCGGGGCAACCTTTGCGAGTTGCGCCTTTACCAGTCGATCCATTATCCGCAAATCCTTGTCTTCCAGGCGTAGAGCCGCATCGACCCAGATTTCAGTTATATCAGCAAGTTCCTGGTAATCAATCGGATGGTAGCGCTGCCTGACCTGCTGCAGAGCCTGTCGACCATTGCCTGAGCGCTGGTGCTGCCGGATGAATTTTTCTACGCTCTCCTGACCTTTGCCGGTTTCCGCCAAATGGTTGACAATTCCCATGTCGTATAATTTCCTGCTGCTATAGATCGCCCCACTGGTTATCATCTTTTCAGTTATGCTCATGCCGGTAATTCGAGCCAGAAGGCTGTAAGCACCCATGCCGGGAAAAAGGTTAAAGCGTATTTCGGGAAAACCCATTTCAGCATTTTCCGTGGCAATCAGAACATTGCTCGATAAGGCCGATTCAAACCCGCCGCCCAAGGCCACTCCCTCAACCAGAGAAATAGTAGTGAGAGGCAGATGCAGGTTGATGGCATTGAGGTAACATATTTTTATACATTGTTTTGAATAATCGAGCAACTGCTGACGATCTCTCTCTTTAATCAACTTGATAAACAGACTTAAATCGCCACCCAGGTTGAAAATACCGGGAACCTGAGAGGCCAGGACAAGATAACGGATGGGAGATTCGGAACCTGCGTCCCCGCTCTTAAAGTAATTGATAATGCTTTCCTGAATCTGTCGCGCCTCCTTAAGTACGGTCGGTGAAAAGCAGGGACGCGGAGTCGGGTTGTAATAACACCAGATGGCCCGGTGCTGGACATCATAGCGAATGGAAATTTCCTTATAGTCACGAAAGATTTTAAAAAAATCACGGTTCATTGCAATACTCCAGGGTGGATTGATGAATCTCCGAGAACGCTAATTTAACCATTTACTATAAATTCAAAAAAAAAGGGGTGAAGCTAACCGTCCCCTCCCCTTTAAAAAATTGTCCCTGTTGACTTTACTCTACCTTGAAAATTGCCTTTTTGTCCAATTTCTGCGTTAGGCGAGAATTTTAATTTTCCAAGGCAGCCTTTAGAGAATTGTTAAAAACCGAATAACGTCGTCAAAACCACATATCCTGACGATGAATAATAAACAAAGCCAAAGAAATTTTCACTTTCTCCTTGCATTTTACAAGCAGGTCGCCATAAAAGCAATGAGAATTAATAAGTAGCAAAAATTCAACCTTTGCAAGCACGACTTTGAAAGGTCAATAATGCATTTCAAAAAAGCTACAAACATAAGAAATATATTTAAGTTTGGAATATCTTGAGAGGAAACCGTGAGTGAATTGGAATATGACAATCTAACCGAAATTGTAGATGAAAACCAGGAACGACTTAAAGAGCCCCCGCTCTACCGGGTTCTCATCCACAATGATCACTACACGTCGATGGAGTTTGTCGTTGAAATTTTAGAGCAGGTCTTCCATCATAACCCGGCTACTGCCGAGCAGATCATGATGATGGTCCATCGTCAAGGGATTGGCTGTTGTGGCGAATATGACCGGGAGATCGCCGAAAGCAAGGTTGTTACCGTCAGCCGCCGGGCCTCCGAACAAGGTTTTCCCCTGCGCTGCACGATGGAGAGAGTGTGATTAATCCTGAGCTTGAACAAACTATCGTGGCGGCTTTTCGTGAAGCCAAAAACCGTGAGCACGAATACCTGACGGTTGAACATCTTCTCTATACGCTTTTACAGGTTGAGAACGGTCGTAAGATCGTTGAAGAGTGCGGCGGTGACGTTGTCACCCTGATTGCTCGCCTGGAAAACTATTTCTCCGCAAAAATGCCAAAGCTGAAAAACGGCAGCAACGACAATCCGACCGAAACCGTCGCTTTTCAGCGCCTCATTCAGCGCACCTTAATCCATGTCCAGATGGCACAAAAGCCGGAAGCCGAAATCGGCGACCTTTTAGCCTCAATCTTTGAAGAGGAGGAAACCCACGCCTGTTTTTTTCTTAGCGACCAAGGCATCTCCCGTCTCGACATCCTGCGCCTGATTTCCAACAATGACGAAAGCGCGGCCTATCCGCAAACCGAAAACCGGAAACGAACGACTCCAGAGCCTTCCTTCCGTCCGAACAATACCGACTCCGACAACCCTGACCCTGACAACAGAGATCATCAACAATCAAGAAGTCAGGAGAAACTAAGCCCTCTTCAAACTTTTACGGTAGATCTCAAAGCCAAGGCCGCATCCGGGGCCATCGACCCGCTTATCGGCCGTCAAAAAGAGATGCAAAGAACCCTGCAGGTTCTTTGTCGGCGGCAGAAAAACAATCCCCTATTTATTGGTGAACCCGGCGTCGGCAAAACTGCGATGGCGGAAGGTCTGGCTTTGCGCCTCAACAACGGTGAAGCTCCAGAGAGTCTGCTCGACTATGAAGTCTACGCCCTAGATCTCGGAGCGGTTCTGGCCGGCACTAAATATCGGGGCCAATTTGAGGAGAGGCTTAAGGGAATTATCAAGGAACTTGAGGGAAAAGAGAAGGTCATTCTTTTCATCGATGAGATCCACACCCTGGTCGGGGCCGGAGCAACCAGCGGCGGCTCGATGGATGCGGCCAATATCCTTAAACCGATCCTGGCCGCCGGCCATATACGGTGCATCGGCTCCACCACCCATGAAGAGTATAAACAGAATTTCAGCAAAGACCGAGCTCTGGCCCGCCGTTTTCAACCGATAACCCTGGCCGAACCTAGTGTTGCTGAAACGTACGCCATCCTCAAAGGTTTACAACCCGGCTTTGAAGAACACCATCAAGTCCACTACAGCCAGACCGCCTTGAAAGCGGCGGCGGAACTTTCAGCCCGCTATATAAACGACCGTTGCCTGCCGGACAAAGCGATTGATGTTATCGATGAAGCCGCAGCTGCAGTCCGTCTAGCTGCCGGCAACTTGAAGATACGGACGATCCGGGTACCGGAGATCGAAAAAGTCGTCTCCCAGATCGCCCAGGTTCCGGTCAAGAAAGTAACGGCTGATAACTCCGCCCGACTGGCCCGCCTCGACGACCATCTGAAAAGTCAGATTTTCGGCCAAGATGAAGCTATTGCCGCCCTCTATCGGGCTCTAAAAAGAGCGCATGCCGGGCTCAATCAACCGGAACGTCCTTTAGGTTCTTTTCTCTTTACCGGACCAACCGGGGTCGGTAAAACCGAGATCTGCCGTCAGGCCGCCAGCCGTCTCGGGATTGAGCTTTTACGTTTTGACATGAGTGAATACATGGAAAAACATGCTGTGGCCCGCCTCATCGGCTCACCGCCCGGCTATGTCGGTTTTGAGCAGGGAGGGCTTTTAACCGAACAGATCAGGAAAACCCCGCATGCCTTGGTTCTCTTTGACGAAATTGACAAAGCCCATCCAGATATCTTTGGAATTTTACTGCAGATCATGGATTACGCCACTTTAACCGACAACAATGGCAAAAAGGCCGATTTTCGCCATACCATCCTGGTCATGACCAGCAATGCCGGAGCCCGGGAGATGGCTGCCAACAGTATCGGCTTCGGAGAACCTGATGACGACAGGCCGCAGGAGAAAGGCCGCAAAGCCCTGGAAAAGCTTTTTACCCCGGAATTTCGTAACCGACTTGATGAAATCATCTTTTTTCACCCCTTAAACCGGGGGATCATGCTCAAGGTCGTCGATAAATTCATGGCCCTACTTGATATTTTTCTTAAACCCCGCAAAGTCAAACTCTTTTTAAGTGCAGAGACCCGAGAATGGCTTGCAGAAAAAGGCTTCGAACCCAAATTCGGAGCCCGTCCCCTGGATCGTCTGATCCAGGTAAGTATCAAAGACCCACTAGCCGACGAACTGCTTTTTGGTTCACTGAAACAGGGCGGCGAGGCCCACATAGAGATAAAGGAGGGAAAACCTTGTATTGCAACAACAATGGGGAATTAGACGACAGGATAACCAAAGATATATTTTTACTCAGATCTCTATTTTCGTTTCCCTGCCTTTTTAGCCCAAGCATCTCGAAGGGTAACGGTACGATTAAAAACCAACTTTTCGGTCACGCTCTCTCGATTATCGAGAGTGAAATAACCAAGACGCTCAAATTGAACCGAGACCCCGGCAGAAACCTTCGCCAGAGATGGTTCAAGTTTGCAATTATTTAAGACGGTAAGAGAATCGTGATTAATCTTTGCCGTAAATGGTTGTCCATCCTTTTCGGCACCAGGATCGGGATCAGAAAAGAGCCGGTCATAGAGACGCACTTCGGCAGAAATAGTAGTCGGGGCCGCTACCCAGTGTAAAGTCGCTTTAACTTTGCGGCCGTCGGGTGATGAACCTCCCCGAGTCTCAGGATCATAGGTACAATATAAGACCGTAACCTCTCCATCGACATCTTTTTCGACCCGTTCACAGCGAATATAATAGGCATAACGCAGACGCACTTCGCGACCCGGCGTCAGACGATAGAATTTTTTCGGAGCATCCTCCATAAAATCGTCGCGCTCGACATAGATCTCGCGGGCAAAAGGAACCTTACGGCTCCCCATAGTCTGATCTTCAGGATTATTTACGGCCTCCAGCTCTTCAATCTGATCTTCAGGATAATTCTCGATAATCACTTTCAACGGCTTTAAAACCGCCATGTATCTCGGGGCCTTACGGTTAAGATCCTCACGCACGGCGTGCTCCAGAAGTGCTACATCGACCATACTGTTGCGTTTGGCCACCCCGATCCGTTCACAGAAATTACGGATCGAATCCGACGTAAAACCGCGCCTTCTAAGACCGGAAATCGTCGGCAGACGCGGATCGTCCCAACCATCGACCAGACCATCGTTGACCAACTGTAACAACTTCCTTTTACTCATCACCGTATAGCTGAGATTGAGCCGGGCAAACTCGATCTGCCGGGGCCGGGAAGGAACCGCTAGCTGCTCAATAAACCAGTCATACAGAGGGCGGTGATCTTGAAACTCCAACGTACATAT
>JAGHAQ010000022.1 GCA_021161425.1 Candidatus Tharpella sp. | reverse complement strand
TCTATAAAGTGGGGAAATCAAGTATTCTTTTATGACGTTGCGTTTGGGGTTTGTCCAAAAAGTCTGCCACTCTTCTTTGTTGGTAACGATGGTGCTGTTTCGGCTCTTTTCGCGCTCTTGGGTAGCCTTTTGAATTACAGGTTCTGTCAAGTTCTCAGCGCCCATTCGATTTGCTGTTTTTTCACTATATCCATCGGATTGGTACTTTGCGCCGGCCGGCGGGACGTGGGAAAGAGATGGCGGGGTAGCCTAGGGCAATGACGGCATAGATGGTTTCGTCGGCAGGAATTTTCAACATCTCTTTGATTTTTCGGTCCCGGCTCAGGGCCTCGACAGCAAAGCCGATCAAACAGCTGCCCAGATCCATGGATTCAGCACCTAAAAGAATGTTTTGCGTGGCCAGCAGGGCGTCGTCCTGAGGACAACTGGCTCCCGGTTGGGCACCGATAAGGATGGCGGCAGTGGCTCCATGAAAGAGGCGATCCTCTTTTTTTTCATACCATTGAGAAAGTCCCTCCTTGATCGAATCATAATACTCCCTGTAATAGGTGTGGAGTTCCGGACGGCCGCAAAGTTTTAAGAGCTTGCGCAGCCAGTTGGACTCTGCGAGTCGGTTGAGTTTTTTGTAGTATGCCGCGATGCTTTCACCGAAAATCAGCATTTTCGGGCGTGAGCTGATGATTGTGAAAGTCCATTTCTGACTGTTGGTCCCGGATGGTGCCGTCAGGCCGATTTTGACGAGATCTTCGAGGATTTCGCGACTTAACGGTCGCTTCTGGTAGACTCTGCAGGAGCGGCGGGCGCGCATCATGGCCACCAGGGCCGTGGTGCTGATATGTGAGGGGTTTTCGGCTGCTTCTTCGGCGGTGAAACTGGCAAACTCAAAAGACTCACGTTCTTCAGTAAAGCCAACAGTGATGGCCTGTTGTGGACAGCTGGCAGCGCAATGGTCGCAGGCAAACGTACAGCTTCCGATTAGTTCGGCTTTTTCGGCAACGATCGAAAAGGCCCGGGCCGGGCAGGCCTTGACGCATATACCGCAGCCGTTACAGAGATGTTTATCGATGTCAATGCTTGATGCTTGCATGTAAAACCTTTCTGGTGAATTTTTTACAGTTGACCTCATTGTTATGGAAGTTATTTGCCACTTTATGATAAGCTATAGCATAGGTGGTTGTCCGAAAGTAGCAATTTTCTCAAATCTTAAGCATGTTGCAGGGTTGGGGGGAAAGGGTATTATCAGACAATCTCATGGGTGTTTTTGAAGAAATCTTCAGGTTAAGTTGGTTGAGTGAAAATTTGAACCAATAAGAGGAGAAATTAAAATGTCGATTAAATATGATGAGATGATAGCCTTTCACGGTCACAGTTGTCCGGGCCTGGCTATGGGTTACAGGATGACGGTGGCGGCCATGACATATCTGGCTCAGTATCGTTCTGAAGATGAGGAGTTGGTGGCCATTACCGAAAACAATGCCTGCGGCGTCGATGCCCTGCAGTTTATCAGCGGTTGTACTTTTGGTAAGGGTAACCTGATCTTCAAGGATTACGGTAAGCAGGCCTATACCTTCTATGCCCGTAAAACCGGTCAGGGGGTTAGGGTTGCTTTGAAGCAGGCAGCCATTCCAGCGGATTTAAGGGCTGACCGTACAGCCTTTATCAAGTGGCTTCTGGAGGTGGATGAGGCCGAGATTGTCTCGTTGCTGCCGGTTACGATAGAGGCACCGGAAAAAGCTCGCGTGAGGGCCTCGGTAGTCTGTGATAGTTGCGGTGAAGCTGTTATGGAGACCCGTATTAGCAAACGGCAAGGTAAAAATATCTGCATTCCCTGCAGTGAGAAAAATGATCGAATCGTAAAAAAATCAAAAATCAGACAAAACCATAAAAGTTCCAGGTTTGAGGTGCAGAACGAAGAATGAAAGGTTACGATTTTCGTTGTTGCGGAAGCATTGTTTCGTGACAAGCTGAGTTGTTGGTGCGAAGGATTACATGCCTTACTCCCTGCAACTGTTTGAAGGCTAAGCCATTCTCGATTCCCTGTCGGGCAAGATTCTTATCTTCGACGACAATCCCGGCGATATAATTGAACCCCAGCTTAAACATCATCGGAGAGAGCGGCGTGCTTGGGCCGATGAGCAGCTTTGTTGCTGAGGGAGAACAGCAAGGGAGGATCCCGGCCAAGGTTTTGTTGGAAACGGTGGTTGCCGTGATCGCGACAAGATCGGCCGACGGCAGGTGTTTGGGGATGAGATCGGCCTCAAGATCTCCGGACTGGGGCTTTTTCTCAAAAACCATAAACTCTTTAAAACACCCCTGCATACGTTCGACAAAAGGGAAATGACCGATAACCGAAACAAATTTTTCCTTACCAAGATCCATAATCAGATCGCCGGCATTGATATCAAGCAGATCGTCAAGTACCGGGTCGGGAAGCAGGGAGTTGAGCGCGGCAAGTCCCAATGAACTTTTGAGAGGGTTGTCATCGTGAAGCAGTTGGGCCAGCTCCTTCACCGACACGGCTTGGTCGGCATCGGGAAGGTCGTCAACCGGCACGGGATGTTTTTCCGAGGCCCAAGTGGCAAGTCCCATGGTGTGGCTCTCGACGGCCACGATATGGGCACCGTAGGTAAGTCGGGTGACCGGTTGATCCGGTATTGTGTCGAGCTGTCCTAAAATAAAATCTATCATCTCTTTTTGAGTTTGATTATGGTTCATAGAACTGATCCTTTCTTCAAGAAAAATATAAGCTTTTCAAAACTACCATCATCTTCGACATGGATGATTTCCACGGGCTCAAGGTTCCACCGTCGGCTCACTTTTTCGACCAGGTTTTCTCTGACGATCCAGATGTGAACGGCCGACCGAATCGAGAGAAGAGGTTCAAGAAATCGGGCCCACCCCTCTCCGTTTAGTTCAAGTTTACCGACTTCATCGACCATGATTACGGAAGTATTGCGGCAGCACTCCCGATCAAGAGCTTTGGCCCCTGCAATCAGGCCTTTTTCGAAAAACTTAAAAGGTCTTATAGTGCCATCTTCCGGGTCGGTCTGTCGTCTCGCAAGAGGGCACTTTGCCCCGGTTTTCAGATCAACCAGATCAAACCCCTGGCGTTGATCATCCTGCCAGAGCCCAAGCGCAAGAATCCCGGACAGCGTAACTCCCCTGCTGTTTAAAAATTGCACCAGCCGGGCTGCCAGGGTCGATTTCCCGGATTGTCTTCCTCCGGTTATAATTATCTGCATCAACAACTCTTGCCCTTAAGCTTTAAGCCGGCTACCGCTGACTCCGGCAGGAAAAAGTTTTTGTTGCCGAGCGTGCTAATCTCGACCGACCGGGTTTCATAGAGTGTGTTGATGTTGGTTGTCGTCATGATCTCTTCGGTGTGGCCTGCGGCCACGATACGACCGTTTTTTATCATGATCACACAATCGGCATAAAGCATGGCCATATTGGGGTCATGCATAGTTGCAACGACACTGGTTTTTCGGGTTCGACATAACTCTTTGATCTTGGAGAGTAGTCGATACTGGTTGTTGAAATCAAGATGGTTGGTGGGCTCATCTAAAAGCATGATCTTGCTGGTTTGCACCAGGGCCGAGGCCAGAAGTGCAATTTGGCGCTCCCCGCCGGAAATTCGATTAAAATTGGCGTTAGCGAGATTTTCAGAAGCTAACACTTTCAAGGCCTCCATGGCCAGTCGATAATCGTTATCACTCGGGGTCTGGGTCATCTTGAGAAACGGAGCCCGGCCCATGACTACTACATCCAACACCGTGAAAGGGAAAACATCCAAGTGTTCCTGCGGCACAAGGCTGACTTGTTGGGCCACCTGTTTCCGTGACATGGTGGTGATATCTTGCTGCCCAATTTCGATATTTCCGCAATCAGGTTGTAAAATTCCATTAAGACAATGGAGTAGAGTTGTCTTCCCCGAACCGTTCTTTCCTAAGATTGCGTAAAAAAGCCCCGATTCGACCTCGAAGCTTATATCTTCAAGGATTCGGGTTTTCCCGTATTTAAATCCGAGGGCTCGGCATTTTAGAATTACACCCATCCACTCCCCCGGTTTTTGTAGAGCAGAAAAGCGAAAATCGGGGCCCCGGTTAGGGCGGTGACGATTCCCACAGGAATTTCAGCTGAAGAGATTGACCGAGCCACTCCATCGGCGGCGAGCAGGAATATAGCTCCCAACAGGGCGGTTACGGGAAGCATGCGTTTGTGATCCGGACCCACCAGGGTCCTGGCCATGTGGGGAATGATCAAGCCTATCCAGCAGATCTGACCGCAGGTGGCAACCGTCAAGGCAACAATGAACGAGCTTGCAACAATAAAAATGAGCCTGAACATGGAAGGGTTTATGCCTAAAGATTTTGACTGGATATCGCCCAGAGAGAGGATGTTGAGGCGAAAGCGCATTAACAAGAAGAAAATGAGCCCCACCCCCGTAATCGGGGCAATGAGCAGAATGTCATTCCAGTTTACCCGGGAGAGACTGCCCATGATCCAAAAGACGATGCTTGGAAGTTCATCATAGGGGTCTGAAAAATATTTGAGCACCATCAGCAGGGCATTGAAAAACGACAAAATCACCATGCCGGCCAACACCAGCACGATCACCGACTTGACCGAGATGAGCCGGGCGATAGCGACGGTCATGGTAACCGCCAGAAGGCCGAAGCCCAAGGAGAGAATATGGATCAGGGAGAAATTGTTGCCGGGAAGAATAAGTCCCAATGCCGCGCCGAACGTGCACCCGGCCGCAACCCCTAAGATATCGGGAGAGACCAGAGGGTTTCTAAACAAGGCTTGATAGACGGCCCCGGAGACCGAAAGTCCCATGCCGACCAATATCGCCATGATGCATCGCGGCAACCTTATCCACCAGAAGACGAGCTGTTTTGATATAAGTTCCTCTCCGACAGCCTTCCCGGAAAACAGGGCATTGATCATAGAACCAATGTCGGAGGCCGTAATTTTAAACCTGCCGATCACCAGGAGTGACAAGAACAAAACCAGCAAAACAGTGAGCAGAAAAATAATAAGGGGTTTTGTCTTTTTCACCCTGTTTAATAAACCTGATCATTGAGGTTGCCGTGCATGTCGCTTAGCGATTTGCCGAACAGGCGATGATGGAAATTATCAATTTCCCGGTCAATGTCAACATCTTGAAAAAGTTCCGGATAGCTCTTGTCGGCGAGCCAGAGGGTGCCGAGAACCGCAAGTGGTGAGGGGAAATCCCAGGGAGCCAAGTCACTAGGAAAGCGGTATACCGCTTTTTGGGCAACGGCGGTCACTTGTTTGAGAGCTGGATCATTGAGCCGTTTTACGACATGTTGGTGAAGATGTTGGGATAAAATAACCAGATCGGGATTCCAGGCCACAAATTGTTCCGGCGAGATATCCTGGAAATAACCTTGAAGATCGTGGGCCACATTGACAACCCCGGCGCGGCTGAAAATATCATCCTGAAGCATGTTGCCGGTAGCCGTGCTGAACAATCCCCGAGGACTGACAAAATAGCCGGTTTTACGATCATCAGGAGAGAGCCGGTTGATCCTTTTTTCAACCAGCTTCAACGTAGCATCCATGACCGTATTGATCTCGGCGGCCCGCTCAGTTACACCGGTAGCTTGGGCAATAATTTGCAGGGATGTTTTTACACTTTTAAAACTCTCGGGAAGAATTATGATACTCGGAATCTTCATTACGGCAAGCCTCTCGGCCAGTTCAATACCATCTTTTTGGGCATAGAGGATCACCAGATCGGGGGAGAGTGAGACCACGGTTTCAAAATTGATACCCCTTGATTTTGTTCCAACCCCGGGCAGGTCGGAAACTGTCGGCAACATCGCCTTAAACAACCGATCATGTTGTGCACTGCTATCGATGCCGACAATTTTCCCCTGCAATCCCAAAGCGAAAACCGAGAGGGTCGCCGGTTTGAAAGTGGTGACGATTCTTTCGACATCATCGCAAATGGTCACGTTGCGACCCGCCATATCTTTGAAAGTTTGAGTTTCACTCCAGCCGGTCAGGGGCAAAACAAAAAGGGCCAGGATCATGATGATGGCCGAAAATGTCTTTTTCCCCCAAAGTTTTGTTGTACTCATCAAGTTACACCTGTTGGTTAAAAACATTTATCTTTCGCAAAAACGCAAAGATGCTAATAAAAAATAGTTCAAGCTAACAGCTACTTTAGAAGCTGTATTTGATTTCGGCAAAAGCCGTGCGGCCGGGTCGGGGAAAGCCGGGGCTGAGTTCATACTCTTTATCAAAAAGGTTACGAAAACCAACTTCAAGATCGACCTGACGGGGCAGTTTAACCATAATTTTAGCATTCATCAGGGCGAAACTATCGATCTCATGCCAATTGTTTCTATCATTTATATTCTCTTCCCAGCGTTTGTCATACCATTCAAATTTGGCAAAAAGATATATCCTTTCAGTAATTTTGATCAGGTCACTGAAAAAGAATTTATGTCTGGTGACTCCCTCAAGGTGATCGTTGTCCCGATCGGCAGAACGGTTGTCGGCATCGAGAAAGGTATAGTGAGCGGTGATACTATGGCGGGGCAGAAAGTTTGAGGTGATTCCCGCTTCAAAGCCCTGAAAACGGGCTTTGCCGGTGTTGCTGTACATATCACCAGCCGGTAGTTTGCGCCGCACAATAAGATCTTCAACGTCGGAATAAAAAAAGGTCAGAGAAAAACATGTGTGGTCAGCAAGCTCGTGGTCGATGCCGACTTCGTAATTGATGGAGGTCTCTTTTTCAAGTCCAGGGTTGGGAATACTGCTGGCAAGATAGCTGGCGTAGAGTTCGAAGAGAGTGGGGAAACGGCTTTTACGGCCGACTGAGGCATGCGTGATTGTACGATCATTGAGTGTCCAGATCAGGCCGATTTGCGGGTTAAAGCTCTCCTCACTGGATCGAACCTTACCACCGTTGGCATATTTCGGATCCTGTAGATCAAAACTCAGGCCCAGTACAAGATTGAGATAATCGGTAATTTGAATATCATCTTCGAGGCCCAGGGAGTAGGTGGTTGCTTCATAACGCTCCCAGGCTTTACCATAATTATCCTGTTCTTTATGAATATCCTCTTTATAGTGAAAAGCCAGGCTTAGTTTTTGGCGGGCCAGTTGTTTGCTGTGCAGAGTTAACGATCCACCCCAGGAGTAATCGTCGTAAGTACTGTGAAAAGTGCGGCGTGTATTTTGGCTCGAGTAGTCGTCGTTATCATATGAATCCAGGGTGTTCTTGTAGTCGTCGCGAAAAATGCGGGTTTTTAATTTGAGGCCATCCATGAGCTGAGAATCGCCAATAAAATAGGTGGTCATTTTTTCCCAGTTGGTGAAACGCCAATATTTTAACTCCCGACCGCTGGCAGCCGTGGTATGCGCTGGAACTTCATGCTCGGCATCAACGACGTTGATGCCGATGGCATATTCATGGCCCGGCGCCGGTAGCCAACCGACTTTAAATGATCCGGTTTTGTTTTTTCTTTCCACATTATTGCGATTATTGCCACTTTCGTTACGACTATCTGAAAAATCGTCGGGCAACCTGAAAGTTCTCTGATCGACAATGCTGGCGCCCAGTGCCATATACCATTTCTCCTGCCGGGTGCCGAGATTGATGGCTGTCCGATAACCGTCAACTTCCTGAACGCCGAGGGTAATGTCTCCTTCAAAAGCACTCTCAGGTTTGCGGCTGATGGGATTAATTACTCCACCCATTGAGTTAGGTCCGTAAAGTACCGAACTTAAACCTTTACTGACGGTGATTTGGGAAAGATTGTCAGTACTTAAAACCGCTGCATCGACATAGCCGTCATTGGGTACTGAAATCGGGATACCGTCATAGAGAATCGGCACATAACGTTGATCGAACCCCCTGATCGTAAAGTTCTGTTCATTCTTGGTGCCGATGGTGGTAGAAATTCCGGGTAGGGTGTCAAGTGCATCACCAACCGTAATACTGTTATTTAATTGCAAATCTTCCAGGTTCAAGATTTCATTAGTATTGATTGCTGCAACCCTTTCACTCTGACCGGTAACCACAATCGTACCAAGCTCGAAAACTCCTTTATCGTTTGCGGTTTCTGTTGCATAAACTGTCGGAATCATGAATAGGGTTGTTAAAAGAAGCGTTATGACAAGCAACAGTCTTTTGCAATAATTGAGCATGGTGTTTCATCTTGTTTGGTTTGAATTGTACTCTGAGTTTAAATCTGTTTTCCCAATGACCGGCATTTTGCTGGTCATCATAAAATAGACAAAAGTTAATAAAATCATAATATGAAAAAGCCAGATTATGGGGCGGGCAAATGGTGCTCGGCTAGCCTGTAAACGAATTCCCGGAGTCGACGTGCCGGGTGCCGGCGGTGTAAATCCCAGCAACGTGATTTGCAAAGAGCCTTTTTGCAGAGGATTATAAGTGGCGATTTCACCACTTATAATTTCGACCCCATTCTTACTCAAACTGACGTTGGCTCGGTTCTTATAAAAGTTGAAATCATCACTGTTCCATTCATTGTGCGGCTTTTTTAAAATTTGGGGATCGTCGTGAAAGATAATCTCTTTGATTGTTAGCTGGTGCTTTTGGTCGAGTTCTATTGAGCTGTTCATGTGGGCTTTTACCGGTGGCGGGCGCCAGCCCCAGATAAATCCGGCCCCGTGTCCTGCGACCAGGAGTCCAAAGATCAGATGGATGAGAAACATCAGCCATTTTTGCCTACTTAAACCTAGTTTGGGAGGGAAGCGCCGCCAATTGCAAATGACCAGGTTGAGCGCCAACAGACCTACCAGCAAACAGAGACTGACAAACCAGAATCTCAAGACCGGATACTGACTGCTACTTTGTAAGAACCAGTCAATAAACCAGCCATTCCCGTTTTAAGATTCAGCCGCCAAAAAGTACTGGGTCAATAGCTTATTTCCATGAAAGTAACAGCACGTTCTGGTGGTAATTGTCCTTTTAGATGCAATTGCAGAGCTAAAAGGGG
>JAGHAQ010000089.1 GCA_021161425.1 Candidatus Tharpella sp. | reverse complement strand
TAAGGTCCTGGCGGTCGGCCCGGGTAACGATTACTCCCGCAAAAGTGCTCATAGGCTTATTGTGAACATCCTTATTTATCAGGGTGACAAGCCGATCTGCCTGATGATTAATTTCCAGCGTGACATAATAGCTGGAATTGGTCAGCACAAAATCAATTTCGCTTTTTTTGGTGGCCGTAAGAACCTGATCGAAATTGAGCGGGACAATCGAAAATGAGTAGCCTGATATATTTTGGGAGAGATATTCGGCGGTGGCCGACCATTTTTGCAGGCAGTGTTTAGCCCCACGTTTGGCTAAAACACCGATTTTTAATTGTTTGTCCTCGGCATGAACTGATGAAACAGTAATTAACGGCAAGGAAAACATTACGACTGTCAGCAGTAGCAGTAAAAATATCCGGATAACTGATTGGGTTCGGTTCATGACCTTTTTCCACTCTCTTTTTTAAAAACGGATAGCACTTGGATAATCACCATTTTAGTTACCTAATGTCTTCTTCTTCTACTTTTTCTTTGTCGATGATCGACTGAATGTCATCTGCTTCCAAGGTTTCTTTTCCCAGCAGGGCTTCAGCCAGATTTTTCAGTAGCCGGCGATGTTCCTTTAACAATTTCATTACTTCTTTCTCGATACTTTTGACCAAATTGCAAATTTCATCGTCAATGATCTGAGCGGTGTGTTCACTGAAATCTCGCTGCTGGGTCATTTCTCGCCCGAGAAAAATATGTTCCTCTCCCCGGTGAAAGGCGACTGGTCCGAGCTGCTCACTCATTCCCCAATGCGTCACCATATGGCGGGCCAGACGGGTTGCTTGTTTAAGATCGTTTTCGGCGCCGGAACTGACTTCACCGAATATCATTTGTTCAGACACCCGGCCCCCCAGCATTACCCCGATGCGGTCATGCAGATAACTTTGTTGCAAATTGTATCGTTCCTCTTCAGGGATCTGTTCAGTGACGCCCAGCGCCTGTCCACGCGGGATAATCGTGACCTTGTCCAGGGGGTCGGCGTTAGGTAGCAAGCTGGCTGCCAACGCATGCCCCGCTTCGTGATAGGCGATTAGTTTCTTCTCTTTGTCGCCAATGATCATTTCTCGTTTGCTACCGAGTACGACTTTATCCCGGGCGTTAAGTAGCGATGCCATATTGACATTCTCTTTATCTTCACGTCCCGATAGTAAGGCAGCTTCGTTAATGAAATTTTCCAGATCTGCTCCGGAGAAACCGATAGTAAGCGCCGCCAGACGATCCATATCAACATCATCGGCCAGAGGAACATCCCTTGAGTGAATATCCATGATTGCCCGGCGTGACTTTTTGTCCGGGAGGTCCAACGTTATCTTGCGGTCAAAACGTCCCGGGCGCAACAATGCGGGGTCGAGTACATCGGGACGATTGGTGGCGGCCAATACCACTACGGCTTCATTGGGATTAAAGCCATCCATCTCACCCAATATTTGATTCAAGGTTTGTTCACGTTCGTCATGACCGCCGCCAAGGCCGGTGCCGCGAGCCCGGCCCACTGAGTCAATTTCATCGATAAAGATAATGGCCGGTGCTTCCTTCTTGGCGCTTGCAAACATATCCCGCACCCGGGAGGCACCGACACCAACGAACATCTCGATGAATTCCGATCCACTGATACTGAAGAAAGGCACATCGGCTTCGCCGGCTACGGCCTTAGCCAACAAGGTCTTGCCGGTACCCGGTGGTCCCATGAGCAGAACGCCTTTGGGAATCTTGGCGCCCAGTTTGCGATAGTGATCCGGGTTTTTGAGGTAACCGGTTATTTCTCGTAGATCCCGCTTGGCATTCTCCAACCCGGCGACATTGTCAAAAGTCAGTTCAGACTCGCCTTTGCGAAAACGCTTGGCCCTGGATTTGCTAAAGCCAAAAATGCCTCCCCAGGGGCTGTCGGCACCGGTCATACGTTTCTGCATTTTGCCGCTGGCGTACCAGAACAGGCCGATAATCAACAGCCAGGGAAGTACACCGATCAAAGCCTGCATCCACCAAATGGTCTGTTCCGAAATGGCATGCACTTCGACCCGATGTTGCTCCAGTAAAGAGATCAGTTCCGGATCATCCACCGGCGGCAGCGTGGTCACGAAGCGAAGCGGAACTTTTTTTTCGTCTGCCGCCTTGGAAAGATCAATCTGCCGCAAACTACCCGAAACCTGATCGCCTTGTAGCGTTACCCTGGCAACTTCATTGGCACGGACCTTTTCCTTAAACTCGGTGTAGGAAAATTTTTGTGGTTGATTCTGGTCAGGATTGAGCCAGTACAAGGAAAATGCCAGAATGACGAAAAACCAGGTGAGATAACGCCACCATGGCAGCAGTTGTGGCTGTATATTGACAGAATCATTCATTCTATTGGAAGATTGTTTGCTTTTCATATGATTTTATGGAGTTGCGGTCGGAGACCAAGAAACGGTACCCCAAGAGCACTTCTTCGCTACCGCTCAGGGCGAAAAAAGAGCCCCAGACCGGCCAAAGTTGTTAATGTACCTGAATAGTTACATTAATTTCAATTATAATCGGCCAAGCGTAGATGTCAATACTGCTTGCAGTATAAAAATATTAACTATTCTTAGTGAGGGGTGGCCTGCATGGTCACTAACATCTGTTTAACTTTATTCTCAAAAAACGGTTTGTTCCTTGATGGTTACGGTCATGGCTTTGAGAGCCTTTTGGACCAGTTCCCGGCGGAGTTTTCGCTCCTCCTCCGGGCTCTTTTCGGGATCGCCGAAAGGGTGGGGAATGGCGATCGTCGGGACGATGCGGTTGGCTCCCACGGTTTTTGAGATCGGGACGATGGAGCAGGCGTGGACGACCGTTAAGCCCTCTCTCTCTATCTCTTTGGCCATCGTTGCGCCGAACGGGTGCAGGTGCCTCAGGTCGAGGTCAGGATGACTGCCTGGACGCCGTCTTTAACCAGTTTTTTTGCGATCTCCCGGCCGAACTGTTGGGCTTTGGCGACCGGCGTGGCATTGCCGACGGTGGTGTAATAGTATGGGTGGAGAGATCCGAAGGCTTTTTGGGCTTCGAGTTCGCGGACCGCATCCAAAGGCAGAATCCGGTTGGGATCTTGATTTGCGTAGGTTGGATCATAACCGCCATGTGCGGTTTCGTGGGTTTTGAGGTGTTCGCTGAGTTTTTGTCCGGCAATTGTGAGACGTTTTTCCCGGAGTCGGGTCTGCTCTCCGAATACGATCTCTTGCACATTTATATTGCCTATCTCCAATACCATTACAAACTCCTATGAGGCTGTCCGAAGAAGATGATGGAAAACGATGTGCAACCGGCCGAGCCGGGCGTTGGTCATGGAAATAGCTGAAAAATGAAGGAAAAGTCGGTTCCCGGCCAAACGGGATAGACTCAGAGAATAATTCTTGGGTTAGTGAAATCACATTCGTTAAGTTATGTTTCCAAGTCTCACTTATAAACATAACACATAAACATAACACAAGAAAAGTAGTAATGGAGAATGTAAATTTTTTATTTGGCGGTATACTTTTTTAACC
>JAGHAQ010000086.1 GCA_021161425.1 Candidatus Tharpella sp. | reverse complement strand
TTTTATGGCTAGAAAATAATTATATCCGGCTAAAATTGGATACATTTCAACACCTTTAAGAAGCCGGAGTTACTCGCGCAAGTCTATATAAATCTCTGGCGGAAGGTGGCAATCCACATTTCATGACAATCAGCAAAGTAACGAAAGCTCTAGGAGGCTGTCCGAGAATAGAACTTTTTGAAAAGTGGCCACAATATATCGTGTTTTCATACAGAAAAAGCACCATATATAGTGGTGTGAAAATTATTTTCTGCATTCTCGGACAGCCTCCTAGGCTGCAGACTGGTTGTTCAGGAACAGTAATCCACACCGTTGAATTGGTAATATAGTTTTCACATTTTCAAGAGCAATCGAGTCTGACCCCATTGATAACAAAAACCGCCCACAATCGCATTATCATAGTCAAGATCACACCGCTTTCCGGCACGCCTGCAGAGCCCGAACGGTAATTATTGATCATCAGCGAAAAAAAAGCAATAACCACAATTAAATCTTGACAATTATTAACAATGAGCGTAGATGGAAATTACTTTGCAATGATTACCATACATCTATATATAGATATAATCTACTCATATTCAGACTTAACTGATTTATTTCTTAACGGGTCAAAAGAGGCAATTCGCCATTCATATTTCAACTGAGGAGAAATGTCATGTCTACTACAGCAGAAGATCTCGCAAATGTTAAAGCTACAAAGACCGTTGACGCCCGGACCTGCGCCTGTCCCGGCCCATTACTGGAGGCCAAGAAAAGTATTGGCAGTGTTAAAACCGGTGAGGTATTGGAAATCTGGGCCGGTTCACAAGACACCCGGGATAGCTTGACCCGCTGGTGCAAGAAGACCGGCAATGAATTTATGGGCTTCGTTGATGAGGGCGCCTATGACCGGCTTTTTATCCGGCGCCAGAAATAGCGAAGGAATAATCCTAAAAGCATTTTTCAGCAAATCGATAGAGCCAGGGGGCATTGTTTCGCCCTGCTTCGCGTGGAAACAGAGTTGAATTCTGTCCCTGCATTACTGGAGGGCGCACTCAATGGCGGAAGGGGAACTACCAATGGCGACAAGCACGAATAATAACAGGCCTAAAATTCTGATTCTGGGAACCCTGTCCGGTGGGTATCGAGGGGCGGATTCCGTTGGCCAGGAACACTTGGAATACCCTCCTAACACTTACATCCTACCAGTCATGAGCGCGGCCATATTTCCAGAAACTTTTTACATGCGGGCCTTTGAACGCGGTTTCGACGGTATTATTGTTATGTTCAGTGGTACCGATTGCCCTTACAAGGGTGCACCTGAACGAACTGCGGAGATAATCAACAAGACCTACGAATTAATGAAGGAACGTAAGCTTGATCTCAACCGGTTGCGCTTGGCGGCTATCTGCACCGTGTGTGTCCGTCCATTTATTGAAGAAGTCCATAAAATGGAGCAGTTACTGGATGAAATCGGGAAGTTACCGCACCCCTTACCACCGTAGAGACACAACCAGCATAAGAAAAAGAGGAATGTGGAAATGAAATCTGACAAAATTCACGTAGACACCCTGGTCGTCGGTGGCGGCATTGCCGGAATGCAAGCCTCTCTGGATTTGGCCAACCAAGGCCATCAGGTTGCCCTGGTAGAGCACAGTCCCAGTATTGGGGGCATGATGATCGGCCTGAGCAAGGTTTTTCCCACCCTCGACTGTTGCAGTTGTATTACGACCCCCAAAATGGCGGCGACGGCTCATCACGAAAATATTCAGCTGCTGACCTATTGCGAGGTACAATCAGTCACCCGTAACGACGACGGTTTTAGTGTTCAAGTCATACAGAAACCCCGTTATGTAATAGAAGATAATTGTACCGGTTGTCGTTCCTGCGAACTCGTTTGCCCTCTTGATTTACCGGACGTGGAGAATGAGTTCGGCCGGACGGCACACCGGGTTATCTATGTACCGTTCACAACCGCGGTTCCCCAGAAAGCAATAATCGATATTGACTCCTGCATCTTTTGCGGTAAATGTATTAAAGCCTGCCCCGCCGATTGTATCGACTTTACCCAGACCCCTCAGACCCTCCGGGTCGAAGCCAGAACCATCATTCTGGCAACCGGTTTTAAGGTGACCCCCTATGACGCCAAAAAAGAGTATGGCGCCGGAAATTTGCGCAACGTTATTGATGCTATGATGATGGAGCGTCTGCTGGCTCCCACCGGTCCTTACGGACGGGTATTGCGTCCCTCGGATGGCAAATTACCCGATTCAATTGCCTACGTACAATGTGCGGGCTCTCGTGATGAAACTTTGGGTGTGCCTTACTGCTCGCGCGTGTGCTGCATGTACGCCATCAAACAGGCCATGCTGATCTCCGGCGCCCTGCCTATGGCCGACGTTACTATCTATTACATGGACATCCGCACTTTTGGTAAGGGCTACGAACAATTCTACCAAAACGCCAAAGCTATGGGGATTGAGTTCGTTAAGGGCAAGGTGGGACGGATTGTCGAAGACGAAGATCAAAATCCCATCGTCCGGGTTGAGTTGATAGACGATAACTCCCGGGTAGCTGAAAACAAACACGACTTGGTGGTACTCTCAGTGGGAATGCTGCCCGGTTACGACACCCAGCCCATCTATGACGTAGCAACCGCAAAAGATGGTTTTGTCCAAATTCCGGACTCTAATGTAGCCCCCACAGTAACCACTCAGGAAGGTATTTTTGCCACCGGAACGGCAACCGGCCCCATGGATATTGTGGACAGCATTATAACCGCCGGAGCCGTTGCGGCTGAAGCCTCCGCCTACATGCATTTGCACAGCGGGTCGCCAGCCGCGCCAGCCGCTGACTAAAAAGAGAGGAGTGTGGTCTATGCCTGAGCAATCCGATAAATCCAATCCGCCCGAGAAAGAACTTGGGCTTGCACCAGATCCATCACCTGAAGAAGAACCGCGCATTGGTGTATATGTTTGTAATTGTGGCGGTAATATCGGTGATGTGGTTAATTGTAAGCAAGTTGCCGAAGCATTACGCAATATTCCCAACGTAGTAACTTCTCACAGCAATATGTTTATGTGCTCTGATCCAGGACAAAAGCTGATTACCGATGATATCAAAGAAAAGGGCATCAATCGGGTAGTGATTGGGGCCTGTTCCATCTTTTTGCACGAACAGACGTTCCGGCAAGCAGTAGAGCGTGCGGGATTGAACCCTTATCTCTATTATCACGTCGGCCTGCGAGAACAGGATAGCTGGGTGCATTACAACCATCCTGAAGATGCCACCGAGAAAGCCATCCGTTTGATGTTGGCCGGAGTCGCCAAAGCCCGTAAGATGGAACCCCTGGAACCGGTGCGGTTGCAAGCGGAGAAACACGCCCTTGTCATTGGCGGCGGGGTGGCCGGATTGCGAACCGCACTAGATATCGCCCGGTCAGGCTTGAAAGTAACCCTGGTGGAAAAAAGCCATTTCCTGGGTGGACGTGTAGCCCAATGGGAACGTGTTTTCCCCACCGGTGAAACCGCTCGCACCTTGTTGCAACGCTTGCTTGAGCAGGTTCAGGCCGAACCCGATATCACCATTCATACCGGCGCTAAGGTGGTAAAAACCAAAGGCTACGTGGGTAATTTCCAGATTCATATCCGTCAACAACCACGAGGTATCAAGGCGGATTTTGATGCCGTTGATCAGGCGATAGCAGCCTGCCCGGTGGAGATCCCGGATGAATTCAACTATGGCCTCAAAACCCGCAAAGCCATCTATCAACCTTATTCGGGATGCTATCCCGCCGGCCCGGTAGTGGACTGGGAACATTGCACCCATTGTGAAAAATGTCTGGAGTTCAGTCATAACCATGATATCAACTTGGATGACACCCCCATCGAGTTTGATATCAATGTGGGAGCCGTAGCGGTAGCAACCGGTTTTCGACCCTACGAACCCTTTCCCGGTGAAATGGGCTATGGTAAATTCCCTGAAGTGATCACCCTGCCTCAGTTGGAACGTCTGCTTGCTGCCGATGGACCTACCGGCGGCAAGCTGGAATGGAATGGCCGTTCCGTGCGCAGTCTGGCTATGATTCATTGTGTCGGCAGTCGCCAAGTCGATGACGTACATCAACCCCAACCGGATGGGCAAGTCAACAACTACTGTTCACGAGTCTGTTGCACGGCCACATTGAACGCAGCCAATATAATCCATGAACGGTTACCAGAGACCCGCATCTACGATGTCTACACGGATATCCGCACCTATGGTCGTGGACATGAGGATTACTATACGCTCGCGAGCAAAAACGGGGTAACATTCCTGCGCTATTTTGTTGAAGATATTCCCGAGGTCTATCCGGCTGAAAAAGGTTCTTACTATTCCATGTTGGTCAAGGTAAAAGATCAACTGACCTGGGGTGAAGAAATTGAGTTGCCGGTTGACTTGGTAGTTTTAGCTGTAGGAATGATGCCCAACCCGGTAGATGATTTGATCGGCCTCTTTAACATCACTCCGGGAAACGATCGTTTCCTGCTCGAAGTCCACCCCAAACTGTCTCCTGTGGAAACCTCGGTAGTCGGGATCGTTTTGGCCGGAACCGCCCAGGGTCCGATGAATATTCAGGAAAGCTGCACCGCAGCCGCAGCCGCAGCCTCCAAGGTGGTAGTATTACTGGGTAGAGGACAGGTCGAGATGGAACCCTACGTAGCTCAGATTGATATCGAACGTTGTCAGGGAAACGGCGACTGTGTACGGGTCTGCCCGCAAGAGGATGCAATCAAACTGGAGACCTTCTCGAAAAACGGCACTAGCTTCCAACGGGCTGTGGTGACGCCGGCCAATTGTAATGGTTGCGGAGTCTGCGTCAGCACCTGCAGCCATCGGGCAATAGATGTTTTAGGTTGGCGATTAGATGATTACGAAGCCATGGTGGATGCCATCACGGCGGAAATCCCTGTCTTGGAGGGGGTACCGGCATGACAACACAAGATCGAGTAGAACGTAAAAAACGAAACGAAATGTTGACAAATCTGCGTAAACAACACCCGGAGCGGGTTAAAATATCCCAAGCAAAGCTCAAAGAACAACGAAGCATCCGTAAGACCTTACAGCAGGTGTTGAAGACTAAACCTCACACGATCCCGCAACTGGCCGAGGCAACAGGTTTACCGGCCCACCAGGTTCTGTGGTACATATCTATAATGAAAAAATACGGCAAGGTAGTCGAAACGGGGTTGGATGAAGACTACGAGTATTACCTATATGGTCTGACCAGGGAGACAGAATAATGAGTGTCCGCACAAATCCAAATTTGCTGCTTGAAATGAAAAAATACGGCGACGTTAATATCGAATCCTGTTTTAATTGCGGAAACTGTACGGCGGTTTGCCCGCTTACTACAGATAACGAAAGTTTTCCCCGTCGCATGATCCGTTTCGCCCAGCTTGGTTTGCAACAACCGTTGTTGAGCAGCAAAGAGCTCTGGCTGTGTTACTACTGTGGTGAATGTACAAAAACCTGTCCACGGCAGGCTGATCCCGCTGAATATATGGCCACTGCCCGACGCTACGCTATCGCCCATTACGACCGGACCGGCCTGGCGAAATTGCTTTACACCACGCCGGGATTCAGTATCTTTTTTCTGACCTTGCTGGCGGTTATATTTGGTTGGTTTATGTACACTACCCACGGCCCGATGGCCGGGGATGCCCTGAGCTCGATTGATTTTATTACCCCTGAAGCAGCCCATCTGGTCATCTTTATTATTATCATTGTTCTGGGAGGGTTATGGGGTACCGTGATGATGGTGGCGCAAGTCGGCAAAGTCAATAGGTTCCCGAAAGGCGTTCGTTTGAACTGGCTGGGTGCCTTATGGGAGGCTGTCGGAATCGAGGCCTTGGGCCAGAAGCGTTACCGCGGCGAGTGCGAAAGCTACACAGAGCCTCAGCCCTGGTATTTGCAAAAGTGGTTTGTTCACGCCTCAATCATGTGGGGATTCCTGGGATTGATGGCCGCGTCCTTAATAGACCTGGTTTTTAATATCACTGAGATCAAAGCCTTGGGAGACTCTGTTCCCATCTGGTACCCGGTACGTCTGCTGGGTACGATTGCCGGTTTACTAATACTCTATGGAACCTCGGTAGCCCTGATTAAACGAATCCGTAAAACCGATGAGTCTACCAGCCATTCGACTTTGTCTGATTGGGTCTTTTTGATTTTGCTCTGGTTCTCCGGGGTAAGCGGTTTTGGGTTGGAAATTTCCCTCTATTTGCCGGAAGAACCGGTATGGAGCAACTGGATATCCATATTTCACATAGCAGTAGCGATGGAGTTGATTATACTGGCCCCCTTTACCAAATTCGCTCATGCCTTTTGCCGTACGGTGGCCTTATATTTCCATGCACTTAAACCAATTTCCGATACCAACACTGAATAAGCTTGAGACACGAAATACCTTTAAAGAGTGATGGCTGTCAAGATAGCCTGATTACTGCAAATTATTTAACCTGATTCATTTATTACAGGAGAAGATGTTATGTCAGAACAAAGTGGTAGCCAAAAGATGGTTATCGTGTGCAATGGCGACACCCCGGAGAGTATCATGCCGACATTGGTTTTTGGATCCTCAGGGCTCGCGATCGACTATGATCTCCATATTTTCATCAGTCCTGCCGGATCCAG
>JAGHAQ010000060.1 GCA_021161425.1 Candidatus Tharpella sp. | reverse complement strand
CTCATCCAGAACGTATTATTGGATATTACACATTAACTATGACACCTGTCAATCTTGATACCTTGCCAATAAAATTGAGAAAAAAACATCATAATGTCAGCACTGGCGGATTAATTGCCAGATTAGCGGTTGATAAACGTTATAAAAAACAAGGTTATGGTGAATGGTTGTTGATCGACTCTTTAAGAAAACTTTTATTTGCCAGTGAGACAGTTGCATTCCCATTAGTTATTGTTGACGCTAAAAGAGGCTCGGTTGAATTCTATGAAAAGTTTGGTTTCATTCCTTTTCAAGATATCCCCAATAAACTATTCATCACGATGGCAGATATTCGAATGAGTTTAACCGATGTCTTGTAATAATTTTAGTGGTCATATAATGACATGTTAACGAAATTTGATGGTTTTGTGAAAACTCCAACTGAGGCCTTGGAAGAAACCGCTTTGCTCGACATTAAATCCACAAAAAAAACAGGTACTCACGTTAATTCACAAGTACCTGTTTTGGGTTGGCAAGAATGCCTCTCTATTTAAGAATAGATTTTTCGAACGGAAAACCGACAATCTATGGTTAGAAGGTAAAGGTCAACCCAGCCCCCTCTATGTCCATCAGGAAAGTCGGTGCTTTTTGGATAACAATGCGATCATCACGTAAATCTTCAGGGACAATTCCTTTGTTTTCCAGAGCCAGCTCACAGAATACTATTCTCCCACCTAAGTCCAGGATGGTATTAAATAGTTCGACCGGATTAGGCAGACCTTTCGGCTGACCGAGTTTTTCCAGCTCACCCTTGAGCATCCATCTGGATCCGGCAGGACTGATGAAAATATGGAGATCATAGTCGATCGCGAGCCCTGAGGATCCAAAAACCAATGTCGGCATGATACTCTCCGGGGTGTCGCCATTGCATACAATGACCATCTTTTGGCTACCATTTTGTTCTGACATAACATCTTCTCCTGTAATAAATGAATCAGGTTAAATAATTTGCAGTAATCAGGCTATCTTGACAGCCATCACTTTATTAAAGGTATTTCGTGTCTCAAGCTTATTCAGCTTTGGTATCGGAAATGGGCTTAAGTACATGGAAATACAAAGCCACCGTGCGGCAAAAGGCATGAGCGAACTTGGTAAAAGGGGCCAGTATAACCAACTCCATTGCAACCGCTATGTGAAATATGGATATCCAGTTGCTCCATACTGGTTCTTCCGGCAAATAGAGGGAAATTTCCAACCCAAAACCGCTTACCCCGGAGAGCCAGAGTAAAATTAAAAAGACCCAATCAGACAAAGTCGAATGGCTGGTAGACTCATCGATTTTACGGATCCGTTTAACCAGTGCTATCGAGGTTCCATAGAGCATCAGTAAACCGGCAATCGTACCCAGCAGCCGTACCGGGTACCAGATAGGAACAGAGTCTCCCAGGGATTTGATAGCAGTGATATTGAAAACCAGATCTATTAAAGAGGCGGCCATCAATCCCAGGAATCCCCACATGATTGAGGCGTGAACGAACCATTTTTGCAAATACCAGGGCTGGGGCTCTGTATAGCTTTCGCAATCGCCGCGGTAACGTTTCTGGCCTAAGGCTTCGACTCCGACAGCCTCCCATAAGGCACCCAACCAGTTCAAACGAATACCTTTCGGGAACCTATTGACTTTGCCGACTTGTACCACCATCATTACGGAACCCCATAATCCTCCTAAAACAATGAGAAATATAAAGATGACCAGATGGGCTGCTTCAGGGGTAATAAAATCAATCGAATCCAGGAGATCACCGGCCATTGGCCCGTGGGTTGTGTACATAAACCAGCCGAATAAAAGAGCCAGTAAAGTCAGGAAACAGATACTGAAGCCGGGCGCGGTGTAGAGCAATTTAGCCAGGCCGGTTTTGTCGTACTGGGCGATAGCATAGCGCCGGGCAGTGGCCATATATTCACCGGGATCAGCCTGCCGAGGACAGGTTTCAGTGCATTCACCACAGTAGTAGCACAGCCAGAGCTCTTTGCTGCTTAACAACGGTTCTTGCAAACCAAGTTGGGCGTAACGGATCATGCGCCGGGGGAAACTTTCGTTATCTGTAGTGAGCGGGCAAACCGCCGTACAGTTCCCGCAATTGAAGCAGGATTCGATATTCACATCACCGAATTTTTTCATCTCAAGCAGCAAATTTGGATCTGCGCGGACGCTCATTTTTCTGTCTCCTTGGTCAGGCCATACAGGTAAAATTCGTAGTCTTCATCCAACTCTGTTTCGACTACCTTGCCGTACTTTTTCATTACAGATATGTACCACAAAACCTGGTGGGCCGGGAAGCCGCTCGCCTCGGCCAGTTGTGGGATCGTGTGAGGCTTAGTCTCCAATATCTGCTGTAAGGCCTTACGGATGCTTCGTTGTTCTTTGAGCATTGTCTGGGCAATTTTAACTCGCTCCGGGTGTTGTTTACGCAGAGTTGTCAGTAGTTCGCTTCGTTTTTTACCTTCTATTCGATCTTGAGTCGTCATGCCGGTACCCCCTCCAACTCAGGGATTTCCGCCGTGATGGCATCCACCATGGCCTCGTATTCATCCAATCGCCAACCTAAAATATCTATCGCCCGATGGGCGCAGCTGCTGACGCAGACTCCGCAACCGTTACAATTGGCCGGTGTCACCACAGCCCGTTGGAAGCTACTGCCGTTTTTCGAGAAGGTCTCCAACTTGATTGCATCCTCTTGCGGGCAGACCCGTACACAGTCGCCGCTTCCCTGACAGCGTTCAATATCAATCCGAGCCACGTAGGGTTCCATCTTGACCTCTCCTCTACCCAGTAACACCACCACCTTGGAGGCTGCGGCTGCGGCTGCGGAGCAGCTTTCCTGAATATTCATCGGCCCTTGGGCGGTCCCGGCCAAAACGATCCCGATCACCGAGGTTTCCACAGGAGACAGCTTGGGGTGGACTTCGAGCAGGAAACGATCGTTTCCCGGTGTAATGTTAAAGAGCCCGATCAAATCATCTACCGGATTGGGCATCATCCCTACAGCTAAAACTACCAGGTCAACCGGCAGCTCAATTTCTTCACCCCAGGTCAGTTGATCTTTCACTTTGACCAACATGGGATAGTAAGAACCCTTTTCAGCCTGATACACCTCAGGCATATCTTCGGGAAAATGACGCAGGAATGTCGCTCCGTTTTTGCTCGCGAGCGTATAATAATCCTCATGTCCGCGGCCATAGGTGCGGATATCCGAGTAAACATCGTAAATGCGAACCTCTGGTAATCGTTCATGGATTATATTGGCCGCGTTCAACGTGGCCGTGCAACAGACCCGTGAACAGTAGTCGTTGACTTGTCCATCCGCTTGGGGTTGATGCACGCCATCGACCTGGCGACTGCCGACGCAATGAATCATGGCCAGACTGCGCACGGAACGGCCATTCCATTCCAACTTGCCACCGGTAGGTCCATCGGCTGCCAGCAGACGTTCCAACTGAGGCAGGGTGATCACTTCAGGGAATTTACCATAGCCTATTTCACCGGGGAAGGGTTCGTAGGGCCGAAACCCGGTCGCCACCGCCACAGCTCCCACATTGATATCAAACTCGATCGGGGTGTCGTCCAGACTGATACCATGGTTATAGTTGAACTCCAGACATTTTTCACAATGGGTACAATGTTCCCAGTCCACCACCGGGCTGGCGGGAGAGCATCCCGGGTAGGGCCGATAGATGGCTTTGCGGGTTTTGAGGCCATAGTTGAATTCATCCGAGACCTCCACCGGGCAGGCCGCTATCGCCTGATCAACGGCATCAAAATCCGCCTTGATACCTCGTGGTTGTTGGCGGATATGGATCTGGAAATTACCCACGTAGCCTTTTGTTTCTACCACTTCAGCGCCGGTATGGATGGTGATGCCGGGTTCGGCCTGAACCTGATCAAGCAAGCGTTGCAACAAGGTGCGAGCGGATTCACCGGTGGGGAAAACATGTTCCCATTGGGCTATACGTCCACCCAGGAAATGGCTTTTTTCCACCAAGGTCACCTTCAAGCCTGACCGGGCGATATCCAGTGCTGTTCGCAACCCGGCCACCCCGCCGCCAATGATGAGGGCGTGTTTCTCCGCTTGCAAGCGCACCGGTTCCAGGGGCTCCATCTTGCGGGCTTTGGCGATTCCGGCCAACATCAAGCGGATGGCTTTTTCGGTGGCCTCTTCCGGATGGTTGTAATGCACCCAGCTGATCTGCTCGCGCAAACCGATGTGATGATAAAGGTAAGGGTTCAATCCCGCGCGCTCCACTGCCTGCCGGAAAGTCTGCTCGTGCAAAAAGATGGAACAGGCCCCGATCACTACCCGGTTGATGCCTTTTTCTTTGATATCATCGGTAATCAGCTTCTGCCCCGGATCGGAGCACATGAACATATCGCTGTGAGAAGTCACCACGTTGGGAATATTGCGTAAAGCCTCGGCAACTTGCTCACAATTAACCACATCACCGATATTACCTCCACAATTGCAGACATATACGCCAATGCGTGGCTCTTCTTCAGGTGACGGATCTGGTGCAAGTGCAGGTCCTTTCTCGGGCGGGTTGGATTTATCAGATTGCTCAGGCATAGACTACACTCCTCTCTTATTAGTCGACGGTGGGCGCGGCTGGCGACCCGCTGTGCAAATGCATGTAGGCGGAGGCTTCAGCCGCCGCAGCTCCGGCAGTTATAATGCTGTCCACAATATCCATGGGGCCGGTTGCTGTTCCGGTGGCAAAAATACCTTCCTGAGCGGTTACCGTGGGGGCTAGATTAGAGTCCGGAATCTGGACAAAACCATCTTCTGCGGTTGCTACGTCATAGATGGGCTGGGTATCGTAACCGGGCAGCATCCCTACTGAGAGTACCACCAGGTCGTGTTTGTTTTCCGCTACCCGGGAGTTTTCGTCAATCAACTCAACACGGACGATGGGATTTTGATCTTCGTCTTCGACAATTCGCCCCACCTTGCCTTTAACAAACTCAATCCCCATAGCCTTGGCGTTCTGGTAGAATTGTTCGTAGCCCTTACCAAAGGTGCGGATGTCCATATAATAGATAGTAACGTCGGCCATAGGCAGGGCACCGGAGATCAGCATGGCCTGTTTGATGGCGTACATGCAGCACACGCGCGAGCAGTATGGTACGCCTAAAGTTTCGTCACGAGAACCCGCACATTGGACGTAGGCAATTGAGTCGGGCAATTTGCCATCCGAGGGACGCAATACCCGCCCATAAGGACCGGTGGGAGCCAGCAGACGCTCCATCATCATCGCATCGATAACGTTGCGCAAATTTCCGGCTCCATACTCTTTTTTGGCGTCATAAGGGGTCACCTTAAAACCGGTTGCCAGAATTATGGTTTTGGCTTCGACCCGGAGGGTCTGAGGGGTCTGGGTAAAGTCGATACAATCGGCGGGACAGGCTTTAATACATTTTCCACAAAAGATGCAGTAGTCAATATCGATTATCGCTTTTTGGGGAACCGCGGTCGTGAACGGCACATAGATAACCCGGTGTGCCGTTCGGCCGAACTCATTCTCCTCATCCGGTAAATCAAGAGGGCAGACGAGTTCGCAGGAACGACAGCCGCTGCAATCATCTTCCCGCACGTAACGGGGTTTCTGTATGACTTGAGCGCTAAAACCGTCGTCGTCGTCGTGGGTGACAGACTCTACCTCACAATAGGTTAACAGCTTAATCTTTTCATGATGTGCCACCGCTGCCATTTTGGGTGTGGTGATACAGCTGCAGCAATCCAGGGTTGGGAATACCTTGCTCAGGCCGATCATCATGCCCCCAATACTGGGACTGCACTCTACCAGGGCAACCTGATAGCCTTGGTTGGCCAAATCCAGAGAGGCTTGCATTCCGGCAATGCCACCACCGACGACCAGGGTGTCTACGTGAATTTCGTTAGAGCTCATTTTCACATTCCTCTTTCCCTGAGTTCTCTACTGGCGGCAAAGGGTGCGGTAACTTCCCGATTTCATCCAGTAACTGCTCCATTTTATGGACTTCTTCAATAAATGGACGGACACATACGGTGCAGATAGCCGCCAAGCGCAACCGGTTGAGCTCGAGCTTACGCTCCTTCATCAATTCGTAGGTCTTGTTGATTATCTCCGCAGTTCGCTCAGGTGCACCCTTGTAGGGGCAATCGGTACCGCTGAACATGACGATAATCCCGTCGAAGCCGCGTTCAAAGGCCCGCATGTAAAAACTCTCTGGAAACATGGCTGCGCTCATGACCGGCAGGATGTAAGTGTTAGGAGGGTATTCCAAGTGTTCCTGGCCAACGGAATCCGCCCCTCGATACCCACCGGACAGGGTTCCCAGAATCAGAATTTTAGGCCTGTTATTATTCGTGCTTGTCGTCATTGGTAGTTCCCCTTCCGCCATTGAGTGCGTTCTCCAGTAATGCAGGGACAGAATTCAACTCTGTTCCTACGCGAAGCAGGGCGAAGCGATGCCCCTTGGTTTTATCGATTTGCTGAAAATGTTTTTACGATTATTGCCTTCGCTATTTCTGGCGCCGGATAAAAAGCCGGTCATAGGCGCCCTCATCAATGAGGCCCATAAATTCATTGCCGGTCTTTTTGCACCAGCGGGCCAAGCTATCCCGGGTGTCTTGTGAACCGGCCCAGATTTCTAATACCTCGCCGGTTTTAACGCTACCAATACTTTTCTTGGCCTCCAGTAATGGGCCGGGACAGGCGCAGGTTCGGGCGTCAACGGTTTTTGTAGCTTTAACGTTTGCGAGATCTTCTGTTGTAGTCGACATGAGATTTCTCCTTAGTTGAAATGTGAATGGCGAATTGCCTCTTTTAACCTGTTAAGAAATAAATCAGCTAAGTCTAAACATGAGCAATAATATCTATATAGATGTATGGCAATTATTGCAAAGTGATTTCTATTTACGCCCATTGTTAATAATTGTCAAGATTTAATTGTGGTTATTTTGTGATTATTACTTTTTCATGTTGTTGTCGTTGGTTGGTGTTTTCTGTTTGGGTTCAGCGGGGTGTCGGAGAGCTGCGTGATCTTGACCATGACGATGCGGTTATGGGCGATTTTTATCACTTCAAGTTTCATATTGTCAAGGTTAATAGTTGCGCCCGGCTTGGGGATCTGTCCCAGATGACCAAGAATTAGACCGGCCAGATGATCATATTCAATTTCATAGGGAAATTTGAGTTTGGGGATTGCCTGCTCTATCTTCCTTAACGGAAGGGTGCCGGGAACCAGGTAGGTGCCCTCTTTCAGGGTGGTAATTGTTGAAGGGGCGCTATGGTCGGTCTCATCTGCTAAATGGCCGACGATCTCGCTGACGATATCATCACGGCTCAAAACTCCTTCAATGCCGCCATACTCATCGACAATTATGCCCAAGCTGACGCTGTGTTGACGAAACTTTTCTAAAAGATCATCCAGGGTCGCCGTTTCCGGAAAGAAGTGGGCTGGTCGCAGGAGTGGTTGCAGGGAGAAAGGTTTACTGCCGGCCCGAAAGAGATCCTTGATATGGAGGATGCCAATAATATTCTCCAGGTCTTTGTCGTAGACCGGGTAGCGGGAAAAACCGTGTTTTTTGACAATTTCGTTGATCTTTTTAAAGGATGAGTCGAGAGCTAGTGAGATGATTTGGGTGCGCGGTTTCATGACCCCCCGGGCCCGGGTTTTGTCGATATCGAGAACATTGGCGATCATCGAACTTTCGCTTTCCCGCAGTAAGCCCTCCTGTTTGCCGGTCAAGATGATGCTTTTGATCTCTTCATCGGAAAGGGTCGGGCTTTGTGTCCGGCCGGGCAGGCCCATTAAGCGTAACAGGAGGTTTACGGCGAGCGAAAGAAAACGGTTTATCGGTCTTAAGAGCTTAATCAAAAGGAGGAGTGGTAGAACCGTCTTAATAGCGATATTATCAGGGCGGGCAGCAGCGTAGGTTTTGGGGGTGATTTCGGCCCCGATTAAGAGAATGATTGTGACTATGACGGTGGCGATTATGACCCCTTTTTCACCCCAGAGTTCAATGCATATCATGGTCGCCAGGGCGGAGGCCGCAACATTGACAAAATTGTTGCAGATCAGGATCGTGCTGATAAACTCACGGGGTTGGTTGAGAATCTTCTCAAGTAGCCGAACCGCCCGGGGATGCTCATTCCGGTAGCTGTGAAGGCGATGGCGTCGTAGGGCGAAGAGCGCGGTTTCGGTGCCGGAAAAAAGCGCTGAACAGAGAATTAGCAGGAAAAAGAGAGCTATCTGGGAGAGCAGTGTCAGGAGGTCCATTTTTTTAAGTATTTCCTTTACAAAAAAGGCACTATCGACTATTTTTTGGAAGTGCTAAGGTTTGCCTGTGTTTATAATAACGTGGAGAACTATTAATGTCTATAGATAAAGAGCAGGATGAACAAAATACCGACGCCGGAAAAGATTTGCTGAAGAAGGGCCGTGGTGGTCTTTTCGGTCGTCTTTTCGGGCGTCGGAGCAAGTCTGAAGAGGAGGTCGAGGGCGAATCCGGGGTCGAGGCGGAGCTTTCGGGAGAGGATTTAGAAAGTGCTGAACCGACAGTCTTGGTAAGTGATGGGCCGCCGTCGAAAGCTTTGGTTGTTGAAGATGCCGATGCGGTTTTTCCTGAAAAAGAGAGTCAATTATTATCTCAGGATGCGGGAGGTAATAATGTCGAAACTCCGGTGACAGCAGAGTTACAGGAGGCCGGTCAGTTAGAGAGCAACGATCAAGATCTGATGCCGGAGAAGAAAGAGCGGCGTGGTCTTTTCTCTCGTCTCAAACAGGGCCTTGCCAAAACCAGAAATCAGTTTGTCGGCACCCTCGATAACCTTTTTTATGGCGATAAGGAGATCGATGAGGAGTTTCTTGAGGAACTTGAAGAGATCCTCCTGACCTCCGATCTCGGGGTCAAAACCAGTTATCGGCTCTTTTCTCAGATTGAGGAGAAGGTCTCCCATAAGGAGCTTGAAAATCCCACCCATCTTCGTGATTTTCTGCAAAGTGAGATTGGCGCTATTTTATCGAAGGCTGAATCCCCTTGGGAGATTGATAAAAAACCCTATGTTATTATGACTATCGGGGTCAATGGCGTGGGTAAAACGACGACCATTGGTAAGCTGGCATCAATCTTTACAAAACAGAAGAAAAAAGTTGTCTTAGGCGCTGCCGATACCTTTCGCGCGGCTGCCGTCGAGCAGCTTACGGTCTGGGCTGAGCGGGCCAAAGTGCCGATTATCAAGCAGAATATGGGCGCTGATCCGGCGGCCGTGGCCTTTGATACGGTTCAATCTGCGATCAAGCGTGAAGCCGATATCGTCATTATCGATACCGCCGGTCGCCTCCATACCAAAGTCAATCTGATGGATGAATTGAAAAAGATTCAGCGGGTTATTGACAAGGCTCTGCCGGGGGCTCCGCATGAGGTCCTTTTGGTACTCGATGCCAATACCGGTCAGAATGCAATTACCCAGGCTCAGATGTTTCATGAGGCTATTGGCGTGACCGGACTGGTTATGACCAAACTTGATGGTACCGCCAAGGGCGGGGTGATCGTCGGTGTCTGTGATGAACTTGAAATTCCGGTGCGCTATGTCGGTATCGGTGAAAGTATTGAGGATCTTCGTGCTTTTGATGCCAGCGATTTTGTTAACGCCCTTTTTGATAAAGTTTAACTCATTTCCAAACCACTGACCACTGACTAATTGACACGTTATGGATCGCGAAACCCAGCTTGATACCCATGAGATCGATAAGCTTCTGGTCGATGATGATTTTATCGATGATTTTGATTTTTCGGAAGACTTTTCCGATCAATTTGTCGATTTAGAGGATCATCTGGATGAAGGGTCGGAGGATGATTCAGAGGGTGAAAGTGAACCTGCAACCGAGAGTTCTTCGAGCGAAGGGGATTCCGGCGGGGCTGGAGTGGTTGCCACTGAGGATGTCACTGCCAGTGTAGCCCTGGAGTTTGACAGTTTTGAATTTGCTAGCGCCGGGGTCGGTAAAATAGCTTCTCAAGGTCTGAAAATTGCTATCGGATTGGCTCTGACTTTCTGGCTGGTGCAGCTTTTCAGTGTGCTGTTTTTATTAAAACAGCCAGTGATTATTCGTGACGAAATCCGACCGTTAACAGCTGAAACAGATCTTTCCCGACGGTCTCAACCGAGTGCTGTGACAGTTGCTGGTTCAGTTGAGGAGATGGCGGTGGCGGTCAATCCGCTCGAACCTGAAATTTTCACTTTTACCCTTTATCTACCGCTCTATTCACTTGATGGACTTAAGGTTTTCAGTGCTGAAATAGAGGTTATTCAGTTTCAAGAGAGTGGTCGTCTGGTGGCGGCGGGACAGCGAAAATTACAGGAAAGTCTGAGGCTTTTGTTGCAGGAATCGATGGGTGGGCGTTTGTGGGAGGAGATTGTTGATGTCAAAACCCACCTGACCTCTATGATTAATCCCCATGTCGAGAATTTCTTTATCGAACGTCAGATCGATCTGAACAATGTGAAGATTCGTATTCACAATCCCAATGTGCAGTGATATCATAACCGTTGACCCAAATGAAAACTTCTGGAAGGCTCTAGTAGGGTTGGCACAAACTCTCTCCCCGGTCTGGCTGGCCTGCTCAGGTGGTATTGACAGTATCTGGCTGTTCCATTTTTTTAAACATATTGCTGCGATTGAAGTGCGGCCTGTTTTTTTTGATCACCCCGGGGTCTATCTTCAGGAACGGGCCGCAGCGCTTGTGGTAATGCGCTCTGAAAACGGGGTTGTCGTCGATTTTTCTAAGGAGGAGATGTTCACGGTTTGGGGTGCTCAGCGGAAAGATCGTTGTTATCGTTGTAAGCGGCATCTTTTTGAGAGGCTTATTCAGTTTGCCGGTGATTCGGTAACGCTTTGCGATGGTACTCATGTAGATGATTCACCCGAACGCCGGCCCGGTATGCGGGCCCTGACTGAACTTGGTGTAATCAGTCCGCTTCGACTTTGCGGCTGGAATAAAGAGATGATTCGCAATGCGGCCAGAGAGGCCGGTCTTAAGGCCTGGAATCAGCCCGCGCGGGCCTGTCTGGCTGTAGAGGGTAAATTAGGGTAAAAATGAATAGCGAAGACTTAAAAAATATCTTGGCCGAGCTCCAGCGTGGAGAGCGTCAGGTTGATGAAGTGGTAGAGTTTCTTGAGCACCTGCCTTTTCGTGACGTCGGGGTTGCTCACCTTGATACTCATCGCGGGCTGCGTTCGATAATGGGGGAGGTGGTTTTTGCTTTAGGCAAAGAGGTCAAGGATATTGAAGTTATTCTCAAAGGCCTGCTGGCATATGAGAAAAATATCCTAGTAACCCGGCTCGAAGCCCATAAAGCAGAGTCTCTGAAAGAGAAGTTTCCCCAGTTTGACTACCATGAGTCGGGTCAATATTTTGTCAAACTAGATCGCAATAATAATGATCAAGGGCGGGGTACGGTGTTAATTGTTACGGCCGGAACCTCAGATCTGAGAGTTGCACATGAGGCTGAAATTACTTTGCGGATGATGGGGCAGAAGAGTGAAATGCTGGTCGATGTCGGGGTTGCCGGGATTCACCGGCTGCTGGCCTATCGGGAAAAGCTTATGGCGGCCGAGGTTCTGATCGTCGTGGCCGGGATGGAAGGGGCGCTGCCCAGTGTGGTTGCCGGTCTGGTTGAGCGACCGGTGATCGCGGTGCCGACCAGTGTTGGTTATGGCGCGGCCTTTGGCGGAGTCGCCGCCCTGTTGGGTATGCTGAATTCTTGTGCCGGCGGGGTTGGGGTCGTCAATATCGATAACGGTTTTGGTGCCGCCTACCTGGCTGGTCTGATTAATCGGAAATGATAGGTTGAAATAGAAAAACCCGGGAGCTGACAAATATTTATTATCTCCCGGGTTTTTATTAATCTCTTGCTCATCTATCGTTGACAGTAAGTTGCCAGTTTTTTAACTGGCAACTTACCATCTATTTACCCTGAAAAACCGCCGGTCTCTTTTCGACAAAGGCCTTTAAACCTTCACTGGCATCTTCGCTGGCAAAAGCTTTCATGAAGGCATCCCGCTCAATCTGCATGGCTATTGCGGTATCTTGATTGTCACCCTGATAGATCGCTTTTTTGGCTTGGGCGATGCCAATTACCGCCTTGGTTGCCATTTTCTCGGCAAAAGCGATGCTTTTTTCGTTGAGTTCGGCACCCGGCATCAGTTTCTGTACAATACCGAGTTTCAAGGCCTCCTGCGGGTTGATGTTCTTTGCGGTGGCGATGAAGTAGAGAGCCTGTTTGGTACCAAGCAGACGGGCCAAGCGTTGGGTGCCTCCGGCGCCCGGCAGGAGGCCCAAGGTGGTTTCCGGTAGGCCGACAGTCGGAATTTTTTCTTTATCCTTAATTGTTACGCTTTCGGCCATAAAACGGAAATCACAAGCCAGCGCCAGTTCCAGTCCGCCACCCAAAGCATAACCGCCGACTGCAGCGATAGTGAGTTTCGGCATATCTTCCAGTTTTTGGTTGACGCGCTGCAGTTCACCGGAGATCTCCCAGGCTTCATAAGCGGTCATCTCGGTAAACATCTTGATGTCGGCCCCGGCGATGAAGAATCCCGGGATTTCACTGGTGATGACCAGGACTTTGGCATCGTCGTTGGCGGCCATTTCATCAAAAGCCTTGTCGAGTTCCGCCACTATGGCTACATTCAGGGAGTTGGCCGGGGGCCGGTTCAAACTGATAACTCCAACACCATTGTTTACGCTGAGTTTTAAAAATTCGTAGCTCATTTTATTAATCCTTTAGCCCATGTTGAAGGTTGTTCGCGGATATCCGCACAATCATTATTAATCGTAGCACAGTTATGTCTTTGGCTCAAGTGTAAAATAACACTATGACATTTTGCAGCTTTTCAGGAGAACTTTAATGTGGCAAAACACCTCTTTTCAATCTTTAACTTTTCCTTTACCGGTTGATACCCACGTTCATTTAAGTCTGGGTGGTGATCCGTTTGCTAATGCCCGCCGGCAACTGGCTGCCGGGGTTGCCGTGGTCCGGGATGCCGGTGATCGAGATGGTTCTCTTGATGGTTCTCTTGATGGGGTTAAACTTCCATCGGCCTTAACGGTTGTCAGGACGGGGCCGGCGATTTTTAAAAAGGGTTCTTACGGATCTTTTCTGGGCGAAAATCGTGATCTCACTTTATCAGAAATAATTGCTCGGACCCCATCCTCTTTTGTCAAAGTGATTCTTACCGGTTTGGTCTCTTTCGACGTTTATGGTAAGGTCGGCCGTCAGCAGTGGAGTTTTACAGAACTTTCCGACATCGTCCGCATGGCGGCTGATGTCGGAAAAAAAGTAATGGTTCATGTTAATTCCGACAAGGCTTGTCGTGAGGCCGTTAACGCCGGGGTTCACAGCTTAGAGCATGGCTATTTTATCGTTCCTGATATCCTTGAAATGATGGCTGAAAAAGGGATATACTGGACTCCGACGGTAGCAGCCATGGCCAATCAGAGTCGAGACCCTGATGGCCGTTTTTCGGCCCCTCAGTTGGCGATTATTGAGCGCAACTACAAAAAACATATGGAGATGATCCAATTCGCCCATGAAAATGGCGTTAAATTGACAATCGGAACCGATTCAGGATCTTACAATGTGCCACATGGTAGCTCTTTTTTACGCGAGATGGAGATCTTTTCCGAGGCCGGGATTCCTGTTACCGAGGTCTGGCGGATCGCGACCCTCAATGGTTTGGAACTGTTGGATTTAAAGGCGGATCCCTTGTTGGTTCTTGACCCGGGGTTGCCGCTTGCCTCTCTGCTCGAGCAAGCAAAAGTTTTATTAAAACACGAAAAAAATCTTAAAGGAGACTTACCATGACCGACTATTTCTCTGATTCCGATCTCATTAAGATGCCGCCGGTCAAACGGGCTGCCTATTTCGACAGGACGGCCTGGCTTATGCTAAACGTCGTAACCAGAGCTGCGATTTGGGAACTGGGGCCTGATCATGATACGGATTTTGCAGCGAATTTCGGCAAAGCAGATTGATTGGTAAGGTGTAAATTTAATCTTGGCAGTGGCAAATTATTGTTGTCGCCAGCCCTCTCATGATAGCCATTGTGCAGGTTGGATTAAAACAGAGGGGAGGCCATTTGGTCTCCCCTTTGTCCTGTTCGGGCTCTTCCTGGTTTATACTTGGTTTTTTTCTTTTGACCGTCAGTCTGGATGAGGTGAAAACTGATTGACTATATATTAAAATTAGTATATTCATTTTTAATTAAATTTTCTTAAATTATATTGATTTTCTCGAGAGGGAGTTTGGGGTTGTTGGAAGGCTTGCAAAAGTTTGGTCGTTGGGGGCTGGAAAGTCTTGAAAGTATGGGGCGTTTGGCCCTTTTTCTGTTGCAAACCCTGCTTGGGGCCGTTCAGGCCCCATATAAGATCAGGCCAATTCTGCGCCAGATTCAAGTGATCGGTTCAGGCTCTTTTTTAGTGATTCTTTTTACCGGAGCTTTTGTCGGGATGGTGCTCGGCCTGCAAGGCCATTATACTCTAAGTAAATTTGGTTCCTCCAGTGTTTTGGGGGCCACCGTGGCCTTAAGTCTGATTCGGGAACTGGGGCCCGTGTTGACGGCTCTGATGGTGATTGGGCGGACCGGGTCGGCGATGTGTGCCGAACTCGGTATCATGCGGATTTCGGAGCAGATTGATGCCCTTGATTGTATGGCGATCAACCCCTATCGTTATCTGGTGGCTCCCAAGTTGATTGCCGGGCTGCTTTCAATTCCGTTGTTGACGGCAGTCTTTAATTTGGTCGGGGTCTTTGGCGGCTACATGGTCGGCGTCGTTCTGTTGCATGGCAATAGCGGCGCATATATGGCCAGTATGCGGAGCAGTGTAACGGCTGTTGATCTCAAAATGTGTTTTGTCAAATCGGTCTGTTTTGCTTTTTTGCTCGTCTGGATCTGTGCCGAACACGGTTTCTGGGTTAATCGTCGACCCCGGGGGTTCGGGGCTGAAGGGGTGAGTCGGGCGACAACCTCGGCGGTTGTGGTCTCATCGGTCTCCGTGCTGGTGGCCGATTATGTGATCACCTCATTAATGATATAAGGCCATTTTTCAAGGTAGCCGTAAGAGAATCGATGTCTCAATCCGAGTACTGTATCAGGCTTATAGATATTCATAAGAGTTTTGGCTCCCAAGCGGTTTTGCGTGGGGTCGATCTCGATATCGAGCGCGGCGCCACAACCGTTATTTGTGGTGAGAGCGGTCAGGGCAAGAGTGTTCTTT
>JAGHAQ010000084.1 GCA_021161425.1 Candidatus Tharpella sp. | reverse complement strand
TATGCGCAACTATCCCGTTAAGTTGCTTTTTTGAAATTTTCAACCCGCTATGATCTTTGATAATAAAATTGACGTTGCTATAAAAAGCTACGTTTTGCAGGCATCCTTTAGCTCGTGACATTCATAATCGTAAACTATGGCACGGTAAATTGTTTCCATTGAATCGACCTGATAATGGTCAAAAAAACCACGAATGCTTTCCCATAAACAGCTTGCGGTTCTTAAAGCTTTTCAAAATCAGCCTGAAGCTTTTGATCTGGTCTTGTCAGACATGACCATGCCCGAAATGAATGGGGTCGAACTGGCGCAAAAAATATTGACAATAAGGCCGGATATGCCGATCATTATCGCAACCGGGTACAGCCAGTTGATCAATAAAGATATTATAGAAACGTTTGGTATTAAAGAATTTCTGAAAAAACCTTTTCAAAAGCAGGAGCTGGCCTCAAAAGTCAGAAACGTTCTGGATGAGTCCGGTTCGAGTTGAAAAATATGTGTAACATTCAAGTGCCGCCTTTGAAGTGTCACGATGTTAATCTATTTCTCTATGAGGTTATTTGTAAATGACTGAAACGATCTACAAAAGTTTTATCTTTTACTGTTCTCCGGCCGGAACAACCCGGCACGCAGCTCGGGTGATTGAAAGAAAACTGAAGTCCTGCAATCGGGAAGTGACGGTTTGTGAACTCGGTAAAAATGAGAAGCATCTGGTGCAGGTATTGCGAAATCTGGCTGAGACGGAGGGGAAAGTCTCTATCTTTATCGGTTCTCCGGTCTATTCATCCCATGCTCTGCCGTTGATTATGGATCTCATCGACCGTTTGCCAGCAAAAAATCAAGGTTACGCTGTGCCCTTTGCCACATGGGGTGGAGCGACCAGTGGCCTGGCTCTGGAAGAGATGGGGGCGGCGTTGGTGACTCGGGGCTATGGCGTGATTGCCGCGGCCAAAGTATTGGCAGTTCACTCCCTGATGTGGCAGTTGGAAGAACCGGTGGGTTTTGGCCATCCCGATGTGGCAGATGATCGTCTGTTTGAGGATTTAGTCGAGGCAGTGGAGAAAAATTTAGGCTTGCCGGAACCTCTGCCCCTGCTTCCTGCAAGCCTCGAATATCAACCGCGCCCTATGGCAGAGGAGATGCTTAAACTCAATCTTCAGATTGCCCGAGGCATTCTTCCCCAACGCACTGTCAACCAGGAAGTTTGTACGCAGTGTGGCGAGTGTGCTGTTCAATGTCCGGTGGCTGCGCTGACGTTGACGCCCTGGCCGGAGTTTGCTGAAAACTGTATCCTTTGTTTCAACTGCATGCGTCTCTGTCCCGAAAATGCTATCGAGGCGGACTTAACGGCTATATACGATCGTGTCAGGGAGCGGGCCCAGGCTTCCCTGGAAGGCGAGCCGAGCCAGATCTATCTGCCTTGAAATCGCTATCTCAGTAAAATCAGGAATTTTTTAGACTAAACTTCTTGACATAAGTTTATATCGTGCGTAAAGAACGAATATGACTGGTCTTGAGAGAAATATTGAGAGTAGGGTTAATGACTTACTTGAGTTTTTTCCGATTGTGATCATCCTTGGTGTTCGTCAATGCGGAAAAACTACTATGGTTAAGAAGCTTAAGCCAAAGTGGCGTTACTTTGATCTCGAGCGGGCCAAAGATTTTGATTTTATTTCTCGAGATCTTGATTTTTTCTTAAAGGAGCATCCTCACTCAATTATTATCGATGAGGCGCAAAAATTCCCGGCGTTGTTTCAGGAACTGCGAGGTGTTGTTGACCGTGACCGCCAGCGAAAGAACCGTTTTTTGCTGACCGGTTCCAGCTCTCTTGAACTAGTAAAAAATGTCTCAGAATCCCTGGCTGGTCGAGTTGCTATTGTAGAGCTGGGGACCTTTAAAATGAATGAGATATATGCTCAGAAGTTGCCCGAATTTTATAAGATTATCAATCATTCTCTCAATCAAGATGTGATTGGGCCGATGAAAGCCCTGACACCTTCATTTTCGCATGCCCAAGTGATGGGTGCTTTTCATAAAGGAGGCTATCCTGAACCCATATTAGCTGAAAATGAACGTTTTTATCGGGCCTGGATGGAAAACTATCTACTGACTTATGTGCAAAGAGATATCAGAGCCCTATTCCCGAGGTTAGATATTGTTAAATATCGGCGTTTTGTTGCCATGCTGGCAACTTTGAGTGGGACCATTATAAATCGTTCGCAGGTGGGCAGGTCACTGGATATTTCTGAGAAATCGGTTCGGGATTACCTTGAGATAGCTGAGGGTAGTTACGTTTGGCGTAATCTACCGAGCTATGAGGCAACTTCAAGTAAGTCTGTTGTAAAAATGCCAAAAGGTAATTTTCGGGACAGTGGGTTGTCAAATTTTATTCAAAGAGTAAACAGTCGGGATCAATTATTGGATTATCCCCATGTTGGGGCGGCTTTTGAGGCCTTTGTTACGGAGGAGATCATCAAAGGGCTACAGGCCCTTGATATTGTAAATTGGGACTACTATTATTTTCGTACGAAAAATGGTGCTGAAGTGGATCTGGTTCTGGAGGGGCCATTCGGGATTCTGCCAGTCGAAATAAAATTTGGTACTACGATTAAGCAACGCCAGTTGCAATCTCTGAAAAATTTTGTCTATACTAATAATCTACCTTTAGGGGTCGTTATTAACAACTGTGAGCATGTGGAGTTGATCGCCGAAAGGATCATTCAGTTGCCAGCTGGTTGTATCTAGTCTCTAGTGCTTAAGCTTTTACATAAACTCCATGCGCTTTACTCTCTATTTTGCCCCGCTGTTTTAACCTGTGGACGATGCCGTAGAGTTTTATTTTCGTATAGCCGGTCTCTTCGACCAACTTTTCTATCGAGACACCGGATTTATTGCTGATAATCAGTTCAGCTACTAACCCGGTAGCGGTTTTTGCGGCTCCAGGAGATTTTTGTCGGGTTTTCGGTTTTGGGGGCGAGGCGGAGGGCTTGCTCGTCCTCTTTGTCACGGTTCTCTTTTTTATCTTGCCTGCTTTGGTTTTTGCTTGGGTTTTTATTTTCGCTTTAACTTCGGAAGTCCGGTTTTTGGCAAAGTCCGGTTTGATATCCAAGTCTATGCCGAAGATATCTGAGAGATCGGCATCCTCAATAACCTTGGGGCTCTTCTTTTTAGTTCTCTGTAGAAGCTCAGCGGTTTTATCTTCCACGGCCCGGGCAATAAGATCTTTAGTCTCGGCCCCCCGCAGTTTGAAAAATAGGGATGGCTCTTCGTCAAATCTGGTCCCAACGCCATAGAGGGCCGCAGCAATATGTTTGCACATTGAGGCCCAATCAGGACAACTGCAGTCGAAACTTATCTCCTTTGGCGTTGGAAATAACCCTTCTCCTTCGGCGAAAAAGATCTCTTCCAAGGCCTTGGGGAAGCTTCCAGCGAGCAGATCCTGTAGTGAACGTAGCTGTCCCTGACACTGTTTTTTTATTGAAGCCCAGTTGGCTGGAGTGATGGCTTTAATGGTTATTATAACTTCATAGGGTTTAGTGTCTGAGCCCTGAACCAGCGCAGTTACTTTTCCGGAATCTATCTTGAGGTCAAGGACGGCTCCGTGCCGGAGATAGCTCCTGCCCCGGCCGATACGATTACTGTAGTCAGCGTAGCGTTCAAGGTTCTTGTTCCACGATTTTCCCCACCAGGTTTGGGCCAGGGTTCGGCCATCAATAACAACCGGTTTTATGTCGGGTCTCTTCTTCTTGAGTTGTTTTAATTTCTTTGCGGCCTTGGCCCTTTTTTCGGCCACCGAAACATAGCGTGGATATCCCCAATCTCTCATAACTTTCTCGTTTGCTAAAAATTATATTTTCAAAGTAAACAGTTCTAATAACTCATCGTTGTTCATCTCGGTTATCCAGTTTTCCCCGGATGTGGCGACAACTTCGTTGGAGAGCTTTTCTTTTTGTGTCAGCATGGAGTCAATTTTTTCCTCGATGGTGCCCTTGGTCAGGAATTTATGGACCATAACATTTTTTTTCTGGCCGATCCGAAAAGCCCGGTCGGTGGCCTGGTTTTCGACCGCCGGATTCCACCAGCGATCAAAATGAATCACATGGTTTGCCGCAGTCAGGTTAAGGCCAACCCCTCCGGCTTTCAGGGACAGAACAAAAAATGGGATATATTCACGTCCTTGAAATTTTTCAATAAGTTTTTTTCTTTTACCTACTGGAACGCTGCCGTGCAGAACCAGGCCATCGCCCTTGAAGATAGTTGCCAGAAACCGGGATAGGGGCCCGGTCATCTCCTTGAACTGGGTGAAGACCAGAACCCTCTCGCGCTTTTCGTAGATCGTTTCGCAAAGCTCCCGCAATCTTTGAAACTTGCCACTCTCCTCTTCGGCAAAGACCTCCTGGCCAAGGTATTGTGCCGGATGGTTACAGAGCTGTTTGAACTTCATCAGGGCTGATAGGACGAGGCCCTTTCTCTGGATCCCTTCTGAATTTTCGATGACATCTCTGATCCCTTTGAGGATTTCATTGTAGAGGAGAGTCTGTTTTTTACTCATTGCGGCCCAGGTTTTGACCTCAACCTTGTCGGGAAGATCGGCAATGATCGATTTATCAGCCTTTAGACGCCTCAGTATAAAAGGGCTGACCACTTTGCGGAGACCGGCATATCCATTCGGGTCGTTGGCAAGACCCTTGGTGAAGCGGCTGAACTCTTTGGCGTTACCAAGCAGGCCGGGGTTGAGAAAGTCGAAGAGGCTCCAGAGGTCAGAGAGCCGGTTTTCAACCGGGGTGCCGGTCATGACGATACGGTTATGGGCTAAGAGTTTTTTCACCGTCCGGGTCTGTTTTGTCCCGGGATTTTTTATGGCTTGTGCTTCATCCAAAATAATGTAGTTCCAGGAGTGCTCCTGAACCCATCGGTATCTCTGAACCAAGGCGTAGGTTGTTATGACGAGATCGAATGCGTCCAGTTTTTCCGGGCTCAATTCGGGAACCCTGGCTGGTTTATGAAAGCCGGGGTGGGCGGTGAAATATTTCAGGCTTGGATAAAAGGTGTCTATCTCGTTACTCCAATTGGCAAGCAAGGATGCCGGTATGACCAGCAGGGATGCCCCGGGGCTCTCTTGATTTTTAGGGGCGCTCTTTTTATCTGTTTTTAAAACGTTAAGAAAAGCCAGCACCTGCAAGGTCTTGCCCAATCCCATGTCATCCGCAAGGCAGGCGCCGAGTCTTAACTTATGCAGATAGAAGAGCCATTTGAGACCATCCTGCTGGTAGCCGCGGAGTTTGGCCTTGAAGGTTCTGGCGGTTTTAACTGGGGCAATCTCTTGGGGTTGGTGCATTTTTTCAAGAATCGTTTGCAGCCATTGGCCGTTGGAGACCCCTGAAAGTAATTCTGAATCTTCCGCGCCAAGCAGTTTTTTTGGGTTCATTGAGAGGCGCATCGCATCCAGCATGCTGATGCCCTCCTCGTTGTTCAATTTCTGGGCGTTGTCGTAGGCTGCAAGAGTCTTTCTTAACTTTTCCGGATCAACTGCAACCCACTTATTTTTTAGAAAAGCCAGGCCCTCAGACTGATTCAGCAGGCGGCGGGCCTCGGCCTCGGATATCTCAGTATCACCAAGCATGAGCCGGGGGCTGAAATCGAGCAGGGCATTAAGCCCCACCATTGAGGGGGGTTTCTCGCCGATGTTGAGACTCAGGCCGATTCTGGCGCCCTTACCCTTCCACCAGTTCGGAATCCGGCAGAGAATACCGGATTCTTCATAGAGAGGGATCTCCTGAAGAAAGGTAAAGGCCTCTTTTGTAGACCATGCCAGAGGGTGAAAAAGTTCACCGGAATCCTGTAACTCGGCCACCAGCTCGCTCTGTTTTGCGGCATCATCGACGGTCACCAGGAGTTTGAGAAGTTTATCGTTGTCACCTTTGTACTCTTCGAGGGCATACTTTAAGGGCAGATGTCGAGATTCTCCATCATCGTTGAGCCTGGTCGAATAGGTGGCCATAAAAGCAAACGGGGCTTCGTGGTTTTTATTCTCGACTAAATGAAAATAGATGCGGCCTACCAGGTGGAGATCGGGGCTCTGCTCTTTGAAAAACTCCGCGACCGAGCCATCATAAGCCGCAATTTTAAGCCAGAATATTTCATGTAAAAGGTGCCATAAATAAAGTAATAGATCTTCATTTAAGTATTCATTCCCCGGCATCATCGGGACCTGATTCTGGAGTTGCAGGATCTCCTCATCGTTCAGCGGGATGTCGATGTCACCGTGTTCTTCTTCGAGATCAGGGGTTAGTTTAAGTTCACGGATGAAGAGGCTGGAAAAATGGCGCCAAAAACTCAAAGATGGCGAAAGGGCACTCTTCTTATTGCAGAAACCGAGGTAAAAGAGCCAGCTCTCCGGTTCGGCAGAGTAGTATTCGTATATCTCATGTTGCAGGCTGCTGTTTTCAGGTGGACTTTCACTGGTGGCTGTCCACTCAAGCTGGATGGCTCCATCCGGCATGACAACTGCAGTAAGTTGATCGTATGACATGATTAAGTTCTAAATTCCTAGTTTATAATTCCCAATTCTCCCACCCGTAGATTACTCTGAATCTGATCACGCAAATATCCAGGTACCCCAATTTCTTCAGCATAATCTGGCCAGAGTGAGACCGTTTCGAGTACTTCGTTGACAATTGTTTGAGCCCGCCTGCGTTTCATTGATGCGGTTTTTGCGCAGGCCTTGAAATCTTCCAGTGTAAAGTCATCACGTTTGCCATTCATTGACATTTGATGGTTGGCCGTCCAGGCCCCGGCAGGGTTGAAGCTGTAAGTTATGTCAAAAGCGGGTGCGAGCGACCATACGCCGGTTTTGTCCATCAAAAATGCTATATTTTTGACATGATCGTCTTGGTTGCGAGCGATGATGTTGAAGACCATACGTCGAAACATCTCCTCAATCGCACTCATCGGCAGACCAAGCTCTCTGATAATTAAAAGTGCCTGTTCGTAAGCGTAAGCGCCGGCGATATTGTAATCGTAGTGGGCCACTGCACAAAGTGACTGCATATGGAGCTTTTCATCACCGGTAAGGCGGTCAAAACGCCGGGTCATAAAGTGGTGTCGGCCGTTTTCTGCAAAAATTCGGCATTCGTTCATGGTGATTCCGGCGTCGCTTGCCATTTTTGCGTAGGCATATTCAATGAGGCCGTAACCTTTTGGGTCATCAAGTTCCTTGTCACGATTGCCGCTGACGCCATCAAATTTGATCAGCCAGTGTTCAAACCCCTTCTCCGCCGGGATTTGCCCCGAGCGAACTTCATTAGTCGATCTATTCCAGGCAATTACCGCCTTGGCCCGAGCTCCACCGGCGGAAGTTCCGACTTTGAGAATATCTTTTAAACCCCGCTCTCGACTTTTGTCTGCAAAGGAGGTTTTCAGATTGTGGCGCTGGGTTAGGACCTCCGATGCGAGATCGACCAGCTTATCAATTTGAATGCTGGTGGCCTGCCGGACTTTAGGCCCGGTTGCCGGCGCAAACTCCAGCGCCCCCATACCGCGCGTGCCGGTATAGCAGAGACGCTCGACGGCATTAAACGATTCCGGACTCCGTCCCTGGGTCGCGAGCCAGGCGTCAATAAGAGCATTTCCGAACTTGTCAGGAAGCGAGTCTGCCAGTAGTCCAGGCAAGCCATGGAAGGTTTTTCGTGATAATGCAGGGAAGGAGTAGACCCTGTTGGAAAGCGGCATCATAATGGGCGAGATCTCAATGCCGCTTTTGGCAAAGTTCGGATCGTACTCAAAGGCGGCAATATCAGCACCATCATTGAGCGAAACTGCACCAATTGTGCGGCCCCAGAGTCTAACCTCGGCAACCGTGCTCACGAGTCGTCACCCCAGGACCATTTTTTGTTGGCTTGATCAGGCTTTCGGCTTGGCGAAGCTCGTTGCCGCACTTTACCTTTAAGTTTAAGCAGATCCATAGGCCTGGGGCGGGGCTCTGGGATCAGGTGGTCCAGGCCCGGCAAAAGATCAAGGACTCGTAAAATCCGGATAATCGTCGACATCTGGGCCGAGCCTCCGGCTTCAATTCGCTCAACCGTACGCTTGGAGACGCCGGCCTCTTTTGCCATCTCCGCCTGAGTCAACTGACGTTCAAGTCGACACTGCGCAATCCGTTTTCCGGTTTCGGTAAGAATCGCACCACCTGTTAATGAGTTTGAAATATTCATAGTCGTCTCTTTTGTCGAGTTGTGTAGCAATAGACAGATTATATCGACATTCATTACGATTTGCAAGTTTTATATTGGTTGCGATGTGGTAAGTCGATAAATTAGATGAGTTATGCGGATATATAGAAATAAATCGTAATTAAAGACGACTTGACGCGGTCTCTATCTCATAAAAATTGAACCCAGGGGTTCAATTTTCAATTTAATTTTGTCCACGCAGAGTGCTGAAGTCATTTGTTTTTGAAGGAAGGGAGTCCATTAAACATATTTTGAAAGCCGAGCTTCCATCTTTTCATAATTCCCCAAGTGCACCCGCATAAGGCTTTTCCAGAGCTTGCCGTGGTTGGGGACAAAGAAATGGAGAAGTTCATGGACGATGACATAATCCCAGAGGTTCCGGTCAAGTTCAAGAAGTTCGGTGTTGAAGTTCAAATGGCCGTTGGTGGAACAGGAAGCCCATTTATTGTGCATGGGTCGGACACCGAGCCAAACCATGTTGACTTCGAGTTTTTCCGCCCAGAAGCGAGCCCGTTTTTTAAAGTCGCGTTTTTGGTCTTGTGCCGCCATAGTTCTAGATCCGCTTTACTTTTTCCAGCAGATTGAAGAGTTCATCCACCAGTCTGGTGACTTGATCCAGATCATCCGTTCCGGCAAAGATGGCGAAGGTCACTTGCTTGCGCAGTTCTCGTAAAGCACTCTCACTTTTCTGCCAGTTGGGGAATTCAACAAAGGCTCCTCTGATTTTCCGGCTCACATCTTCGGCGTGGTCAATCTCGGCGTCCAGAAGCGTACGGTAGACAAAATAGGTTAATCCGTCGAAACCTTTTTCCGCCTGTTCTTGCTTGCGCTTTTCATTGGCTTTTACTTCCTTCAAGAGTTCGGCCAGCGCCTCGGCCGTACTGGTCTGGCGGTTCTCGAAACTTTCCTGGACAGCGTGAGCCCGCTGCGCCATGGCAATCAGATACGGGTCGCCGCTCTCGGCTTCCGCCGTCTTCTCAATACTCTTGACCAGGTTGATAATTTTGCGGCCATCACCACCTTTTTTATGGGTGATATATTCGATGGTCTCCTCATTGATGGTCAGAACTTCTGAAGCATGGTGGATATAGGTGGTGCCGACATGTTTCTGCACCAGTTCGTTGGTTTTTTTCTGGAAGGCCCGATCAACCATGATGCCTTTACTGTAAGCCTTACGCACCACGTCGTAAATTGCGGACAGGGTCGAGTAATCATCGATAAACGGCCGCAAAAAAGCATCTGGTGAGATGATCTCATAGAGCATTTCGATCTCCTTATACTCTTTGAAAAACTCCTTGCGCCGTTCCGGGTCGCGGAAATGTTCGATCAGGGTATCGACATCCCGGTCGTCGAAATTACGCTCAATCAGGCCCAGATATTCCGGGGCTTTCTGCTCCATTTTGCTCTTGAAAAGTAGCTTGAGAAGTTTGAGATCCTTAACCACCGCATTGATCTCATCGCTGTCGAAGGCCAGCGCCTTTTCCAGTTTGTCGAAGATGCCGACAAAATCGAGAACAAAACCGTGCGGTTTCACCATTTCAGCCGCTTCGTTCTCATAGGGCCGGTTGACCCGGGCGATCGCCTGCAACAGGGTATGGTCACGCATCGGTTTATCGAGATACATCGCGTACAATACCGGTGCGTCAAAGCCGGTCAGCAGTTTTTCGGTGACAATAAGAATCTTGGGCTGCTTATCGAGTTTATTGAAACTCTTGCGGATCTCCCGTTCCCGCTTGGGGTCGAGGTGAAACTTCTTGAGTAGTTCCGAGTCGTTGTTGTTGCCCGTATAGACAACCTCTGAATATTCCTGCGGCAGAAATTTATCCAACGCCTGCTTGTAAAAGGCGCAGGCTTCTCGATCCACGCCTACCAAAAAGGCCTTGTAGCCCAGCGGTTCAACATTCTCACGGTAATGTTCAGCCACAAACCGCGCTACTTCGTGAATTCGATTCTTACCCTTGAGGAAATTTTTCAAGTTTACGGCTCGTTCGAGGATCTTATTGAGCTCTTCAATATCGGCCACACCCTCGGCCTCGGCCAGGGCCAGAAATTCCCGGTCAAGGATCTCATGTGGCACCAACATCTCGTTCGGGGCCAGGTTGTAATAGAGCGGCAAGGTGGTGCCGTCTTTAATGCTGTCGGCAATCGAATATTTATGCAGATAGCCTTTGTCATCCTCACAGCCAAAGGTCTTGAAAGTGCCGCGCCCGTATGCCGTCTTGTCCACCGGCGTACCGGTGAAGCCGATATAGCTGGCGTTTGGCAGTCCGGCCATCAGGAAGTTCCCGAGATCACCACCTGTGGTGCGATGGGCCTCGTCGATCAAAACATAGATATTGGCGCGCAGATTGATATCCGCCGGCATATCGCGGAATTTATGGATCATGGTGACGATGATGCCCCGGTAATCGTCACGCAGCAATTTATTGAGGCGGGAGATACTGCTCGCGTGTTCGAGATTGCCCAATCCCAGAGAGGCGAGGTTCTTGAGCATCTGGTCTTCGAGTTCATTGCGGTCGATCATCAGGAGGACGGTCGGCTTGTCTGTCCTTGGTGCGCGGAAAAGTATCTCCGCCGCTTTAATCATGGTAAAGGTTTTGCCGCTGCCCTGGGTATGCCAAACCAGGCCGCGCCGGCGTGTCGGATCCAGAGCCCGGCTGACGACTTTTTCGACCGCTCCGGTCTGATGCTGACGTAAGATGTATTTATTGAGTTCCTCATCTTTCTCGGCAAAGACGATATACTCTTTTAAAAGGGCGAGCAGCCGGGGTATTGCGCAAAAGCTCTTGACCTTGGCCTCGAGTTTGCCGACCTCTTTGTCTTTCCAGTTGAAAATATTACGGCGCACCGTGTTCCAGGTCACGCCGTAGGAAAAACCGATGGCATCGGTGGCCGTAAAAATCT
>JAGHAQ010000048.1 GCA_021161425.1 Candidatus Tharpella sp. | reverse complement strand
GACTATCTCTGTCTTTTTCTTTTGGGTGGTGATCTGGGTCGAAATGAAAAAGGGGAGTGGTGTGAACGACGGCTGGCCGACAACGAGTTGCGCGGGGTAATCCAGAGGCGAAAACATCGTCCTGCAGAGGGGCAAACCGCCAAAGAGGTAGTTGAGTACGCTTTTCTGCGGCTCTGGGGGCCGGGGAACCGTGATTATGGTTACTATCCGGTTTTGATGGCTTTCAAAGGTTTTCAGTACGGTTTTAACATCGACTTGAGCTGCCGCGACCAAGTCCAGGGAATGCTTGCATGGGCCCATAATCCTCAGGCCCTGCCCGCTGCGGCAATCAGTCGATTTATTGAAACGATAGAGCTCGGTTGGCAGCGTGAAGGTGGGCATTCGGCTGCTGTCTGTCGCCGGGCGGCAACGGAAATATTACAGGTCTTGAAGCGACAGAATGCCTTATTGAGAAACCGTTAATGGAGATTTTTTGAGCATAGCGCTGAGTTTGGAAAAGGGCATTCTCAAATATCTAGGCGATAAGCTGGATGAATAAGCGCAGGGCGATAAAGAGCAGAATGAAGCCGAGGACGGTTTTTCGTAACTTAAGTTTGATCAGTTGATTGATTCGCATGCCGGCAAAAGATGAGATGATCGCGCCTAAGCCCAAAAGCAGCGAGTAGTCTACTTGGATTAAACCGAATCGGGGCCAGCTGAAAGCTCCATGCAGGGCGTAAGAAAGCGCGCCGGCACCGGCCGTAAATATCATGATGGCATTGGAGGTTGGAGCTGCACTGCGGTTTTTAACCAATCCGGCTACCAGCATCAGCGGGGTGGTGACGCCGCCGCCGCCGATCCCGGTAAAACCGGCAACCAGGCCGCTTAAAGAGCCGATTCCCAAAGCCACCTTGTGCCCTGAAGTTTTTTTCTCTTTCTCGGCAATCGTCCCTAATCTGAAAGTTTTCCAGGCTAGGAACAGCAAGACCATGAGCATAAATCCGACGAGGACTCTTTCCGGTAATAGGGGGGCCAGACGAGCTGCCAGAGCGGCGCAAATACCGGAACCTAAAGCCACCCAAAACACTGCTTTCCAGGCGATTAAGCCTTCTCGATTGTAGCGCCAGGCATTCCAGGTTGAGACCAAGACAATGGTACCGAGACTGGTTGCCATAGCTTCAACCTGGGAAAGGTTAGCCACTGCAGTTAGTATCGGAACCATGAGAATGCCTCCCCCGAGGCCGAAAATGGTTGAGAGTAGGCCGACCGCCAGGCCAACTATAAAAATTATCAAATTTATTATCTTCCAGTTAATTGATAGCCAGATATCGAAAAGGGCGCAAAATAGGCGAGGTCTGAATTTTTCTGATCTTCGCCCAGCTTGCGCCCTTTATGTTTTTCAAGACAGCCTTAATTTTTTTTCAGAATAATCCTGGCATCGACCACATTAAGTCCCTCTTCGTAGACGATTACCGGGTTGAAATCCATCTCCTGGATCTCGGGATAGGAACCGATAATCTCCGATACCGTCAGGAGCAGACGTTTGATCGCTTTGCGATCGATCGGCGGTTGGCCGCGGAAACCATCGAGCAGCTTTACTGATTTGATCTCATTGATCATGCCACGGGCCGAGTAGGGTGAGATTGGCAGGACGCGGAAGACAACATCTTTCAAAACCTCGACCATAATGCCGCCGATACCGAACATGATGACCGGCCCGAATTGATCGTCGATCTTGGTGCCGATAATGATCTCCAGGCCTTCATTGGCCATCGGGGCAACCAGAATCCCCTTAATGTTGGCATCGGGATTGTATTCGCGGGCATTATCGATAATATCCATGTAGGCGTTACGAATATCATCGGGTTTTTGCAGGTTGAGGCGGACGCCGCCGGCATCACTCTTATGGAGGATGTCGGGGGAGACGATCTTCATGACCACCTTCTCGTTAAAACCGGCAGCCATAGCTACCGCCTGTTCGGGCGATTGGGCCAAGCAGTCCTGGCAGACCATACCCCCGTGCAGACTGACCAGCTCCTTGGCTTCATTTTCAAGCAGTGCGGTACGTCCCTCTTCCCGGGCTGTATGCATGATTTCGCGGCCTCGGGCTTTGGCTTTGGCGCCCATGTTGAAAACGAATTTGACTTTACTTTTGTAACCGTGCAGGTAACCGCCATATTCAGCCAGGACACCTATCGATTTACAGGCCAGCTCAAGTGAGTCGAAGACCGGAATGCCGTAGTAGCGCAAAAGATCGAGCGAGTGGGGTTTGGCAAAATTATAGAGAGAGTGCATGATGATCGGTTTGCCGGTCTCCTTGACCATTTTGCCGAGTTGGTGGGCCGTATCTTCTTCAGCATAAGCCAGGCTTTCTGCAAAGCGGATACTGTAGCCGCCGAAGAGACCGACCACTAGAACACCGCCGATATGGGGATCCTGGAGCAGGATTCGGGCGCATTGAGCCAGAACTTGGGGGTTGTCGTCGGCCCCGCCGGCAACATCAATCGGGTTGGCTACTGAGGCTGCGGCCGGGAGAATGGCGCGCAGTTTGGCTTTGGTTTTATCGCTGATTTCCGGTATGTTGACCTTTAAATCGGTTAATTCATCAGCGCCGATTGTCGCATGGCCACCGCCATCGGCGAGAATGGCAACGTTGTTATTCTTGATAGGCGGTAGATTAGCCAGGGTTTCAGCACAAGGCAACAGTTCATCCGATTTTTCAACAACAATGATGCCGGCTCTCTTAAAGGCGGTGCGGGCTACTTCAGACATCCCGGCCAGAGCTCCGGTGTGAGAACCGGCAGAACGTTTGCCGGTCGCCGAACGGCCGCTTTTTAAGAGTACAATCGGTTTTTTGCGGGTGGTTTGATAGGCTTGTTGAAGGAATTTGCGGCCGTCTCTCATTCCTTCAACATACATCAGGATCGCGTTGGTATTAGGGTCATTTTCAAAAAATTCAAGATATTCGTGGAAGTTAATATCTGATTCGTTACCGACCCCGACATAGTAGGAAAAACCGACCTGGCTCTTGATTTTGGCTTCGGTAATCATGGTCAGTGCCATATTGCCGCTTTGCGAGATCAGGGCGATGTTGCCTTTCGGAGCATCGCGTAGGCCGACCAGGTTAAGGTTTTTGTGCATATTGATCATGCCCGAGGTGTTGGGGCCGATCAGGCGGATGTTGTGTTTGCGGGCGGTTTCGACCATCTGGGCTTCAAGCTCTTTGCCTTTAGCGCCGAGTTCTCCGAAACCTCCGGCGATAATTACGGCTCCGGCCACCCCTTTTTTGCCGCAATCTTCGAGAACCGCCGGCAGAGTGGCGGCCGGGGTTGTGATCAGGGCGAGGTCAACCGGTTCTTTTATGGCTGAAACCTTGGGGTAGCAGGGTACGCCCAGAACACTCTCAAGCTTGGGGTTGACCCCGTAGATGCGGCCTTCATATTTCTCTTCAAGGAGAATACGGATTGCCTGATAGCCGCGTTTGGTGACCGTTTTGGAGGCCCCGACGACGACGATTGAGTTGGCATTAAGGATCTTGTTACTAATCATAGTTATCTCCCGTGGTATTTAGGTGTACGTTTTTCAGCAAAGGCGACGATCCCTTCGCGCCAATCTTCCGTAGTCATACAGGATAAAATTGCCTCCGCTTCAATCATCAAGGCGGTTTGCAAATCAAGTCTTTCGGCCTGATTAAGAATGGTCTTGGCGAATTTCATCGAGATCGGGGCTTTTTGGGCCAGGGTCGCGGCCAGTTCAAGGGCTGCCGGCATAAGTTCTTCAATAGGAACCGATTTGAGTGCCAGTCCTATTTCGACCGCCGCTTGGCCGTCCAGAACCCGGCCGGTAAAGACCAGTTCCTTGGCTTTTTGGCGGCCGATCAATTTCCCTAAGTGGGAGGTTACACCGCCACCGACGAAGGTGCCGAGGCCGGTTTCGGGGAAGGCGATGGATGCGGTGTCGGCCATCAACAGGAAATCACCGTTTAAAGCCATCTCGGTACCGGCTCCCCGGGCCGGGCCGTTGACCGCCACGATAACCGGTTTGGGAAAGATATAGAGAAGCCGGGTGGTTTCATGAGCCAGGAGGATATATTCGCGTTTTTGCCAGGCTGTTCGCTCTCCCTTTTTATGTTCTTTTAAATCGGCACCGGCGCAAAAGGCCTGTTTGTCACCCTCGGGGCGGCGCCGCACTGAACCGGTCAGGATCAAAGCGCGAACTTGGTCATCCTTTTCGGCTTCTTCAAGGACGGCCTGGATATCGAGATACATCTGCTCGATTACCGCATTCATCCTTTCCGGTCGGTTTAAACGAAGAATTCCGACTCCATCCTGATGTTCATACAGTATGGTTTCGTACTCCATGTTGCTTCTCCTTAAGGTTGGCTTGGAATTATTTTCCAGTTATTTTGTTATCTATCAAGTTATATGTTTATGTTCTTTTAAGGATGTTTGTGCTTTGTCGTAGATATTTACAAAACACGTTAGACTTGTACCGATTTGGTTGGGTTTAGGGTTGACATATTTTGTAAGGTGATGTCAAGGTAATTATTGAGAAAAATGGTACTCAAACCCAGTTCGGAATCTTGAAAAAAGAAGTCGAAAAAGGCTTGACTCTGGCGGCGCTCTTGGCTAGTATTCATTGAAGTCGGCAGTGGTTAGTCGTCAGTGAGCAGTAAACCCTACAGACTGGCTACTGAAAATTATCCCTGATCCCGGTTTTGCTGGATCATACGAGGACATATTTAAAGATGTATCAGGTTTAGTTGAATGGATAAAACAGCCCGTTTGAAAACCGCAGCTCGGGAGATGACCGAGATCGCAGCTCAGATACGTCAGCAGCTTGGTGGTGAAGATGACATTCGAAATATGGATGATTTTGATATTATCTTAAGAAGTGTGGCGGCGACTCTTTCGACTATTTCGACGGCTTCCCTGTTGTTGCCCGATGCCATGGTCGAGATGTGTGAGGCTTGTTTAAATATTGGTAAACGTCACGATCTACAAAAGCGCTTGCAGCTCGCCCTTAATGAGGGTGCTCCTAATAAAAAGTGAACTTGTAATGGGAGAAAATACTCCCGGAAAATGGTAATGATTATGATGTCTTTAACCCAAAACCGGTTTTCAACCAGATCCCTATCAACGATTTTGATGGTTGGGTTGTTGCTGACTTTTATTCTGTTGGTTCCGGCTCAAGCGGCTGAACGTATGGCAGTCAAAGTCGGGCTTGCTAATATTCGCTCAGCCCCCAATAAAAATGCCGAAATCGCCTGGCAGGTAACAAAATACCACCCCTTTCAAATTGTTAAGAAAAAAGGCGACTGGTATCAATGCAAAGATTTTGAAGGAGACCGTGGCTGGATCTATAAATCCTTGCTTAACAAAACTTCAACGGTTATCACAATTAAAGAGAACTGTAATGTTCGCTCCGGCCCGGGTACCAAAAACCGGATTCTCTTCATTGTTGATCGGGAGGTGCCTTTAAAAGTTCTTAAACGTCAGGGCCGCTGGCTGCAGATTGCCCATGAAGATGGCGATAAGGGTTGGATCCACGCCTCTTTGGTCTGGTAACCAGATAGAATCAGGGTTTTTACTGCCTGCTGAGGGCTTCCCGTTTAATCCGGGCGAGCAAGGGGCCGGCTTTTTTGATATTGCCGGAGCTGGTATTACCAGAGCCGCTGATAATAAAACCTTTTAATTGATTTCGGTAAAAGTTGAGGCGACTGTATGAGTCACCTCTTTTTTGTTCAAGGGAGTGCCACCCACTTTCATCAGCTAGGATCTCACGGTAACCGGCACTGATAAAATCGAGGCCGAAAATCGAGAAGGCGTTGCAGCTGATGCCGCCGGCATAGCGGCGAGACAGGCGGGATTCTTTCAGGTTGGCGTTGACCATGTTGAAGCCGGCGACCAAGCCTTGTTCGCCGGCCAGGGGCCAGAGCGGCAGGCGGTCGGTTTCTCCTCGAACTAGATCAAAGATCCTGGCTGTATCTCCGGCGACAAATAGGTTTTCGTTAAGTTCAAGGTAGGAATTCACCGATATGCCGTCTTGGGTCCCCTGCCAGGGTTGGGGGGCGCTGCTTATGGCTGCACCCCAATCGTCACGGCTGAGACTGCTATTATCAAGGGGGCTTGCGGCATTTACTCCTTTGCCGTAAAGGAGGCCGTCGACCCGTAGCTCCCGGCCGCGGTTGCTGGTAAGCTTCAGTTGATTGTCGGGAGTCGTAGTGGCCGCAATGATATCTTCGTTGACATTAATGGCAACCTTGTTGTCGGTTAGTCTGGCAGCTGCCAGATTCGCCGCATAGGGGTCGAGAACCTGTGAGAGAATCCTCCCGGAAGTGGCAAAAAGGTCGATATTGATGTCGTGATGGTGTAGTGCGGCAATTGTTTTCAGGCTTACCAGACCGGCTCCAGCCACGGCCCAACGACCGCCGGGTCGTATTCTCTTTTCAATCGCCAGGGCGTCGGCAAAGGTTCGCAGGGTAAAGATACCGGGTAGTTCAGCTCCGGGGAAATCGGGTTTCTGGGGTTCGCCGCCGGTGGCGATAAGGATGGTGTCGGCGTTGGTTTGGCGGCCATTTTCACATTCGACAGTCAGATTCTTTACATCTACGTTGATAACCCGTTTATTCTGCCGATAGAGGATGTGATTCTTTTTTATAATCTCTTCCCCCCAGGAAAAAAGCCTCTCTTTTGTGATCACCCCCTCCAGATAATAGGTCAGCAGACAGCGGCAGTAAGGCGCCCAGGGTTCGTGCGAGATGATTTCGATCTCATCTTTGGGCTTAAGTTGGGCAATCGTTAAAGCGGCGCTTAAACCGGCATTGCCGGCCCCGATGATCAGATGTCGTTTTTTCATAGTCCTAAAGCCAGGCGTTTCCCGGCAATTATTTCAGCCATTTTTTCGGCCGCCTTGAGGGGATCTTCTTCAACAAAGAAGGCACCTCCGAAAACTTCTTCAGCAGTTTCGGTGAGAATCTCAGTTACCTGAGCTCCGCCGGCGATCGGCGGCATTGGCCAGAGATGGACGGAAACCCCCGAAGCGACAAAGAAGGTGCCGATTGAGATCGCTTTTTCAGTCAGCCACTCAGGGGCTGAGCCGACCAGGGGTAGGTCATCGATATCAACCCCCAGGGTATCGGCCAGGGCGCCGGCCAGGACCAGCATTCGGGAGCAGTCGACGCAGGAACCCATGTGGAGGCAGGGTGGAATCTTTAGGGCTTCACAGACTTGCTGCAAGCCGGGTCCGGCATCTTTAGCGGTTTCAACCTGCATAAGGCCGGCTTTGGCCGCCGCAATCGCCCAGCAGCCGCTGCCGATAACCAGGATGTCTTTGGCAATCAGGGCCTTGGCGAGTTCTATGTGGTAATAATCGTGGGTTACCTTGGGATTGTTGCAACCGACAATACCAACCACCCCTTTGATGGCGCCGCTTTTGATTGCATCGAGTAAGGGTTCGGGGGTGCCGCCCAAGGCTTCAAGGATAGCCTCGACTGAAAAACCGACCATCGCTTGACTTGTAAAGGCCGGAATCTGAACTCTTTCGGGTTTGCGGTTGATGAAGTTTTTGACCGCCATGGTGACGATTCTTTCAGCGCAGAGATTGGCTTTATCCTCTTCAAACTGGATATGGATAGAGCCGGGAAAGGCAGCTTGGTCGCTGGTTGCGACAAAGTGGGTGTGGAAACATTGACTTAGTTCAGCCAGAGCCGGGAATATGCATTGAACATCGACACTCATAAGTTCGACTGCACCTGTAATGATGGCGAGTTCCTGTTGCAGCTCATTACCCGCGATGGGAACGCCGTGGCGCATCAGGATTTCGTTGCCGGTGCAGCACATACCGACGACATTAACACCTTTGGCACCTTGGGCTCGGGCCAGTTCCTGCATCTTTTCGGTTGCCGCCAGTTCGACGATTTTTTCTGAGAGAACCGGTTCGTGTCCGTGGACGACGATGTTGACCTGCTCCTTATCGAGGACGCCGAGATTGGCTGTCGCCTCCCTGATTTTAGGGGTGCCAAAAATTACATCTTGAAGCTCTGTAGCAATCAAGGATCCGCCCCAACCATCGCCGATTGCCGCCCTGACACCTTGGGCAATTAGTGACAGGGGGCCGTGATCGACACCAAAATGGGTCCGGTGCATGATATCGACGATCTCACGGTCGATGCCTCGCGGCAGGATACCGATGGTTTTCTCACTTAACGCACTTAAGTCATCGGCAATCTTCTGCCAGCGAGCAAGACGTTTTTTTGGGGCATAGGCTTTGACAAAAGCCAGGGTATTTTCATCCTGTTTACCAAAATCATTAAGGGCAATTGTCGCAACCTCAAGGGCGAGTTCTTTGATGTCACGGTTTTCAGTGTTCAGGCCAAGTCTGCCTGCGATCGCTTTAAGTTTTTTTGGATCCTTAATTGTATAGTCCTGATTGTGACCCTCGGCGATCTCTTTTAAGAGAAGGGCCGGGCGGCGCCCGTGATCGGAGTGGGCTGCAGCCCCGCCGGCGATCATGCGGACCAGATGACGGGCGACAATCGTATCGGCGGTCGCTCCGCAAGCTCCTTTTTGCGCTCCTTCACCAAAAGGGTCGATCCGGCAGGGGCCCATGGCACAGATTCGGCAGCAGAGTCCGAGTTCACCGAAACCGCATTGTGGCTGTTGTTTTTCGAGACGGTTCCAGACCGTCTCAATCTCCTGATCAGCCGCCAGTTGCAAGATCTCCCGGCTCGCCGGATCAACACTTTGGGATTTAACTTTTTCACTGATTTTCATGGTATTTTCTCCTTATTTAGCAGACGGGGTCTGCAATTTCTTTAGAACTTGTTGGCGTTTTTCGCGGCTCTCCTGATTGATTTCGCGATAGACCAGTGCCCCACTCGGGCAGGCCGTGACACAGGCCGGAATTTCGCGGTCCGGACAGCGGTCGCATTTAACTATACGCCGTTCATTATGATTTTGACTGATAATGCCGAAGGGGCAGACCATAAGACACATCCAGCAACCGATACAGAGATCGCTGTTGCATAAAACAACCCCCCTTGCATCTCGGTGCAGGGCTCCGGCCAGGCAGGCGGTTAAACAAGGTGCATCCTCGCAGTTGCGGCACTGCAGCGGCAGAGAGCTGTTGCCATCACTAGTAACGTGAACCCGGTATTGCGGTTGGGGTTTTTCATTGATGGCTGAAAGCAGGCTCTTGCCGGTTGAGTGTTCAACCGCGCAGGCCAGTTCGCAACTGCGGCAGCCGAGACAGCGTTCGGCCCGAATCAGTAACTCTTTCATGGTAATTCTCCTTTTTAAAAGACCTCTCTTTTTCCTGCGAGCGCCTGTTTGACGGCTAGACCCAGATCTTCGATAGAGTAGGGTTTGTTCTTCATTCTATTCCTTAGATTGACCGGTTATTTTTCCAGCATTTGAGCGCAGGTTATGCACATTGGTGTCGTCGGGTCAAAATCTAAACGTCGCTTGTCGATATCTTCCTCACAACGCGAACAGATGCCGAAATCACCACTCTCGATCCTTTGCAGGGCGGCTTTTATCTGTTGTAGTTTAAGTAGTCGCCGCCGTCGGTTCTCAAGTGCTACGGCCTGAGCCTGAATTGCTTCCATGCGGGAAAGACGGCCGACTCGAGATTGGTCAAGTTCAACTGTTCTGGCCCCTTCTTGACCGGCTTTTTCGCTGGCTAAGAGCTCTTCCTGCAGGTTGAGAAGTTGCTTCTTGTAAGATTCCATAAACTTACTATATTGCAGCGACATAAGTTCTGTAAAGAAAAAAAGCGGGACGGTGTTTTTTGTTGCCTATTTGCTCGGCTTAATTTAGTATATCCGATTATGATTGAGAATTGTTGGTCTGCTTCTATCGACACTTTGCGCCGCTCCCAATATGATCTGAAACTGCCTTTTTCTCTCTTGTTGTCGGCGGAAAAAGAGGTCGACGTGATGCCCCTTGTCTGTCAAAGGCTTTTGCGCCTAATTCCCGGGAAACGGATGGTTTGTGCGGCCCGCTGGGGCGAGAGGCAGGTTGTCGTGAAACTCTTTCTTGACTCACGCAAGGCCGGAAGGCACTGGCAGCGTGAGCTTAAGGGGGTCAAGGCGCTTGAGTCTGCCGGAATTGCGACGCCGGAACTGCTTTTTGCCGAGCGTCTCTTTTCTGGTTCTTTGCCGATTATCATTTTTGCAGAGTTGCAATCGGCGTCAACTCTGGTTGATCTCTGGTTTGCCCATCAGGATGACCGTGAGCGGCGGGGGTTGCTTAACGCTGTTATTGAAACAATTGCCGCTCATCATCGGGCTGGTTTGTTGCAGAGTGATATTCACTGGAGTAATTTTCTTTTCAGAGATGAGAGGGTTTTTACAATTGATGGCGATGCGGTTGACAGCTCAGGTTGCGGCAGTGAGCTTGGGAGACAAAAAAGTCTCGCCAATATCGCTTTGTTTCTGGCCGAGTCTTATCCTGGTATAGATCAGCATCTTGATTTTTTATGGAAGAGTTATTGTCAGAGCCGGAACTGGCTGGTTGAGGCCGACGAGGTTAAACTTATTAAAGGTCAAATTGATGGCCATCGTGAGAAAAAAGCGGCCATCTATGTTGCCAAATCCTTGCGCAACTGTACCGCCTTTGCCGCCCAAAATGAAAGCCGTTTTTTTCGTCTTCTGGATCGGCATTATCAAGGCTCGGCTCTTAACGATCTATTGGCTCGTCCTGATGATTTTATGGCTGATGGTGAAATTTTCAAAGCCGGTAACAGTGCTACGGTGGTCAAACTCGACCTTGAAGGCATAAGCCTGGTCGTGAAACGTTACAATATCAAGAATTTCAGTCATGCCCTGCGGCGCTGTTGGCGCCCCAGCCGGGCTCAGGTCTCCTGGCAAAACGCCCAGCGCCTGAGTTGGTGGGGGATTGCAACCCCGAAGCCGGTAGCTATGTTGGAAAAACGTTATTACGGACTTCGTTCTACCGCTTATTTTATCAGTGAGTATGTTGCCGGGAGCAACGCTTTCGAATTTTTGCAAAGATCTGATCTTGATGCTTCTGACCTTAAAGGCTGGTTGCAACAGTTTGCCACTCTTTTACAGCGACTGCTCAATTTGGGTTTAAGTCACGGCGATTTCAAAGCGACTAACTTTCTCTGCGGTGATGATGGTCGACTCTATCTTCTAGACCTTGACGCTATGCACTACTGGTCACGGCCGGGATCGGCTTTTAGAAAAGCCGTCGAACGCGACCACTGCCGCCTGCTTGCTAATTGGCAGGGAAAGTCTGAGCTTGAACGTGAGTTTCAAAAGATAATCGAAGGTTTACAGACTTCATGGTGACAATAGTATTCCAACTCAATTTATCTGTGAATGATAACAGCAATTCCCGACATATTCTTAAGTGTCTAATTTTATAGTATATTTAAGATACGCTTCTCGTAGACTTTTCAACATTTGTAGCGTGCCTCTATAGCCTTAAAG
>JAGHAQ010000007.1 GCA_021161425.1 Candidatus Tharpella sp. | reverse complement strand
TTGGGCCAAACCTGGAGAAAAGAGACATGTATTTGTTTAGCCGAAGTGGCGGAACTGGTAGACGCGCATGGTTCAGGTCCATGTGAGTGCAAGCTTGTGGAGGTTCGAGTCCTCTCTTCGGCACCATTACTACGAAAGGGTATGTAACTTTAATGGGTTACATACCCTTTTCTTTTTTCATTTGCATATATTCACTGTTATTGCTCTAAGAATCTCAACGACTGGCGAGAATTTTGCGGGGAATACCTGACTGAACTGGCTTTCGTAAAATTGGGGAATAATGACGGCAAAATTTTTCATTCGCACCGGCAATACCTCTGTCATGCAACTCCCGAATTGTGGGTATCTTGCTCAAAAGGGGATGCAACCCTAAAAGTATATAACGAGAGTCATCATTCACACTGAATACGATACATCAAAGGAACATAAGACTAAAAATCGGAAGATCTATAATTTCAGGTTAAGTCCAGACTTCATTAGAGCCATAAAGACTGTGAATTAATCTGTTATACCTCGAATACTATAGGTTCATTTATCGGTTTATTTTTATCGTTACAAATAGAAGCATTGACCATAGTTGGGGCAAAGGAAATCTGCCTACACCCGTAACCTTCATGAATATGCCCAAATATGTGCGCCGATAAATTAAGTTCGTTAATACGACGAAGCAAATCCTCACAACCTTGCGGCAGATTATTTACATTATCCATTATTCCATATGGAGGCCCGTGAGTAACCAAGACATCCGTATCAGAAAGAATCTTTGCCCATTTTTCGGCTATATCAGCTCCACGCTTGGCCATAAAAGACCAATTCATAAACATCGGAGTCCAAGGGCTTCCGTAAATTTTCACTCCGTTGATCACAGCCTGGTCATCTTCAAGATAAATAGCCCCTGCACTATTAATTTCATCATTTGTGAAAGCAAAATTCTCTTGTGCAATCCGGTCATGATTTCCCGCTACAACAATTTTGTGTTTATGGGGTAAACCTTTTAACCAGACACAAAAATCTTTAAGATTTTGCATTGTTCCATGAGAACAAAAATCTCCAGCATGAATCAACAAATCCCCATCCGGAACATTAACCTTGTCATGCATTCCATGAGTATCTGAAATAGCAACTATTTTCATAATGATACAACCTACACAATTCAGCCGACACGTAACACGCCCCGGCTATCAGAGATTTTCAGAATTCTTTTTTCTTGGCCAGACCCCGGAAAGCTGGAAGAGTAAGTTGAAGGCTAAACTTTTCCGCCCCAAAACAAAATCATAAAGCTAGTCGCATAGCTAGTCATAACTATTCAACGACAACACTTAAAGTCTTGATAATATGATTACTATCATGTAATATAATAATTAGTTGCTAGTCACCATATTAGTTGTTTTATAAAAAATGGGCCCACATATGCCATTAACGATCAGGAAATATTTAGAGCGCGGGCCGTCAACATCAAAAGAAATTCAGGCTGCGACAGGCCTGAGTCAAAGCGCTGTGGCACGTCAACTGAGAAACCTGAGCAACCATATCATCAAGTTGCAAAATGGACGATCACCAAGATATGCAGCCACCTGCAATGCCTTTGGCGGTGACGACAAACTCCCATTGAGCATAGTCGATGCTCACGGGAATACTGTTTTGGCGGCACATGTACGACCGTTAGTTCATGGAGGTTTTTTTGTCGAAGCCGCCACTGGCATGCCCCCTTTGCTCTTAGGTGTAAACAAAGATGGCCTTTACAATGATTTGCCATATTTTCTGTTTGATTTGTGTCCGCAGGGATTTCTTGGTCGGCAGATCGCAGAGGAGATGGCTTCCCAGTCTGAAGATTTTCCCGCTGACCCGAGGAACTGGAACACAAATCATATTGGGCGTTATTTGGTATCTAATGGAGATGACCTTTCCGGTAACTTCAAGTTCGGAGAGCAGGCATTACTACGTGTCAGACGTAAACCCGCTATCATTTCAGATGAGGACTACCCAGCGCTTGCTGACAGTGTCATGAGAGGTGTCATCCCAGGATCATCCGCAGGTGGAGAGCGGCCCAAATTTACCGCTTTTAGTGAAAATTGTTCATCACATGTAATAGTTAAATTCTCCCCCCAAGGAGACAATGACATTGCCCGACGATGGCGTGATATTCTGATCACTGAATATCACGCTACGGAAGCTATCCATAGTGAAGATTTCCCGGCTGCAGAAACCAGACTTATTGAAATAGATGATAGACTCTTTTTGGAGTCTCAGCGATTTGACAGATCTGGAGAATATGGGCGAATGTCAATGGTCTCACTGCTGGCTATTGATGCTGAGTTTACCGGGTTAGGAAGCGGTTGGCCACAAGTCCTGGACGCACTATTAAAACAAAAACTGGTCAGCTGGCAACATGTTTTTGATGTTGAGTGTTTATGGTGCTTCGGTCGTCTGATCAACAATACGGACATGCATTTAGGTAATTTAAGCCTGGCAATAGAGGGAAACGTGTTCAGGTTATTACCTTTATATGACATGTGTTCCATGGGATTTGCACCTAATAGCGGTGGTGAGGTTTCTCCTTATAGTTTTTTACCATCTGTACCTAAAGGATTAAACGTTACTGAAGAGAATTTTGAGTACATAAAAATAATGGCGCGTGATTTTTGGGAAAGAGTTACCAATGATGAACGGATTTCGGATGAGTTCAGAGGATTTTTAGAGCGTGGAAACCCGATTGACTTGATGTAAATGTAGAAAAGAGAATTTTTCGCTGGCCTGCCCCTTTACCGTATCCGGCATTCGATCTTAATCTCTCAGGGCCACAATCGGAGATTGAGAAGTAGGAATTATATTGACGATCCCTAAAATATGATGCTACTGAAAATGCCGTTTCAAGTCCTTCAGCAAACGGATGAAATACGATAAATACTCAGGTGCCAGAGATCTCGGAAAAAGGAATCCGTAAACAAAATGCCAACGAAAATTATCCAGCTCAAGACCTTGCAGGACAATTACGCCTACATTTTAATTGAAGAGTCAACCAGACAGGCCACGGTTATCGATCCGGGTAGCGCAAAACCGGTTATAAAAGCCCTGGCTGCGGAGAATCTTGACCTCACCCATATCCTTCTGACCCACCACCATTACGACCACAGCGGCGGAGTAGTCGAGCTCAAAAAACACTACCCGAAAGCTGAAGTTGCAATCCACAAAGATGATGCCGCCCGCCTGGCAGTAACCGGGCGACAGTTGCAAGAGGGTGAAACAATTGACTTTGGAGCAACACCTATCAAGATTCTGCACTTGCCCTGCCACAACAGTTAAAAACCACAAACGAACTTGACACCTTAATCGCACTTTACCAAATCTACTATCGGGAAACGCCGTCCATCTAACTGGGATAAACCGAAACCAATCAATTCTAAACAAAACCATAAAAAACACAACGGTAACAATAATAATGGCAAACAACTCATCACCTGAAACTATCTACCTTAAAGATTATCAGCCGCCGGCATTTTCGGTGGAATCGATCAAACTTCATTTTGCATTGCATCAGGAACGTACGCTGGTTACCAATACGATGCAGTTGAAACGAGCTCCCGGAACCACGACTGAACGGCCTTTACGACTTAACGGACGTCAGCTGGAATTGCTTAAGGTATCCCTTGACGACAACCTTTTGAATCCTGACCAATACAGTGTCGATCCGGAGGGCTTGATCATCGGAGATCTCCCGGCGGAATTCTCCCTTGAGATCGTCACTGCAGTCAACCCCAAAAGCAATACCAGCCTAGAGGGTCTCTACGCCTCCGGGTCGATGCTCTGCACCCAGTGTGAAGCACATGGTTTCAGTCGTATCACCTATTTTCTCGACCGACCCGACATTCTGACCTGCTTTACAACCACTATTGAAGCCTGTCAAAAAGAGTTCCCGACCCTCCTAAGCAATGGCAACCTAATTGACAAAGGCACCTTGGCCGGAAATCGTCATTTTGCCGTCTGGCAGGACCCCTTCAAAAAACCGGCCTACCTTTTTGCCCTGGTTGCCGGCAAACTGACAACCCTGGAGGATAGTTTTACGACTTTGTCCGGACGCAAAGTCGCCATTCACTTTCATGTTGAGGAACAGAACCGCGACAAGTGTGACCACGCCATCGCCGCCTTGAAAAAGGCGATGCGCTGGGATGAAGAGGAATATGGTCGGGAATATGACCTCGACCTCTACCAGGTGGTCGCGGTCGATGACTTTAATTTCGGGGCCATGGAGAACAAGGGCCTTAACATTTTCAATTCAAAATATGTTCTGGCCCAACCCGAAAGTGCTACCGACAGCGACTACGAAGCCATCGAAGGAGTTATTGCCCACGAATACCTGCATAACTGGACCGGCAACCGGATTACCTGCCGGGACTGGTTTCAGTTGAGCCTGAAAGAGGGCTTGACCGTCTTTCGCGATCATCAGTACGGGGCTCAAGCCTATCCCTGCGGTGGCCGCCGGATCCGCGAAGTGCGGCGACTGCGCAATTTTCAGTTTCCTGAAGATGCGGGCCCTCTGTCCCACCCGGTTCAACCCAAAGAGTATGTCGAGATCAACAATTTCTATACCGCCACGGTCTACGAAAAAGGGGCTGAAATCATCCGTATGCTGCAAACCCTGATCGGCGAAGAAACTTTCAAAAAGGGCATGCAAGTCTATTTTGATCGACATGACGGCCAGGCTGTAACCATTGAAGACCTGTTGGCAGCCATGTCAGATGCCGGCAATTGTAATCTTGGCCAGTTTCGCCGTTGGTACGACCAGGCCGGCACTCCGAACCTGACTATTAATCAATCGTGGCGGCCACAAACCAACGAATTCATTTTGTCCATTGTTCAAGATTGTCCACCGACTCCGGGACAACCCGAAAAACTACCCCTGCACCTGCCGCTGACCGTCGCGCTACTGAACCCTGAGGGCAAAGAGCAAGCTGTAACCTTGGCTGGCGAACTCAAGCCGTACTCACCGGGCGGCAGCCGCGTTCTTGAGATCAGACATAAAAAAGAAGAGTTTTGCTTTCAAGGATGCGACCGTAAACCGATTGTTTCTCTACTGCGTGACTTTTCCGCTCCGATCCAGATAACCAGCAACTACAACAAGGAGGAGTTGGCTTTTCTCGTTACCCATGACAACGATCCCTTCAGCCGTTGGGAGGCGGGGCAGAAACTGGCCTTAATCGAGGTTCTGAATCTGATGAAAGTTTCAGAACACTTGAAAACTGACGAACTTTTTATTGAAACCTTCGGCACTCTCGTCAGCAAAGAGTGGGCTTTGGCTGAGGCTGATGGAGCCGCAGAGCTCCTGATCCTGCCCGATGAAATCTATATCGGCGAACAATTAAAAGAGATCGACCCACAGGCAATCTACCAGGCCCGGCAAATCTTGCGCAAAACTCTGGCCCAACGCTGGCAAAGGGAAATTGAACATCTCTTCCACCTGCACCAAACCCCCGGACCCTACCGTCCGATACCTTCAGAGATGGCCCGGCGCCGTTTGAAAAATATTGCCCTTGAATATCTCATAGCCTTAGGCCCTAAAGGCCCGGCCCTTGAACTCTGCCGCCGGCAATACCTTAAAGCCGACAACCTGACCGACCGATTGGCCGCCCTTTCCGGCCTACTTGAAATCAGCACCACCAAAAAACTGCCCGAACTTGATGAATTTCACCATCGCGGCAAAAACAATGCGCTCCTTAAAGACCGCTGGTTTGCCTTGCAGGCCTTAGCCCGGCGCCCCGATACAACGCAACGAGTAGAAGAGCTGACCCAGCACCCCGACTTTAAGCGCAGTAATCCAAACCGGGTCAGGGCCCTGCTCGGCACCTTTGCCATAGCCAATCAATCCGCTTTCCATCGGCCGGATGGTTCCGGATACCAACTTTTAGGCCGGGAGATTGCCACCCTTGACGCCAGAAACCCCCTGGTCGCTGCCCGCCTGGCCGGCGCATTCAGCCGCTGGCGTCGCTTTTCTGCTCCTTACAGCGCTTTGATGCGTCAAGAGCTCGAAAAGCTGGAGACTTTGCCAAAGTGTTCCCGCGACCTGGGAGAAATCGTTGATAAAAGCTTGGCAGCTCTTCCAACAAATTGAGATGCGCTCAAAAACAAACCACTGATTAATGATTCAGAAAAACGGGAAGATGAACAAAATCTAAAAAATACAATTGCACAATCACAGATTTTAATTTATAAAAAATACCCGCTATGACAATTTTTGAGTTTTGTCTTAACCTTTTTATATTTTTTTCAGGAGAGCTTCATGCCTAAACGCGAGGATATCAACAAGATTTTGATTATCGGTTCCGGTCCCATTGTTATCGGCCAGGCCTGCGAGTTTGACTACTCCGGCACCCAGGCCTGCAAAGCCTTAAAAGGACTCGGCTACGAGATTGTTCTGGTCAACTCCAATCCGGCCACGATTATGACCGATCCGACGGTTGCCGATGTCACCTATATCGAACCGTTAAACCTCGCTACCATAACCGAGATTATCGCTAAAGAACGACCCGACGCCCTGCTCCCCAATCTCGGCGGACAAACCGGCCTCAACCTCTCTTTTGCCCTTTCCAAAGAAGGTGTCCTTGAACAATATGGGGTTAAGGTCGTCGGCGTCAACATCGATGCCATTGAACGCGGCGAAGATCGCCAGGAGTTCAAAAATACGATGGCTCGTCTAGGCCTTGAAGTACCAAACAGTGAAATTGCCACCAACCTTAAAGAAGCTGAAGCCATTGTTGAAAAGATGGGACTGCCAGTAGTTATTCGACCAGCCTACACGATGGGTGGTACGGGCGGCGGTTTTGCCTACAACAAGGACGAGTTTCAAACCCTCGCAGCACGAGGGTTGGCCGCCAGTCCGGTCAGCCAGATTCTGATTGAAGAATCTGTTTTAGGCTGGGCGGAACTCGAGCTTGAGGTTGTCCGCGACGCCAAAAGCCAGAAGATCACAGTCTGCTTTATTGAAAATGTCGATGCCATGGGCGTCCATACTGGCGACTCCTTCTGCACGGCCCCGATGCTGACAATCTCTGAGGAGCTTCAGCAGCGTCTCCAGAAATACTCCTACGACATCGTTGATGCGATTGAAGTTATCGGCGGAACCAACGTCCAATTCGCCCATAACCCGAAAACCGGCCGAGTTGTAGTTATCGAGATCAATCCCCGAACCTCACGTTCGTCGGCTCTGGCCTCCAAAGCAACCGGTTTTCCGATCGCTTTGGTCTCATCGATGCTGGCCTGCGGCCTGACCCTTGATGAAATCCCCTACTGGCGGCTCGGCACCCTGGAAAAATACAGCCCCTACGGCGACTATGTCGTGGTCAAATTCGCGCGCTGGGCTTTTGAAAAGTTCAAAGGGGTTGAAGATCGCCTCGGCACCCAGATGCGGGCTGTCGGCGAGGTCATGAGTATCGGCAAAAATTACAAGGAAGCATTTCAGAAAGCGATTCGTTCTCTGGAAAACGGCCGCTCAGGTCTCGGTTTTGCCAAGGACTTCAACCAAAAGAGCCTTGAAGAACTACTGGAAATGCTGCATGAGCCGAGCAGCGAACGCCAGTTCATTCTCTACGAAGCCCTGCGCAAAGGGGCAACGGTCGAGAACCTGCATCAACTCACCCATATAAAAGCCTGGTTTCTTGAGCAGATGCAGGAGCTGGTACAACTGGAAGAAAAAATCCTCCAACATAAAGACTCGCTACCCCCGGATGAACTCCTGCAGAAAGCCAAAAAGGATGGCTTTGCCGACAAATATCTAGCCTCTATTCTGGATCTCCCGGAAACCTTTGTTCGTGAAAAACGCTTGCGACTTAGCATCAACGAGGCCTGGGAACCGGTACCGGTCAGCGGCGTCAAAGATGCGGCCTATTATTTTTCCACCTACAACGCCCCCGACAAGGTTGCCGTCAGCCAAAAACGCAAGGTCATGATTTTAGGCGGCGGTCCTAACCGGATCGGCCAAGGAATCGAATTTGACTACTGCTGTGTCCATGCTGCTTTTGCCCTGCGTGATGCCAATTTCGAAACTATCATGGTCAACTGTAATCCCGAGACCGTCTCGACCGATTATGACACCTCCGACAAACTCTACTTTGAACCACTGACGGTTGAAGATGTTCTGGCAATCTACGACAAAGAGAAACCGGAAGGTGTCATCTGCCAGTTCGGCGGCCAGACACCGCTTAACCTGGCGGCCGAGCTTGAAGAGGCCGGCGTCAAGATCCTCGGCACCTCACCAAAGACCATCGATCTCGCCGAAGACCGTGATCAATTTAACCAGATGATGAAAAAGCTCGGTATCCCACAGCCCGAGGCCGGTATGGCCAGCACCATGGATGAAGCTTTAGAGATCGCCGAAAAAATCGGATATCCCCTGATCGTCCGACCATCTTATGTCCTTGGCGGTCGCGGCATGGAGGTAGTTCATGATCTGGAAATGCTGAAAGAGTATGTAGAAAAAGCGGTCGATGTCGCCCCGGAAAGACCGATCCTGATCGATAAATTCCTCGAAAATGCGATTGAAGCCGAAGCCGACGCCATTGCCGACGGCGAAGATGCCTTCGTCCCGGCAGTTATGGAACATATCGAACTAGCCGGGGTCCACTCCGGTGATTCGGCCTGCGTGATTCCGCCGATCAATATCCCTCTTCGCCATATCGACACGATCGAAGAGTATACTAAAAAAATAGCGACTGAGATGAACGTTATCGGCCTTATGAATATCCAGTACGCCATTGCCGACGATCGGGTCTATATCCTTGAGGCTAACCCCCGTGCCAGCCGTACCGTCCCTCTGGTCAGCAAAATCTGTAATATCTCGATGGCAAGATTAGCAACTGAGGTAATGCTTGGCAAGAAATTACGGGATCTTAATCTGAAACGCCGGCCGATAACCCATTTCGGGGTCAAGGAAGCGGTCTTTCCTTTCAATATGTTTCCTGAAGTCGACCCCCTGCTCGGCCCGGAGATGCGTTCTACGGGTGAAGTTCTGGGCCTGGCCGATAACTACGGCCTCGCTTTTTTTAAAGCCCAAGAGGCTGCCAACCAGACCCTACCCCTTGAAGGAACCCTGCTCCTGACGGTCTCCTCCCTCGACCGGCGGGGGGCTCTTGAGGTAGCAACCCGCTTTTTTGACCTCGGTTTTGCCATAAAAGCAACCAAAGGGACACATCAATTTTTGGCTGATAACGGTGTCAAATCAGACCTGATTCTCAAACGCCATGAGGGCCGACCCAATATTGTCGATGCAATCACCAACAACGAGGTCCAACTGGTTGTCAATACGCCAATCGGCAAACTCAGTGCAATCGATGACTCCTATATCCGCAAAACGGCAATTAAATTCAAGGTTCCCTATATCACCACAATGGCGGCCGCCATCGCCGCCGCCAAAGGCATCGCCGCAACCCGTAAAGGCCATGGCGAGGTCAAAAGTCTACAGCGATATCATGCTGATATCGGTTAAGAGTGGTTTGGTAGCGGGCATTAGCAGATTTAAGCCCACCTATTTGTACCCTATTGCACATTATGCCCACAAAAAGTCGATGACAAGAAATTTTAAGTTTGCAATTACCAAACTCCTATGTTAAAGGCCCCAACTTGGATTTATGAATGTTTTTATTGTGAAAAATAACCTTGAGTTACGGAATGCCGCATTCCCCGGCTCCCGACTCATACCCGGCCAGGTATCATTAATATGACGGGGTATAAAACCCGCTCTATCTGCTACCATTAAGGCCAACAATCTTTAACAGGGGGTTTAAATTTAAACCAATGACAGAAAACAACATCACCAACAGCACTGAACAGGAAGACCCGTCGATGGAGGCGGTAATGAACGAAAACTTCGACCAGGAGAGCGAGTCTGAAGAGGATATTTTGGGCGAAGATGATGGCTTCGGAGAAGAGGGTTTTGATGAAGATTTTGCCGCCATGTTTGAAGAGAGCATTAAAGGCAAAGACGTCAAGGTCGGCGGACTGGTCAGCGGAACCGTTGTCTTGGTTAGCGATAACGATGTCGTAATTGACATCGGCTATAAGTCCGAAGGACATATCCCGATCAACCAGTTTCGCGACGCTGATGGCAAATGCTCAGTTGCTGCCGGTGACGAAGTCGATGTTTTTCTTGAGCGCTATGAAGATGAGCACGGCAATATCCAACTCTCACGTACCAAGGCTGAACGAATGAAAGTCTGGGAAGAGATCAAGCGTATTGCCGATGAAGATGAGACCATTGAGGGCGTAATCACGAGCAAGGTCAAAGGCGGTCTTTCCGTCGATATCGGGGTTGCCGCTTTTCTACCCGGCTCCCAGATTGATCTCAAACCAGTTCGCAATCTCGACAAATTGATTGGCGAACGCTACGAGTTCCGCATCCTTAAACATAACCAGAAACGCAACAATGTTGTCATCTCCCGCCGGGCCGTGCTGGAAGAGTCCCGCGAAAAGATGAAGGAACAGCTCCTCGAGAAACTCCAGGAAGGAGCGATTATCGAAGGTGTCGTCAAGAACATTACCGACTACGGTGCCTTCATTGACTTGGGTGGCCTTGACGGACTTCTGCATATTACCGATATCTCATGGGGCCGTGTCAACCATCCGAGCGAGCGCATTAACGTCGGCGAGACCATCGACGTCAAGATCATCAAATATGACCAAGAGCGGCAACGGGTCTCCCTTGGCATTAAACAACTCAAAGAAGATCCCTGGACCAAGGCGGCCGAGAACTATCCGGTCGGCACCAAGGTCACCGGCAAGGTTATCAGCATTAAGGATTACGGTGCTTTTGTTGAAATCGAAGAGGGCATCGAAAGTCTGGTTCACGTCTCCGAGATGTCTTGGACCAAAAAGATTAAACATCCGACCCAGATCGTTAATGTCGGCGACGAGATCGATGCGGTAGTCTTAAGTATCGATCCTGAAAAACGCCGTATCTCCCTCGGCATGAAACAGGTCGAGCCCAATCCTTGGGACAGCCTTATCGATAGATACCCGGTCGGCACCAAGATTGAGGGCGAAATCAAGAATATTACCGATTTCGGTCTCTTTGTCGGCATCGAAAATGATATCGACGGCCTCATTCATATCTCCGATATCTCTTGGAGTAAACGCCTCAAACACCCGGGCGAGATCTACAAAAAAGGGGAAACCATCCAAGCGGTTGTGCTTAATCTCGACACCGCCAATCAGCGCTTTTCCTTAGGCATTAAGCAGCTTAATGAAGACCCATGGAAGAACATCAGTGAAAAACTGATGTCCAATGACCATGTCACCGGTACGGTTACCAACATTACCGACTTTGGTGCTTTCATAGAGCTCGAAGATGGAGTTGAAGGTCTGGTTCACATCTCGGAGATCACCTCTGATAAGGAGAAAAAGGCCGAGGATGTTCTCAAGGTTGGTGAAACTGTAACCGCCAAGATTTTGAACATCAACAATGACGACCGCAAGATCGGGTTGAGTATCAAGGCTTTTATCGAAGAGAAAGAGAAGATGGAGAGCGGTGAGTATATCACAGACAGCTTCCAGAAAGGTAAAATCTCGTTAGGCGAGATCCTGCAGCAAGCCACCGACAGTCAGAAAGATGGTGAGGTAGCAGACGCTGACGCTGATACCCCTTCGGAAAGTGTTGCTACTGATGAAGAAGCCGTTGAAACAGCTGAAGTCGCTGTAGAAGCCGAAGAAGCCGCTGTAGAAGCTGTAGAAGCTGTAGAAGCTGTAGAAGCTGTAGCGAGCCCGGATGTCGAAAGCGAAGCCAATGATGTCGATGTCGCTGCCGATACCGAAGAAAAGAGTAATGACGAATAGAACCACCGGTCCAATGTAAAACAAGACATTTTTATGAGCCCGGTAATTGCGAAAAATCAATTACCGGGCTTTTTGTTCATTTCAGGTAGTCGGGAAGGTAGTCTGCAGGCTGAATTAAAACTATGATCTGGATCATTTTTCTATTTGCGGCGCTTGCGGTTCTCATTTCCGGTCAAAGATTAACCAGAGCCGCTGACCAACTGGCCGAAGTGACCGGCATGAGTCGAGGATTTGTCGGTGTCATTCTGCTTGGTTTTGTGACCTCCCTGCCGGAACTTGTCAGCACGATCAGCGCTACCCTTTTTTGCAACGCTCCCAACCTTGCTTTAGGCAATATTTTCGGCAGTAATGCCGCCAATCTGGCAATTCTTGCCTTTTTAGATCTCGCCATTGTCCGCAACCCCAACAAAGAGCGCCACAATCTTAACGAGGAGAACCAGCTTACCGCCTACCTCTCCCTGATCATTATCAGCCTGGCTTTGATGGGGCTTGCCGGCCGAGGTTTCTGGCACATTCTCCACGTAGATCTTTTTTCTCTACTGATTGCCGCAGTCTACATTATCGGGTTACAGAAACTACATCGTTTTCAATTGTCGGACCGCCCAGATACAGCTTCTTCACATGACACCGACACTCCCGGCAAGACTATCCCTCCGGAACTCAAACGCAGCCTTTTAATCAACGCCGGCATCATTGTCGCAGCCTCGATGACGCTGGCCGCCAGCGCCGAACATATCGCCACGATTACCGGTTGGGGAACCACCTTTGTCGGCAATAGCATGCTTGCCGTTGCCACTTCACTGCCTGAAATTGTCGTCACTTTCAGCGCCGTCCGTATCGGCAGTTTTGCCATGGCGGCCGGTAATATCTTCGGCAGCAACATCTTCAATGTTGCTATCCTCGCCCTGGCCGACCTCTTCTTTTTCCGTTCAAGCCTCTTTGCCGCAGCCTCACAAAGCCAAAGCCTGATCGCCGCAATCGGCCTGCTGATGACCGGACTCTATCTTTTTGCCGGCCGCTACGCCTCTGAAAAAAGAATTGCCGGGCGCTGGCCGATCGACTCACTTCTGGTAATCGGCATCTACCTTTTCAGTCTCTACGCCCTCTTCTCTCTACGCTAATCAAGGCAGAGATGGAGAATGTTTTCACTTGACAAAGTAAAGCATCCATTGTAAGCGAAGCCTGATTTTGTGCTCGACAAAATACAATAGACAATCGCCGCCTTGATCGCATCTGCGGCACTCATCTTAATACCTAAAAAAGAGGAGGTTACACCATGTCAATGCTCAACAGCACGTGCAAAGATTTCAATGAAGTTCTGGCTTCCAAAGCACCGGTTCCCGGTGGTGGTGGAGCAGCTGCAATGGGTGGTGCCATCGGTATGGCCCTCTCCAACATGGTCGGCAACCTGACTATCGGTAAAAAGAAATATGCCGACGTTGAAGATGAGGCCAAAGAGCTTGTCGAACGGGGTTCCAAGGTTATCGCTGCCCTTGAAGCTCTGGTCGATAAAGATGCCGAAGTCTTCGAGCCTCTCTCCAAAGCTTACGGCATGCCGAGAGAGACCGATGCAGAAAAGAAACTCAAAGCTGAGACCATGGAAGCCTGCGGCAAAACTGCCTGTTCCGTCCCTCTAGATATTATGCGACAAGCCTATGAAGGTATCAAGATTCATCGGCGCATGGGTGATATCGGTACCATGATCGCGATCTCCGATGTCGCCTGCGGCGTCGTTTTCTTAAAAGCCGCCCTGATCTCCGGCAGCCTCAATGTCATCATCAACATCAACGGCATCAAGGACCAAGAGTTCAATAAAGCCGCCAAAGAAGAGATGGATCGCCTTCTGGCCGACGGCAGCAAGATCGCTGACGAGACCCTTACATTGGTACTCGCCAAATTGCAGTAAGCCTGAAACTTGATCATCCACTAACGTAGTTACTACAAAAAGGAGAAATTCCTGATGGCTGAAATTTTGAAAGGCAAACCGGTTGCCGACGCAATTAAAGAAG
>JAGHAQ010000102.1 GCA_021161425.1 Candidatus Tharpella sp. | reverse complement strand
CCTTTTATACTATAACTTTATTGTTGGAAAGAGTATCGAATATTTTGTTTAAATTAAAGCCTTAGTTGTTGATATCATAATATTGTTGAAAAGTACTCTTTTTCAGGTTTATTTATTGATAGGTTATCAAGGGAAATCTACATCTTTTTCACATCAAATTAACCATTATGGAGAGGTAATACTCTCTTTCAGGTTTTCAACTATTGTGGCTATCTTTCGGTCAAGGGATATCTCTTTATCTATTTTTTTACAGGCATGCATGACCGTAGCGTGGTCTTTGCCGCCAAATTTATTGCCGATTTCCGGATATGACTCCTCAGTAATGGTTCTTGAGAGATACATAGCTATCTGGCGAGGAAAGACGATTTTTTTGGTTTTTTTACGTGATAGCATATCCTTAGTACTGAGCTTGAAATGGTCGGCAACCGCCTTGATAATCTCTTCTATGGTTATGTTTATTTCATCCCAGGAGAGTATATTGAGTTCTTCGAGGGTTTTTTTAGCAAAGGCTATATCAATTATGTCACGATCGTTGAATGAGGCGAGCATGGCTATGCGGTTCAAAGTGCCGATAATACGGCGGATATCAAGATTTGAGAGATGATCGGCAAGAAAGAAGGCGACATCTTTTTTTAAAGGTATATTTTCCTGGTTTGCTTTGGTTATCAGGATGGCGACCAGGGTCTCTTTGTCGGGAGGTTGAATATCAGCGATTAGACCCATCTGAAAACGGGAGCGTAGACGACTCTCTAATTTGGGGATGTCGTTGGGTAGAAGATCGCTGGTCATAACAATTTGTTTTTGGTTTTTTTCCAGAGTATTAAAAGTATGAAAAAACTCCTCTTCGGTACTATCTTTACCGGCAATAAACTGAATGTCGTCAATCAGCAGGATATCAATCTGGCGATATTTATTACGAAACTCCGCCATTTTTTTTTCCATGATGGCGTCAACCATTTCGTTGGTGAAATCTTCAGAGGTGACATAGCAGATATTGATGCCTGGTTTTTGCGCTTTAGCATAGTTGCCGATGGCGTTTAGAAGATGGGTTTTGCCCAGACCTGGAACACTGTAGATGAAGAGGGGATTGTAGCTTGTTCCGGGCTGTTTGGCAACGGCTTTTGCGGCAGCATGGCAGAATTGGTTGGGCGGCCCAACAACAAAATTTTCAAAGGTGAATTCCTGTTTAAGATTGTCAAAAACAGTCCGGTTTTGCGGGCTTGATTCAGTAATATAAGATGTTTTTTTTATAAAGGGTTTTTTTTTCTTACTGATTAAGGTTTTGACGGTTAATGGGGTAGTGTTGATTAAAGAGGCGATTCGAGGGAAGATGTCAGCATGATTATCCCTAATCCATTCCTTGACAAAGCTATTGGGAAATTCAATCAAAATGCCGTTGTCGGTCCGCTCTTTTAGTTCGATATCTTTAAAAAATGATTTAAAATCTCGATCACTGACTTCGTTCTGGATTTGTTCAAGAATTTGCGACCAGAACCTTTTATCATCCATAATGAATTTTTCCCGTTGTCAGAGCGTAATCTGCGGCAAGCTTTGAGTTATGCCTCAATTATTTTATTAATTGGTTGTAATATTAAATGTTTAAGAAGTGTGTAAGAGGGTATTTTTAAAACATATGATTCTAGCAGAATTGACCGCTTTTGACAACAGCAAAGTTTTACTGTAGAAGGGCGATGGCGTCGTAAAAGAAGTCCGATCTACTGCGCCTTATTAACTTTCCAGACACTTGACATACTAATTACATGAATGATTTTATATTAATAATTCTTTTTATATCAGTGGTTTCAGCCGATTTTTGCTTTGGTGATGCTTTTTTTAGTAATTTTCATCCAGTTGTTGGGATTGGAAACCTGATAAGTGAGCTGGAAAAAATTCTCTACCCGGTCAAAAAAAATGCGAAAAAGGAGTTTTTTACAGGATTATTACTGACTGTATTTGTTGTTTTAAGCAGTTATTTTGTGGTGAGGTTTGCACTTTTTGTGAGTTCGGCTTTGGCGTCGATCTTTTTTTATCTTCTTTTTGCCTTCCTTGCCTATACAGCTATTGCCAGTGGCGGGCTTGCACGTGAGGCTAATAATGTGCTTGAAACCATGCAAAAAAGTGGGCTAGTAGAGGCCCGCTTGGCTTTAGCAAGGATTGTTGGTCGGGAAACAGACCAATTACAGGAGGATGAAATATATAGGGCGGTGATCGAAACGGTTGCTGAAAATCTTAGTGATGGAGTTATTGCTCCACTTTTCTATTTCATGTTGGGAGGACTTCCTTTAGCCTGGGCTTATAAAGCTATAAATACTTTGGATTCGATGTTGGGCTACAAAGATCGCCGCCATCTCTATTTTGGTCGTAGTGCGGCGTATCTGGATGATATTGCCAACTATATACCGGCACGTTTAAGTGCTGGGTTGATTATTGTAGCAGCTTTTTTTCAAGGCCTTGACTGGCATTCAGGATGGCGAATTCTCCGTCGTGACCGACGCGCTCATGCCAGCCCCAACTGTGGTTATCCGGAAGCGGCGATGGCGGGAATCTTGGGTCTTCGCCTGGGCGGTGATAATAGCTACCATGGTCAGCTTATAAGGAAACCATTTATTGGTGATGCACTTGAATCGGTTTCGCGGTTACATGTGTCGCGGGCGATCAGTAATCTCTACTTAAGTTCAGCTATTTTTGTTGTTTTAATGGTTTTAATATGGTTTCTTCGGATCAGGATATTTTAAGTGAAACAAAAAATAACGATGTCAGTTCATGGCGGTGAGGTTTTCCGGCTGGCGGCGGAAGCCGGTATTGAGCCCGGCGAGATAATTGATTTTTCGGCTAATATCAACCCTCTGGGATTGCCGCCGGGGGTGCATAAGGTTATGCAGGAGAGTCTCAAGACCTTAGCTCACTATCCGGAAATAGGAGCTGACAGCTTGCGTTTTTGTGTGGCGCGGCGCCATAACTTAAGTGAAGAAAATATAGTTGTCGGCAATGGTTCAAGTGCTCTTATCTACCTGTTAGCCCGCATCTTGAAACCGCGAAAAGCCTTGGTCTGGGCCCCGACCTTTACTGAATATGAGCGGGCTTTAAGTCAGGCGCAAAGCAAGGTCGCAAATCTGGTGATCTGGGATCCGGGGAAAACGAGCTCTGTAGAGGAAATTATAAAATCAAGTATTGCCGCCCAACCTGATCTTGTTTTCTTATGTAACCCCAACAATCCAACCGGCACCCTGTGGTCGATTGCAGAGTTGGAGCAGATTGTTTCTACATTTCAAAAAGCCGGGATAATTTGTGTGCTGGATGAGGCGTTTATCGACTTTGTCGGCGCTGAATCTTCTTTTGCTGATCGAGTAGATGAGTTTGATAACCTGATTATTTTACGCTCGCTAACTAAAATTTATGCCTTGGCCGGGCTTCGCTGTGGATATTTATTGAGTGGCCGCTTCTTAAATCGCCTCTTAAACCGCTTTTTGGAGCCTTGGAGTATTAACTCTTTAGCTATTAAGGCCGCCATTACAGCTCTGGAAAATGATCATGATTTTATTCAACAGACTATCTTTTTTGTAAAAGAACAACGCAATTATCTCTATAGAGAGTTACAGGAGCTCAGTTTTCTTACCCCTTTTCCGGGTCATGCCAACTACCTTCTGACTAAACTTGAACACCGTATACATGGAGATGATATGCGCCGTTATCTCTTTTCTGAAGAAAAAATTCTTGTTCGTCTCTGCGGAGACTATGCCGGGCTTGATCAGAATTATCTGCGTTTTGCAGTAAAGGGTGAAGCGGAAAATCACCGATTGATAAAAGCCCTGCAAAGGTATCAAGACAGCCAATAGTGATCAGCTGTCAGTGGTCAACAAAAAATTCTTATGACTGATAACGGCTTTGGTTTTGGTTTGGTCAGGTCAGGTTCTATTCGTTTTTTGTATCTTTTTTGAAATGGAACTCAACGCGGCGGTTTTTGGCCCGGTTTTCCGGGGTGTCATTGGCAACCAACGGGCGGGTATCGGAATATCCGACCGCTATCAGTCGTTTTGCGGAGATCTTGTATTGATCAATCAGATGGCGCAAAACCGCAGTCGCTCGAGAAGAGGAGAGTTCCCAGTTTGATGGATATATAGGTGAGTTGATGGGAATGTTATCGGAGTGCCCTTCAATTGCCAGCGGATAATCGTTCTCTTCGATTATTTTGGCAATTTCACCGAGAAATTTCTCAAACTCCGGTTTTAATTGCGCCGAGCCGCCGTCGAACATGAAGGTGCCATCAACCGTCAAGGTTACGCCATCCTCATTGACCGTTATTTCGGTTTTTTCTTCAAGCTCCTGCTCTTCAACGGTTTTTCTGATTCTCTCCCCCATTTGCATCATATCGATGGTGCGATCCTCTTCCTCGGAAAGCTGGACGGTTACCATGGTGTCGGAACGCTCTTCGTAAACACCTGGAGTTTCGACCTGGGTACCGAAAGCATCCTTTACCGATCCCGCCATCTGCCTGAATTTGACGATGTCCATATTGGCAAAGGAGAGCAGGAGGACAAAAAAAGTCATCAGCAGGGTGGCAAGATCAGCGAAGGTGGCCATCCAGGCCGGTGCGCCCTCATCACAAGAAGGGCAGTCGCTCTCTTCACTTTCTTGTTGAATATCGTTTTGTTCTTCAGCCATGAGCGTATATATTTACTCTTCGTCGTCTGGTTTACGTTGGCTCGGCGAGAGAAAGGCTTCAAGTTTACTGCGGACAATGATCGGGTTATCGCCTTCTAAAATCGCCAGGACCCCCTGAATCGTGACCTCCATCATTAAGACCTCATCAGCCGATTTGCCGCCCAGTTTTTCAGCAATCGGCAAGGCCACAATGTTGGCCAGCAGGGCACCATAAAAAGTTGTCAGCAGGGCGATGGCCATGGCCGGACCGATGGTACTCGGATCATCCAGGCTCTGGAGCATCTGGACTAGACCGATCAGGGTGCCGATCATGCCGTAGGCCGGACCCATGGCGCCAAGAAATTTGAAAACCGACCGGCCCGAAAGATGGCGCTGCTTCATGAAGCCGATTTCGGTACGTAAAATCGATCTTACCAGATTGGGGGCCGTGCCGTCGACCACCAGACGGATACCTTTAGCCAGAAAAGGGTCTTCAATCTCCTCCTTTTCAAGAGCGATAATGCTTTCTTTACGGGCTTTGACGGCGAGTTCGACAATTGTCTCAATTACTGCATCCGGGGAAAGTTTGGGGCTGAAAAAGGCCTTTAAAGCGATTTTTATGGAGCCGATAACCGTGCTTAAAGGAAAGGCGATCATCAAGGCTGCAGTCGAGCCGCCGATAACGACTAAAACGGAAGGCAGGTCGACGAAGGTGCTTAAACCACTGCCCATCATGATAGCTCCGAGCACCAGGCCGATGCCGGAAATAATTCCTAGTATGGTCGCTATATCCATTTTTTTACTTTATCTTATTGAGTTTTAATTGAATAGTCATCGTACAGAGGTTAACCACATATATCATAATTTACTGTGTAACTATTTCATCGTTTTGTTCTTGCATGACTATTGAAGGACTCTCTTCTTCAATGCGGGTCTCGGCATCCTTGATGGTTAAGTAAATTCCGCTGAAAAGATGTTCCGTAATGTGCAAATTGCTGTCAAAATTGGTTCTTTTAAATTTTTCGATCTGATTTTTCAATTCATTAAGTTTGGTCAGGGCGGTGTTATGTTTCTGTTCTATATAACTTAATTTACTTTCGACTAATTCTCTCTCTTCCTGCAGGCTCTTGGCGTCGTGGCGGGTTGTCTTGCCGTCTTCATGTTGCAAGAAGGTGTTAATCTGATCAACGCGTTCCTTAAGTTCATCGAGTTCCATTTCAAGCTTCTCAAGTTTTAGGCGATGATTATCCAGCTTTTTGGCAAGAAAAGGTTCACAACCTAAGACAATTTCAGTCGGGGTTGCCCATTTAGCTCCCAGGGTTCCGCTGTAAAGGGAGTGTCCCGCTTCGCTTTTGCCGCCAACCAAAACCGCCAAACTATGGCAGAGAATAATATCGCTTCCCGCTCTTAAGAAGCTGTGAAGAGAGGAGCCGCCAATGAAAATGTTTTTTTTTGCTTCAATGCGTGAGTTTTCTATATATTTACACCAGAGATTAGCGCCGCATGTCAAGGGGTAATCCTTGCAGGCTACGATGCCGCCGCCACAAATTAGATTTCCGCGACACTCAATTTCAGCGTTTTCAATACTGCCGGTAACTGTCAGGTTTTCAGCTCTGACTTTAAAGCCGGACATAATTGAGCCTTTAACCAGCAAATCTCCGGGGCAGTCAATATTGCCGGTGTGAAAATTTATATCTCCATCAATAGTCAGGTTTTTATGGATAACAATTCGTTGGTTTTCAAGTGCGGGGAAGCCATTTTCTTTACTGATAATTACAAGTTGACCATCATCTTCCGACAACTTTACCATCGGACTAATGATCTCGGTTTTATCTTGTATGGTTAGCTTGTCGGCAGAATCTGGAGCGGCGGAGGGGGCTGATTCTTCGGCTGTTAAGGGATACAAGCGGGCCAAGGGTTGGCCGGCGGTTACCGGCTTGGCGATATTGGAGCGATAATGGTCAACAGTTTCACGAGAATCCGGCCGGTTCCCCGGGTCTTTGCCGAACAATAGAATTACACGGTATGGCATAAATCTCTTGACTTTGTTATTGTATACTATATACTTATAAACCTGTTTGTGATAAACTCTATAGCTCTGAGTCAGGTTACGCTATCCCATATTTTTAATATTTTAGCCATTGTTTTTTTGTTTTTTTGTTTTTTTGTTTTTTGCGGTTTTTTTATGAAAAGTATCTCTTCTGTTATCTCCGGCCATAAAACGTTGCGTGAAAAAATTGTCGAGGTTTTAAGGGAAGCAATTATCAGGCATAAAATTAGACCAGGTGAGCGGATTACCGAATTGGAAGTGGCCGAACATTTCGGGATTAGTCGGACTCCGATCCGGGAAGCCTTTCGCCAGCTCGAATCGGAAGGTTTTTTAACGATCGTTCCTCGTAAGGGAGCGGTGGTCTCCGATATCAAAGAGCAGGACATTAGGGATTTCTATGAGATAAAAGGAGTTCTGGAAGGGTATGCGGCGCGGCGGGCGGTTGAGCGCATGACGGAAAAGGATATTGTCCGTTTGGAACAATTTAACCTTGAGATAGAAGAGTGCGCAAAACGTCAGGATGTTTCCGGCATGACCAGAGCCCATAACGCTTTTCATGAATTGATATTGGAGGCCTGTGGAAATCGTAAGATTCAGCTGGTGGTTGCCGGTTTGGTTCGGCAGTTTCTGCGCTTTCGTTTCTATGTTGCTTCCTTGGTACATGTCCAAAAAATATTGCATGAGCATGCCGAAATTGTGGCTGCGATTCGTAGCGGTGATGGTGATCGGGCCGAAGCTTGCATGAAGATAAATGCACAGTTGGGGCTTGAGGTTCTGCTTAAGGAATTTAGCTCGGTTTACACCAGTGAAAAATGATGCTTATTAGTGAGAGAGAGCTCAGAGAAGATTTGTTGAGGTGAAAAATGAGAATTAATACATTGGAAAGCAGTATTGCCGAACATCAGCCTTTACCGGACAAAATCGCCAATTTTGTGCGCGAAGCGATCATTGTCGGAAAACTGAAACCGGGAGAGAAAATTTCCGAGGCCAAATTGGCCGATGAATTACATATCAGCCGGACTCCGATTCGGGAAGCCATTCGCATGTTGGAGAGTGAAGGTTTTGTCTCTATCATTCCCCGTCGGGGGACGATTGTCAGCGAGTTTTCTTTAGAGGATCTCTACGAATATTTTCAGATTAAAGCCTGCCTTGAGGGTTTTGCGGCAGCAGGTGTTGTGGGTAAGTTGAGCGAGAGAGAACTCAATAAACTTAAAAGGCTTAATGAAGAGGAGATGGCCGTTGTAAAAGCCGGCGATTTTTCCCACTACCTTCGCATTCATGATGATTTTCACCAGAGTTTTCTGACGCGGACCGGTAATCGCAAGCTTTTTTCCTTGATTCAGCATATGGGTTTCCATATCCGTCGCCTGGAGAAGATATTTATTGATCATCCCGAGATATTTTTGACCTGTTCCGAGACTCATGGCAATCTGATTGCCGCTTTTGAAGCTCGGGATGCAAAAAAAGTGCGCGAGATGGTGGAGCAGAATCTCCTTCTTATCGCCGAAAACCTGAAGCAGTACGGAGCTAGTTTCCTGGAGAATGACGAAGCTTGAGTTACTCGTTCCGGCCGGCAATCGAGAAAAGCTTGAAATTGCCATTGCCTATGGTGCCGATGCTGTTTATTTTGGTAGCCGGGAGTTCAGCTTGCGGCGGCGGGCTGGCAACTTTTCTCTGACTGAGACGTTGACGGCCATATCCTACTGCCGGAAGCATGATGTCAAAGCCTATTTGGCTGTCAACCTCCTGCCTTATAATGCTGATTTGGCAGCTTTAGGTGATTATTTAAAAGAGCTGCAACCATTACCTCCCGATGCTTTGATTGTCGGTGATCCCGGTGTCATAACTCTTTGTCGGGAACATCTTCCCGGAGTTTCCCTCCACCTCAGTACCCAAGCCAATACCCTCAATTATTTGGCCGCTTCTTTCTGGCGGGGAAATGGCGTCAGTCGTATCAATCTGGCCCGTGAATTGTCTCTGCATGATATTGCCGAGGTGGTTCGCCGGGTTCCCGGATTGGAATGCGAGGTCTTTGTGCATGGGGCCATGTGCATGGCTTATTCCGGGCGCTGTCTGCTTAGTGCCGCACTCACCGGGCGCCACGCCAACCGTGGCGATTGTGCCCAACCTTGCCGCTGGGGTTACGCCTTGCAGGAAGAGACTCGTCCAGGAGAGTATTTGCCGCTCGAAGAGGACGAGCGGGGCAGCTATATTTTCAATGCCAAAGATCTCTGCCTGATTGCCCGCCTGCCGGAGTTAAAAGCCGCCGGAGTCCATTCCATAAAAATTGAAGGGCGTATGAAGAGCGCCTACTATGTCGCCGCCGTGACTCGGGTTTATCGTCAGGCATTAGACCAGCTTGCCCTTTCTCCGGAAGCCCTATTCTCACAAGATCAGTTAGATCGGTGGAAAAATGAATTGACCCGAGTCAGTCATCGACGTTATACTGAGGGGTTTATTGACGGAGACAAAGACCGACCGCAAGAGCTGCAGTATCTCCATGATTCGGCCTATCTGCGCAACTATCGTTTCTGCGCTCTGGTTTTAGAGGTTCTTAGCCATGATCCTGCAAGCAAAAGCTGTCTTGTTCGTCTCAGCATTAAAGACCGCCTGCGAGTAGGCTCAAAAGTTGAAGTTATGGTTCCCGGTTTGGGTGATTTTACGACAACTATTCTTTCGTTAGAAAAAGAGAACGGAGAGGCGGCGTCCGAAGTCCATCCCGGGACTGTGGCTCTGGCCCGTTGTCAGGGGTTTCTGGCTCCTTATAACATTTTGCGCCAGCCGGTTTCCGGCGGCCATGATCGAAAAAAGGTTTCCTCAGGTTGAGCTGATCAAGCTGACGGACAATGTCGGCTTTGCCCGGGCCAATAATATTGGCTTGGAAATGGTTGATGATTGCCTCTGGGTGGCTTTGCTTAATCCTGATGCTTATCCCGCTCCTGATTGGCTGGAAAAAATGTCGAGAGCGGTCGCTTTATACCCTGAGTATACTTTTTTTGGCAGTCGTATGCTGGCGGCTGGGCAGCCGGAAAAGTTGGACGGCATCGGTGACTGCTATCATTTTCTCGGGCTGCCCTGGCGCTTGGGCCATGGCCGTGAGGCCAATGGTAAATTTCTCTTCCGGCGGGAGATATTTTCTCCTTGTGCGGCGGCGGCTCTGTATCGACGGGAGATAGTGTTGGAGATTGGTGGTTTTGATGAGGATTTTTTTTGTTTTCTGGAGGATGTTGACCTGGGTTTCCGTCTGCGGCTGGCCGGTTACCGTTGCTGTTATGTGCCCGAGGCCGTTGTCTTGCATGAGGGGTCAGTGGTAACCGGGCGGCAGAGCCCGTTTTCCGTTTACCATGGTCATCGAAACCTGGTGTGGGCTTTTGTTAAAAATATGCCTCAACCGGCCTTTTTACTTTTCGTTGGACCTCATCTGATTTTCAATTTCCTGGTCGTGGTTTGGTATTTAATCCGCAGTCAAGGGACAACAATTGTGCGGGCCAAGTACGACGCCATTAAAGGATTGTCTGTGATGTTGGAAAAGCGGCGACAAATTCAAGCTCGCCGTAAGGCAAGCGTCTGGTCATTATTAAAAGTGATGTCTTGGGGATGGTGGCGGAAAAAATATTGTCGAATATGATAGCAGTCATTATTGTAAATTTTAACGGTGGAGAGCTTCTGGGCCGGTGTCTGAAGGCGGTTATGTCGATGGATCTGGTTCTGCAGGTACTTGTGGTTGACAACGGTTCGACTGATGGTAGTCTGCAACAGATCAAGCAGCAGTTTCCTCATGATAATCACCTGATAATTATTGAAAATGGTGCCAACCTTGGTTTTTCCCGGGCCAATAATATTGCTTTGCGGCGGGTGTCCCATAAATGTGATTTAGTTCTGTTATTGAACCCCGATTGCCTGGTTTCACCAGCGGCCCTGAAAAGGATGTGTGAGTTCATGGCTGTCCATCCTGAAGCCGGTATGGCGGGCTGTTTTATCGCCAATCCAGATGGCAGTGAGCAACGCGGCTGTCGGCGGTTACTACCTACTCCATGGAGCAGTCTGAAGGCATCTTTTCCCTTTATTAATAAGATATTACGGACATCGTCGGGCTCTTTTAATTTAGCCGGCTGTCCGTTGCCTGCTGAACCGGTTGAAGTAGAAGCTATTTCCGGTGCTTTTATGATGCTTCGACGATCGGCAATCGATGAAGTGGGTGGTCTTGACGAAAACTATTTTCTCCACTGTGAAGATCTTGACTGGTGTAAAAGGTTCAATCTCGCCGGTTGGAAAATCTATTTTGTTCCCGATGTTAAAGTTGTGCACTATCAGGGAACTTGCAGTCGGCCGCGATGGTTGCGGGTTTCCTGGCACAAGCACTGCGGGATGTTTCGTTTTTGCCGGAAATTTTACTGGGGCCAATATGGTTTTGGTGTTTTTACGCTACTTGCAGCCGCCATTTGGCTGCGTTTTGTTGTGACCGTTCCCGTAAATCTTTTAGCCGCCTGGCGTGACCGGGAAAACTGTCTATCTGGGGAGGCACCGGCAGGGGATGAACATTGTCATTAGCGGCGCCAGTAGTCAGATTGGATACTTTTTGCTTCCAGTATTGCAGCAGAGGAACTGTTCGTTGTGGCTTCTGGGTCGTGTGCTTCATTCATCGCAAGATCATCAGCGATGGTTGTCAGTTGACCTGGATAAAAAAGAGAGTCGCAGCCGGGTTGCCGATTGTTTGGGCCGGGAGATCTCTGCTTATACGTATATTCATCTGGCTCCCCTCTGGTTGTTGCCGGCTTTGCTTGCCGATCTGAAGGTTGTCGGGGCTTTACCGCAGCGGTTGGTGGCTCTCAGCTCAACCAGTCGTTTGAGTAAAATCAATTCCGAGGTTTCCCGGGAAAGAGATCTGGCCAATCGTCTGGCTCAGGCGGAAGAGATGGTGGAAAAGTTTTGCTCCCGCGAAAAGATTCCCTGGACCATCTTTCGGCCGACCTTGATTTACGGCTGTGGCAGGGATGAAAATATCACCTTTATAAAGAACTTTATCCGTCGATTTGCTTTTTTCCCGCTTGCTGGCCCGGCTTCCGGTTTACGGCAGCCGGTGCACGCTGAAGACTTGGCTGGAGCTATCGAAAAGGTTCTTTCGTTGCCGGTAACCTATCGAAAAATTTATAATTTGGGTGGTGGGGAAACCCTGACCTACCGTCAGATGGTAGCCCGTATTTTTACAGGTCTCGGAAAAAAAGAGCGCCTTATTACCCTGCCGTCGGGGTTGTTCCGGTGGCTACTGCAGATGATTTGCCTTTTTAACAATCAACTGGATATCTCACCGGCCATGGTCCGGCGCATGAATGAACATCTTTGTTATGACTATGAAGCGGCGGAACGGGATTTTAATTATCAACCGAGAGGTTTTGAGGGTTGATTCTTGATTCCAGGTATGATTGTAGTAGGAGAGTGCAAAGACGGCAGCGCTGGAGATTAGTCCCTTACCAATGAATTTTAACTCAAAACGGCCAAAACTTTATTTTGAACCACAGAATTCATAGAGGTTCAGGTTATAAAGCTTTTTTAAGTGTTTTCTGTCAGCCATTCCCGTTTTAAGATTCAGCCGCCAAAAAGTACTGGGTCAATAGCTTATTTCCATGAAAGTAACAGCACGTTCTGGTGGTAATTGTCCTTTTAGATGCAATTGCAGAGCTAAAAGGGG
>JAGHAQ010000039.1 GCA_021161425.1 Candidatus Tharpella sp. | reverse complement strand
TTTTTCGTTCTTCTTTTGTTAACGTTACTCTGTACCGTGGTGCCATGTCGCCCTCCTTTATCTGTTGAAGACGACTATAGCATGATTTTCATATAATGCGAAGATTTAAATTATACATTGTACTAGGGTGGTATCGGGATTGGTCGACCAGGGCGAGACCATGACGGTCTCATTCAAATCGCAGATTTCACCGGCGGGTACCGCCTGTTTGCTGGAGTTAGGGCCGATAATTGCCAATACTTTATTGCGGTCGATCAGCTTCTGGGCGACGGCAACGGCGGACTCGGCTTTAGACTCGTTATCTTCATAGACGAATTCAAGTTTATATTTTTTATCGCCGACTTGCAAACCGCCCTGACCGTTGATATCGGCTTTAAGCATCTCTGCGGAAAATTTTGACGATTCGCCAACCTTAGGGATCTCTCCAGTCAAGGGGATATTAAAACCAATTTTGATGGTCTCGGTGGCGAGGCTGCTACCGATCATAGTGAAGCTGAAAATCAGAGCCAGGGTCAGGGTCAAAATCTTCTTCATAATGGTCTCCTCTGGGCAAAAATGACGAAATTCTAATCTATAATAAAGTCCTCCGCATTAGCAGGTTGTTACTACCTCGTCAAGTTTTTTAGCCGGCCCCCTCCAATATAAGCTTGCCCTTTTTTTCACGGTCTGTTAGTGGCGTGGCGACTAAGGGTTTTTTGCTTGAGTTCATACTTACAATTATGAGGTTTTTGTGATGGCACGTTTCAAGATTCTGGTTACCGATAATCTGGCTCCTGAAGGGGTGGAAATACTAGAGGCAGACAGCGCCGTCGCCGTCGATATCAAGGTGGGAATAGATAAGCTGGAGTTGAAAAAGATAATTGGTGATTATGATGCGATTATCACACGCAGCGGTACCAGTATTACCGCCGATCTGCTTGAAAATCCGGGGCGTCTGAAGATCATCGGCCGGGCCGGAGTCGGGCTTGATAATGTTGATATTGAAGCGGCCAGTATCAAGGGGATTATTGTCATGAATGCCCCGACCGGTAATACGATTGCCGCCACCGAGCTTACTATCGGTATGATGCTGGCGGCTTGTCGCAAGATTCCTGCGGCCAATACCTCTTTGAAAAACCGGGAGTGGAATCGCAAGAAGTATATGGGAATTCAGCTCTATGGTAAGACCCTGGGGATTGTCGGACTCGGTCGTATTGGTGGCAATGTCGCGGCTCGAACCAAGGGTTTTGGCATGAAAGTGATAGCCTATGATCCTTATGTCAAAAAGGTTAAAGCTGAAGGTCAAGGGGTGCGTTTGTGTGAGACCCTGGAGGAGTTACTTGAACAAAGTGATGTCATCACCTTCCATACTCCGCTTACCGATGAGACCACCGATATGGTCAGGGCTGCAGAAATCTCTCGGATGAAGGACGGCGTTGTTCTGATCAATTGTGCTCGTGGCGGTATTGTCAATGAAAATGATCTTTATGAAGCTGTGAAAAGTGGTAAAATTTTTGCCGCTGGAGTCGATGTTTTTAGTCGGGAACCACTTGGAGAACATCGGCTGCTTGAACTCGACAATGTCTTTGTCACCCCGCATCTTGGTGCTAATACGGTCGAAGGACAGAAAGGGGTGGCCGTCATTATTGCCGAACAGGTAGTCAATGCCTTAAATGATCGTTCCTATGAAAATGCCGTCAATATTCCCTATATGCGGGCTCAACTGCCGCAGGAGATGCGCCACTACTTTGATTTGGCTGAAGCTATGGGTCGCCTTGCCGCTCAGGTTGTCAATGGTCGCCCGGAACGCATTGAGATGATTATGGTCGGCCCGAAATTTATTGATGACTTTGGCGAACGGGTATTTGACTCCCCCTTTAATTTTCAGCCCTTTACCAGCGCCGCCTTGAAAGGGTTTATGGATCGTAGCGTGCCGGAGACGGTCTCTTTTATCAATGCTCCCTATCTCGCCAGGGATCGTAATCTAACAGTCTATGAATCAAAAAACAGCAGTTTTGCCAACATGAACGACCTCTTTGTCGTCAAGATCAAGACCGATATCGAGGAGATGATGGTTGCCGGAACCGTTTTTTCGGATAATCAGGGCCGTATTCTGATGCTCGACCAGTTTCGTCTTGAGATGATCTCTTCGGGAACCTACCTCTACTTTAAAAATGTTGATAAACCGGGCATTGTCGGCGGCGTCGGTACCGTACTGGGTGATCATAAGGTCAATATCGCCGGTTTTAATCTCTCGCGAATCAAAGGTGGCAAGGCGGTATCTTTCGTCTCGGTTGACAATGAGATCACTCGAGAGGTTCTGGACGATCTGCTTAAAGTCGACGGCTTGCTCGAAGCCAAAGTCGTGAGTTTGTGATCAGTATACAAAATGAGGTATAATATTTCGGCAAGGAATGAAAACTGCGCAATATCACTATTGCTAGTGAATTGTTTAATAATAAGGTCGCGTCATGCTTGCTTCTGCGTTATAAGACGTATCAGTCGAGGCATATGGCCCAGGCATGATTAATCGCCAACCTTAATTATGAGAAAAGTTCTGATTGGTTTGGTGGTGGTACGACCAGGCCTGTATGGAAAAGTTTTGTGGAATTTATTGATGGTGCAGTATGCGTAAGGGAATTTTCCTCAAGATTGTTTTTTTTCTCCTGATCTTCCTGCCGACCCTGTCTCAGGCCAAGGTTTCCGGGCCCTGTTCAAATTGTCATACCATGCACAACTCGCAAGACGGTTTGGCCATGAACTTTGATGATGATACTCAACCAAACCAGCATTTACTGAGAACCAGCAATTGTATCGGTTGTCATGCTCAGGACTATGGATCCAATGTGGTCGATTTTTCCGGATGTCAGGTACCGCAGGTGCTGCATACCGATACCGACCTTGCGGCGGGTAACTTCGCCTATATCGATGGCACTAAAGGTAGTGGCGCATCGCCCACCAAAGGTCATAATGTGGTTGACTTTTTTTTGCAGGATCCAACCCATCTTTGGCCTCCGGGCGGGCCTCTTAAAAATGCCGGCGCTGGTATAGTTCATCCGGATACGTTGCTGCCACTGTTTACCTGCGCCGGTTTGAATGGTTGTCATGGTAATACCCATATTGTGGATCCTATCAGCAGTATGCAGGGGGCGCATCATGCTAACAGTGGTGATAAGCCCATAGGTGATACTGTAGGTAATAGCTTCCGCTTTCTGCTTGGAGTCGAGGGGCTTGAAGTCAGTGACTGGGAAAACCGCAACAGCACTCATCATAATGAATATAAGAAAGATCTACACCAATCAACAGGTCCTTGGGTTGACTCTTGCGGTTGGTGTCATGGCCCCGACAATCCACGGCATGCAATATCGGGGGATGTAATGCCGCCCGGTTCAGGTACGGCATATCTATGTATGCGTTGTCATCCTGGTTTTCACTCTGGCAATCTATCCGGCTCCCCCTGGTTTCGTCATCCGGCCAATGTTGCTATTCCCGATTTCAGTGAGTACTCTTACTACACAGTCTACAATGTGGATGCTCCAGTGTCCCGTAACATTCTTCCCGACTCCCCGAGCCCGGTGGTTACACCTTACCGTGGGGCCCAGGGCCAGGGTAATGATTTTGTCACCTGCATCTCCTGTCATAAAGCCCACGCCACCGATTACCCCGATCTTTTACGCTGGGATTATGATGCCGACATTAAAGCAGGCAACGGCAACAGTGGTGAGGGCTGTTTCATCTGCCATACAACCAAGGATGATTCGTAGCCAAATTCAGCAGTTATAATTTTAAATTTTGTTCAGGGTAAAAAAATAGGGTCAAACAGGCTACTATTTTGTCAGAGCAGATTTAGGATTTTTCTATGGATCAAAATGGTACGATCTTTTTTCAACTCCTGCATTAGTTTCTGAAATAGTTGTATTTGGCTTTCGCTGGTTAATTTTTCCTGGGCTTGTTTGAATGTGAGATTGGCATGGGTTTCAAGGTAG
>JAGHAQ010000054.1 GCA_021161425.1 Candidatus Tharpella sp. | reverse complement strand
GGGGGAGGTCGGTGTGGGGGTGGGGGGGGGGGCGGGAACGGGCGGCAAGATTGGCAAACGACGGGAAAAAGAGGTAGGCGTCCTTGAGCCGATGCTTGAAAAAATGTCTCGTAAAGGGTTGATTTTTCGCATGCGTAAAGGTGATCTGACCTTTTATATGGCTTCGCAATTTGTCGTCGGTATCTGGGAATATCATGTCAATGATCTTGATGAAGAGTTGATCGAAGATGTTAATGAATATGTGCCCTTTCTGATGAAGAAGACCTGGGCCAAAATGGAGACCAAGCAGCTGCGTGTGATTCCGATAGCTGAAAGTGTTCCGACTGAAGTCTCGGTCATGCCCTATGACGAGGCCGAAATGATCATCAGAAGCCAGTCCAAGATTGTTGTCGCCCCTTGTATCTGTCGCACCGAACAGAAGCTGGTGGGCGAAGGTTGCGATAATCCGATGGAGGCTTGTTTCTCTTTTGGTGTGGCCGCTTTGTATTATGAGGAGAACGGGCTGGGCCGAGCGATTTCTCAGGAAGAGGCTATGCAACTGATGCAGAAAGGCCTTGATGCCGGTCTCGTCTTACAGCCCAGTAATTCGCAAAAATCGATCAATATCTGCATGTGTTGCGGATGTTGCTGTCAAATATTGAAGAACCTCAAAAAGATGCCGCAGCCGGCGGCGATGATCGACTCAAATTATTTTGCCGAGGTTGACGGTGGGCAATGTGTTGCTTGTGGTGATTGCGTCGAGCGTTGTCATATGGAGGCGATCGAGATTGAGGATACGGCAAAGGTTGATCTTGACAGATGTATAGGTTGCGGGGTCTGTATTCCGGCATGTGACTATGATGCTCTGCATCTCAGACAAAAAGCTGAATCTTTACAGTCTGTACCGCCTGAAACCATGGCTGAAACTTATATGAAGATGGTTCAGGAGCGCGGTAAACTTTAATATGCATGAGTTGCCGGTTATTGAAAAGATTCTTAAGGTGGTGCTTGCTCATGCCGCAAAACATCGGGTTAAAAGGGTGGTTGCGATTCATCTTGAGGTGGGAGAGCTTAGTGATCTTGAAGAACAGTGGATGCAGCACTACTTTGACCATTTGAGTAAAGGCAGTCGGGCCGAAAAGGCCAGACTTGTAATCGAACGGATTCCGGCCCGTTTGCAGTGTGCTCAATGTCATGAGACCTTTCTCTTTGTGACGGTCTCGGATGAAGGCAATGTATGTCCGGTGTGTGCAGCAACTGACTGCCGGTTGATTGCTGGACAAGGTTATTTTATTAAGAATCTGGAGGCTTTATGAGTGGAGGTTTTAGAATATGAGTGATGAAATTCGCTTGATTGAAGTGAAAGAGGAGATCTTTGCCGATAACCGTAAAGTGGCTGATGATTTGCGTGCAAGCTTGCAGAAGGAGAAGACCTTTTTACTCAATCTGATGGCCTCTCCCGGATCCGGTAAAACCAGCCTGATAGTCAAAACCATCGCCGGGTTGTCAAGTGAGATCCGGTTGGGGGTCATTGAAGCCGATATTGATTCGATGGTAGATGCTGAAACCGTGGTCAAAGCCGGGGTTCCGGCGGTCCAGCTCAGAACCGGCGGATTTTGTCATGTTGATGCTTCAATGGTGAATAAGGGTCTCGAAGGACTGGCTGTCGAAGATCTCGATTTAGTTATCCTTGAGAATGTCGGCAATCTCGTTTGCCCGGCTGAGTTTGATACCGGAGCTCATAAAAATGCGATGATCTTGAGTGTTCCCGAAGGAGATGACAAGCCCCTTAAGTATCCTCTGATGTTCTCGATTTGTGATGTTCTCATCGTCAATAAGCTCGATTATATGGAGTTCTCCGACTTTAATCTCGAAAAAATGCGCGAGCGGGTCTTGCGGCTCAATCCCGACATTAAAATCATCCCGGTCTCCTGTCGAACTGGTGAGGGTATCGAAAACTGGCTTGAGTGGCTACGATTGGTCAGTGGGCAGTTTGCAGTCGGCAGTGGGCGGTAAAACCTTTCCTGCTGCCCCCATTAGTTAAGGTGCTTGACAGATATAAGTTGATCGTCTATAGGGGGGCTGACAATTGAATAGGTTACTGTTTCAGAGTCGCATGTGAATTGCTGATAAAGCTATTTATTGTAAAGATGCGATAATAGGGAATGCCGTGGAATTCGGCAACGGGCCCGTCGCTGTAACCGGCAACGAACACCGCAATAAAGTCACTGCACTGAGGCGGTTGTCTGAGAAGAGCAATTTTTTCGTATAACGATGAGTTGGGGAAAAAGGGCATTTTCGGACAGCTTTCTAGAGAGTGTGGGAAGGCGCGGTCAGTAGGTTTGAGCCGGAAGTCAGAAGACCTGCTCTGAGACAAGGTTAGGGTGCATCTATGCTGGTGGAACGGTATAGTGCTTTTTAAATACCCGAGCCTGTCTTCGTGATAAAATAAGGGAAATCCCGAAGAGCTGATTGCAGCTTTTCGGGATTTTTTTGTTTGTGTCTTTTAATTAGGGCTGTCTTGAAAAATTAGAATTTTTGTTCAAGTGCAAGGCAGGCGAAGATTTTAACCACAGGCATACATTAAGTATTCCGAGGATTAAAATTTGAGCCTAACGCAGCAATTGGGTAAAAAGACAATTTTTCAAGGTAGCCTTAGGTTGTAAATTTATTTGAGGGAGGAAAAAATGTTGGGAAATTGGTTGCTGGAGAGGAAAAAGATAGTTGGTATGCTCGGAGTGTTGTTGATGGTGGCCATGCCGGGATATGCGGTTGAGCAACCGCAGAAGTTGGATGAAATAGTGGTGACCGCCAGTCGGGTTGAGGAACCCCTCAGAGATGTGGCTGGTAAAGTAACGGTTATCAATGCGGAGGATATAAAAAACTCCTCGGCGACTTTTGTCGATGAACTGCTGGCGGAACAGGGTCTGGGGCATATTCATAAATATCCGGGAGCTCTTTCACGGATCGAAATTCGCGGTTTTCTCTCCCCTATGTCCAATGAGGGATTCAGCAGTAATATTCTTTTCTTGGTCAACGGGCGCCGGGCGGGGACGGTGAACCTGGCCAAGATCCCGGTGACTAATGTTGAGAGAATCGAGGTTGTTAAGGGTTCAGCCTCAGCGGTTTACGGCTCTGAAGCTATGGGTGGTGTGGTCAATATTATCACTCGTACAGGTAGTGGTAAACCGAGTGGGTCTGTCGGTGTTTTGCTTGGCAGTGACAGTTTGATGCGTGGGACGGCGGCACTGCAGGGTGAGTATCGCAACGTTGATTTTTTTCTAAGCGGGGCGCGGGAAAGTCGGGATGATTATGAGACCGTTGATGATGGTGATTATGGGAACACGGCGTATGACAGTGAAGAGTTGAATGTGGCGTTGGGGTACACCTTTCTGGACAACCATCACTTAGCGGTCAGCTACAGCAGCATTGAGAATTGGGATATTGGCAATCCGGGTCCTTTTGACCACGTATCGCCGGACCAGTATTCGGAAAAAAATCTGGAATCTTTTGATATCGTTTACAATGGCGCGGCGCCGGAAAAGGGATTTTTCTGGAAACTGCGTTATTATGATGTGGCTTCTGAAGATTATTTTACCTACCCATCCTGGGATTATGGCTACTATAAAACCGAGCGCGAGGTCGACAGCGATGGATTTCAGGCGCAGGTAATCTGGCAGGGGGTTTACCAGCGCCTGACGATTGGCGCCGATTGGGATGAACAGGAGGTTCTTAACCGGCAAAAGCCCTCGGGAATACCCTGGAATGTCAATGGTAAATACCGGGATTTGGGAATTTATGTGGAGGATAAGATCTCCTTATGGGATGAGAAACTGGTCGTCTCTTTGGGGTTGCGTTATGATGATTTTGATTTGGAAACAGCCGGCACTCAAGGCTATGACACCCTGACTACCAGGAACGAGGGGCTTGGTGTCTGGTGCCCACGCATCGGGGTTGTTTACCATGTAACCGAGAATCTGCGTCTGCGGACTTCCGCCGGTAAGGGCTACCATGTTCCTACGGCCTCAGAAATTGCCTCTGATTTTCACTCTGCCGGCTGGTACCAGGCCGCAGACGGTAGCTGGCAAAGCTATTCAGTTCATTATCAAGGCAATAAAGATTTAGATCCGGAGGAGAGCTGGAATTATGAGCTAGGCGTTGATTTTGAGAAGAAAGGCCTGTTCCTGAGTCTTAACTTCTTTTACGTGGACTATGACGACAAGATCATCGACGATGCCTATTTTGATTTGGCTGCCGGAGAAACTGTCAGTAGTTATAAAAATTCCACTGGTGCTCTCATCAGAGGAGTTGAAGGAGAAGTCTCCTGGGATATGGGTATGTGGTTTGACTGGCAATGGCAGGTGGAACCTTTTGCCGCCTTTGTCTACCTGGATGAATACAAGGAACTGGAGAGTCGTGAGAACCTGCGCTATGTCAATGAAAAAAACGGTCGTTTAGGCCTTCGTCTGGCGGATAATAATGGTTTTCGTTCGCAGCTGCAGCTGGTCTATAATGGCCCCCATGATTTTCAAGATTGGAATGTGTATCCGGTCGAGGTGGTTGAAAGTGGCGGCTTTACGGTGGCTGGTTTCACTGTCGGCAAATATTTTACGTTATCCTCGCGCTATGTTAAGGGTTTTGAAATAACCGCAGCGGTTGACAACCTTTTTGACAAGGATTACGCCTTTATCGATGGTTATCAGATGCCGGGGAGGAGTTTTAAGGCTGGTTTGCGTTTTGATTTTTGATTTTTGCGCCAATTTCTGGCAAAAAAAGGGATGAAAGCTACTCTTTTCCTGGTGGCCATCAGTCTTATCTGTATTCCAAAATTGATGCATTCGTAAAAAGTCTTGGGATGGCTAAGTAAAAATTTCGATATGCAAGGAGTAGTGGTTTTTCAGGCGCGAGACCATACATGTAGTATGTCGAGTGTCTGAAAAACCACTACGACGCAGAAGATCGGACTTTTTACGACGTCATCAAGATTTAAAAGGCATAGACAATGTTGAACCAGATATTTTGACCCTCGGTTTTGTTTTCGGCCGCCATTTCAAATTGGGTCCGGAGTGTGAAAAACATATTCTTATAATTGTACCAGATACCCGGACCGACGGCAAAAACCTCACTGCGATAACCCTCGTCGGCTTTAAGGCGGTCACGCACTGGTGAGGCTACACTGTTGTCGATGTCATAATCATCATCACTGACCTGTCTATAGTAGTAACCGTTGATCCCCACTCTAAAGCTCTTACTGAAACCATAAGACATACTATAATCGAAATGGAATTCATCACCAGGTGTACGGTCAACATTACCGAAAATAGTGGGGCAGTCATCTTGCTTGGTGTTGAAATCATACATGAATTTCAAAGAGAACTCCCAGGTTGGGGAGGGCATATAGGTGACTGCAAAAACCGGTTCAAAGGTCCAGTAGTTATGCCCGACACCAGCTAAATTACCTTTATCATCACCCGTTGGGATATAGATATCAGGTAGGGAAAGAACAGTATGAAGTTTTCCTTCCAGAAAATGATGGGCAAGAATAAAAGGACTCCAAATTATGTAGGGGACGTTGGTATCACTATAGCTTTTTTTTCCTTTTTGGCCGACCGGAATTTTAAAATCAAGGCTGACATCAAGCAGCGGGATAAAGACGTGCTGGCCATAGTTGCCGCCGAAGAGCTCATATTTACTGATCCAGATAAATCTTAAAACATCGGCCCACACGGTGATGTCATCGAAGGCAGCAATATTTTTTCCTTTATCATCATTCATATCACTGGCATGATAATAGTAAGCATAATTTTTAAAGTAGAAACCTGGAGGCGGGGCGGCCCCAACCATAAAGGATTCAGCTCCGTTCGGGTAGCTGGCGCCACCGCCGGCTTCGACTCCGGAAGGGTTAACTAGTAAAAATGTGAGTAGCAACAGCCCCAGAGCAATCAAGCCTGATTTTGACCTATGTTTCATCTCCCGCCTCTTCGTCTTTCCAGCGTTTAAAAAGATTATTTGTTATGCCGAAAGTATCCAGCACCTTGCCGACCGTCTGGTTAATGATATCGTCAATGGTTTTCGGGTTATTGTAAAAAGATGGCATTGGTGGCAGCAGGGTGGCGCCGCAAAGTGTTACTTTGGTCATCAGTTCAAGGTGTCCGAGATGCAGGGGGGTCTCCCGTAGAACTATTATCAGTTTGCGCCTCTCCTTCAAACAGACGTCTGCGGCTCTGATTAACAGGTTGTCATTGTAAGAGTTGGCAATCCCGGAAAGTGATTTGATTGAGCAGGGGGCGATAATCATCCCTTCGGTAAGATAAGAGCCGCTTGAGATTTCCGCTCCGAGGTCGTTGATGGGGTGGACTATATCAGACAGTTCCATAACTTCGTTCGGATTGAGACCGTTTTCATACTCAATAATTTCTTTGGCAGTATCTGAAATTACCAGGTGCGTCTCAATTTCACTGTGGTGTTTCAGGGTTTCAAGCAGCCTGACTCCATAGATAGTTCCCGAGGCCCCGGAAATCCCGATTACGATCTTTTTTTTTCTCATTATTCTCACAGTATGATACATTCGTAAAAAGTCTCTGGATGGCTAAGTAAAAATTTCGATATACAAGGAGTAGTGGTTTTTCAGGCGCGAGACCATACATGTAGTATGTCGAGTGTCTGAAAAACCGATACGACGCAGAAGATCGGACTTTTTACGACGCCATCACAGTATGGCAATAAACTTAAATGTTTTTTTGGTTTATAAAAATGATTATCTTTTCGGTTAGAGAGATCCATAGTTCGCGTAATATTTCTAGAGCGGCCAAGTCCAAATTGTCATAATGAACCCCGGCGATGACGGCGATGTTTCGCTCAGTGGCGGCCGCTATGTTCTCGCTGATATACTTTGCCGGTTCATCATCTTTATGGCCAGGCATTGTTAAGATAGAAGAGGTCGCGCTCATACGGTTTTGATCCTTAAGGCTCGGTCGGGGTACGCTCAGAGCCATCGCTCCGATATGATCCTTTCCTCCACTAACAACCACAATCACATCATCATTGTCGAGGGATATTATTGTGCCTTGCAGAGAGTAATCATTAATAATGTCGCTGAAAATTGTTTCAATAGATTTCATTGTAAAAGATTATTTCAAGGCGCAACTTTGGCCGGGGAACGCTTCCCTCTTGTTGGTTTGTTGGAAGATGGTTTCAGTATACTGCTCTGGTGCCGCCATCACAACCCCTAACTTTAAAATGTAAAAAACGACGTTCAAATTTTACCGTACAAGGTGAAATTTGCACTGAGACAGAATTTTTTTGGTTGTGCTTAAAGGGTCTGCCGGAAAGTTTCTCCATGAAGGCTAAGGTTCCATTTTTCTTGACAGTAGACTTAGGAGCCAACGCTGGTTGCGGTTGCGGTTAAGTGTAACCTTTTTGTGGGCCGTGATCAAAAAAACAATCAAAACCGGGAGCCCGCTTTTTGATTTGGCAAATATGGCACAATCATTGCTAAAATGCAATTGCAGAGTTAACACCGTGCGGCTATTAGTGGAAACACAGGTAGCCGATACGACGCAGAAGATCGAACTTTTTACGACGCCATCATAGTTGCCATATTTAATATTGTACGGTGCTGTACACTTTTTAAATGGTAATTTTTCTGTCATCTACAGGTAAGAAGCACGGACGACCATATCGCAGATTGAGTAATTAAGGGGTAAAACATGAGGTACGCAGAGACAGGGTTTAATTTAGAAATTGATCTGACCCGGGGGAATATTGAGAAGGTTGCAACTGACCCAAAAGAGACCGAACTCTATCTGGGGGGATTGGGTACTAATGCAAAGCTGCTGTGGGATCGAGTCCCGCCTGAAGTTGACGCTTTTTCACCTGAGAATCTTTTGATATTCGGTGCCGGTCTTTTATGCGGTACACCGGCTACCGGTTGTAATCGTACTATTGTTACTACCATCTCCCCTCAGACTAAGTTGATGGCATTTTCAATGATGGGGGGATTTTGGGCCCCGGAACTGAAATATGCCGGTTATGACAAGGTAGTTTTGCGTGGCAAGTCCCCCGATCTGGTTTATTTGTGGATCCACAATGACAAGGTCGAAATCCGTGATGCCTCTCATCTTAAGGGTAAGGGTGCAATTGAAACCGCAGAGCTCATTCAAAAGGAGTTGAATGAGCCCAAAGCCCAGGTAGCGGCGATCGGTCTCGCCGGTGAGAACCGGGTCTATTATGCTTCCATCGAGCAAGGCCGTTCCAGTGCCAGTCGCGGAGGGAGCGGGGCGGTTATGGGAGATAAAGGTGTAAAGGCGATTGTGGTTCGCGGGACCAAGGATATCAATATTGCCCAGCCTGATGAATATATAGGCCTCTGCAACGATGTATTGAAATATATAAAAGAGCGCGAAGGTAATCCAATTCCGGGGGTCATGCCTATTCTAGCTGGTCTGGGATCGCCGCAAGAGATGAAAGTCCATGATGAGAAATGGCACACCGAAAATTTCATGTGGGGGAATTCGCGGACGCGGATAAAAGATTTTTGGAGCGATGAGGTTGAAAAAGAGTGGACCGAGACCATGGAAAATGCCCGGACCCGGTTAATCAGTTGCTTTAACTGTCCGATGAAATGCGGGGCCACAATTACGATGCCGGGGCTGCCGACCTACATGATGAAATGCTTCACTAAACTTACGTATACGTTTGGCGCTTTCTCTGATCTTGATTTTGGTCTGCGCATCGCGCAACAAGCTACCGAGTATGGTGTTGATGGTTTCTCAGCTCCGCAGGTTATGGCCTTTGCCCTTGAACTTTACAAAGACGGCATTTTGACGGATGCAGACTTCCCCGGAATGCCGGAAGACAGTGAAGGCCGGTTCTATTATCTTCTCGATAAAATTGTCCGGCGCGAAGGGATTGGCGATATTCTGGCCGATGGTACTCACTGGGCCGCTCAGAAGATTGGTAAGGGGGCCGAAGCCTATGCCCATAACAATATTAAAAAGCATGAACAGCTGCCGCTTAAACTGTCGATGCTCAATCCCATCTATTTCCTGATGTATGCCACCGGCGAAAAGATGAATATTACCCAGATTGAAGGGCAGTTTCCGCAAGCACCTTTTCCCAAGCGGGAACATCGGGAAAAATTTGTTGAAGATTGGATTCAGGTGCCGGATGATAAATTTAAACAATATTTTCTCGATTGGGAGATGCGCGGTGAGAACTCCAACCCTTACTATCCCACAGTTGAGATTACTTGCGATATTGTCGACTGGCAAGAGATGATGCACTACATCGATGATGCCCTCGGCCAGTGTGCCGGTTTGTCGTCATTTCCTTTGAAACCGCCGTATCATATCCATAATTATCCGAAATTCATCTCGGCTGGAGCCGGGATCGATATGGATGAAGAGAAATTGACTAAAGCAGCCAAGCGCTATCGGACTTTAGTTCGTGCTATCAATATCAGAAGAGGCATGCGCAGAATTGATGAGGCGCCGCCGGAAGATCATTGGAAGAAAAGATTTCCTGAACTTGAAGAGCAGCTCCTGGATGGCTATTACAAACTTAAAG
>JAGHAQ010000008.1 GCA_021161425.1 Candidatus Tharpella sp. | reverse complement strand
GGCATACGTCGTGCCATAGAGAATGGTGTAAAAAGTATCGAGCATGGTAACCTTATAGATGAACCTACGATGAAACTAATGAAAAAAAAGGGCATCTGGTTATCACCCCAAGTCATCATTTACACTTATTACCCGAATGGCTATACCGAGGACCAGAAAGCGAAACACGACCAAGCCTTTGCCGGTATCGACAATATGTTCAAAATCGCAAAAAAAATCGGTTTCAAGAAGATCGCCTTCGGGTCGGACATTATTACCGATGCTACGATGCTCAACCGCATCAACGAGGAATTTGTGCACCGCACGAAGTGGTTCAGCCCGGCCGAAATCCTGCGCCAGGCTACTTCTAGCTCGGCTGAATTGCTGGCCCTGTCCGGACCACGCAACCCCTATCCCGGAAAACTGGGTGTCATTGAGGAAGGCGCATTGGCCGATATCCTTCTGATTAACGGTGACCCGCTCAAGGATATTTCGATCCTCACCAAGCCGGAAGAAAATCTCGCACTTATCATGAAGGATGGGAAAATCTATAAGAACACGGTCAACCACTACTGTCCGGTTATAAAAGCTGTAACATCAACTGATGATCGGGAGAACAGCTTTCATTAATGTAGCTGCAATCTGTAAGTGCTTGATTTATAGGCTTTTTTAGGATGAAACAGAAATCAAAGATATACATTATTTAAGAAGGAATAACGGGGACAGCCACCTATTAAAGGTCGTAATATTACAGTTAAATAGGTGGTTGTCCCCATTAAGATGATTAAGATGCATTAAGATGCTCGGACACCTTTATTCGACCAACTACAGCCTGGAACTCATGAACCTGGTGACGCCCTTGGAAGAGGCAATTGGATTTGCCGAAAAAGGTGTTTACCTTAATCCGGACAATCAACGGACCAGACTCATACTCGCCTTTGCCCGGCTGTTAAGCAACGAAGTACCCGCAGGACTGGCCGAGGTCGAACGAGCCCTGGCCCTGAATCCGAATTCTCTATTATTCATAGAAAATATTGGCTACCTGCTTACGCTTTTTGGAGATTGGGAACGTGGCCCGGCCCTGATCAGAAAGGCAATCAAGCTCAACCCGTATTATAACATCACTGTTCATTACGCGCTGTGGGTGGATTGGGTCCGGCAGGAAAAATACCAACAGGCATATCTGGAGATACTGAACTTCAGAAAGCCCATGCTTTTCTGGGACCCGCTGATAAAGGCCGCGACCTTCGGCCTGCTGGGAAGATATGAGGAGGGCAAGCGGGCTGCTGAAAAACTGATCAAACTCAAGCCCGATTTTCCAAGCCGCGGTCGTATACTGATCAAACACTACATAAAATTCGAAGATATTGTCGAACGGACTATCGACGGACTGAGCAAATTCGGACTGAAAATAAAGTAAAATAAATACTGATGGTCTCGTAAAAAGAAGTCCCAACATCGTCATGCCTAACTTGATCCGGCATCCAGAACTTATTAAAATTACTGAATTACGGCTTTCACCGGAATAACAATTCCAAGAGATTTTCAACTTTTTACCAGCCCGTCAGAATTGGAAAAGAAAAAAACTGCTGCAAATTAACCTTCAATCATCATTTCGACTGCTGTAACAAATGTTCAAAACAGGGACTTTGGACACCGCCCTTATCTTTAGAGACCATCTCCCAGAGGTAGTTCAAACCGATGGCCGGGAGAAAAAACTGGGGTGCCAGCAGAGAGCCTCCATAAAGGATAGCTACCATTTTTACCGGAAATGCCCGAACCGTCGGATTCCGTAAAGGCCCTTTAATGGTCACCGGGGTGACCGTCGCCCAGAATTTCTTTTTCTTCTCCGGATAGAGGGTCAGATCGCAGGTTTCGGTCGTTAGATCAACAGTCCCAGCTCCGGTAACCCTTAAACTCGGCGCCTCGAGAATAAAAGTCCGGCACTCAAGCACCCCCTTATCGACCTGCAGACCAAGAATACCGCAGTTGATGTCGGCGTACTTTTGTTTCATGAGGGCCCGGCGAAAACTCCAACCCAGCATATCGACCGCAATCAGATTAAGAGTATGACTCGGTACCCGGCCCTCCTCGAGCGCCACCTCAAAACGACCATTGAGATTGGTCACCAGTTCATGGGCCGAAATACCTCGGCTATGAAGATCAGCATTAACCGTAAGTTTTCCGGTAACCGGTGAACTAAGATCAAAAGAACTCAAAGCGTAAACCAGATCAAGATCATCAACCGCACATTTCAGGGCTATCTCGGGAACCGCCTCAATATCATCCATTAACAACGAGGCCTTGACATAACCACCATCAAAAACAAAAACGACGGGATCGATACTGAGTGTATCATTTTTAATTTTTACGCCAAGTTCGAAATTCCTGAGCATCTTTTGAAAACCGATCACCCTATCTATAGTAATGTCGATATCGCAATCCAGATCATGCCGCCAGTCCAAAAGGGGAAAGGGTTGCTGACTAAAGAGCGGTTCGTCATGGAGATTTTTACCATCCGGATTTTCAGTCGAGTTAGAATTTTCAACACTATCCTTCGCTTCCGTTGTCTGAGAGGCAACAAACTGCGGAAGAAAATCATCCAAATATAGAGTCTGAACAGCAATTTGCCCGTCAACCTCCGGGACTTTACCGGCAAAAGAAACCTTTAAATCAGCCCCTATCACTGTTCTGCCAAAGCTCAACTTAAATTTTTCGACCTGAAATTCTTTGCCTGAACCCTGAACACGGCCTGTGATCGCAAGTGCGCCGACCTCGGGCAGGGGCTGGTTCAGCAGCCTGCCGACATCTTCGGTTTGCAGCGCCTGCACTGTAAGTTTAAGATCAATGCCGGTATTGATCGTACCTGGATCGACAGGAATTTTGGCAATACGCCCCTCTGCTTTAAGAGAAAGTTTATCAGGCATGCCGAAATCGAGGTCAATCTCTTCTACGCCCAGTTCAGAATCAGAAACCGCGACAAGGCGCAAAGAGCCCTGAACCGGGCCCAGTTCGGGCAGGTCGTCGGGCAGATAACCCTTAAAACTTCGGCTGTCTGGCGAGACCACGTTGATCAAAAGATCGAGTTCGGAAAAAGGCTGGGGAGCGGAAAAATCATTAATCAGGCCCGCTCCCGCTACATCTATTTTCACTCCTTGCGGATTACTTCCCCGCGCTTTAAACTCACGAATGCTAAGTTCGGAATCGGTGGCCGTGACCTGCCCGGCCAGACTCACCGAGTTTAATGCATACAGTTCCCGGGGCAGCAACCACTTTAAGCTCGCCGGATCAGCGACCAAACCGGCAACCTCCAGCTGAATCTGTCCCTGCAGAAGCGCCGCCGGGGTCAAGACCAGGTCGACCTTGTGGAAAATCAACTCTTCCGGCTTGCCCGGCAACAAGACCCTAACCGCGGCGGCCGCAAGCGCCGGTTCCTGAGAGAGACGGAGAGTAAACGGATCTTCGATCTCTATACGATAATCGGTCAAAGTATTGACCAGGCTGACCAAACCTCTGCGATAATCGTCATCATCAAAGGTAAAGAGCACAACGGCCAGAGCCGCCGTCACCGAGAAGATTAAAACGAACAGTAAAACAAGAAAAATTTTCAAACTTTTTCGCATTCCTGACCTCAGATGGCTGCCGACACAATCAACAATAGGTGCTTTACCGGGGTGATTATTGATATACGATAAAGAACTGAATCTTGCAAGCTTGAAAACATCTCCCCGCAGATTTACAATCTACTGACAGATGCCACCATAAAAGCAAAAGATTTCCTGCAACTTAAACCATTGCTACAGATAGATCAGACGATGCATGTCTGGTTTAATGGAGGTTTCCCCGAGCCACTCATCGAAAGTGAAGCAAATAAGATTTTCCAACTGCAATGGATGGATAATTATATAATAAATTATGTCTCGAGAGAT
>JAGHAQ010000023.1 GCA_021161425.1 Candidatus Tharpella sp. | reverse complement strand
GGTCAAGGTGCCGAAACCATTGACCAGGCGATGCCTGTCAAAGATATCACCATCCGCCATTTTGATGATGATATCTGTCTCGAAGGTTACCTCGACCATTGCTGACAAAGTAAAACGTCCATCTGCTTCGTTACGCGGCAACCTTCGTCACTGCGACGTACTACACGTACGCCTCATTCCTCAGGTTTTGCGTGCCTCGCATCTGAACATTTTACTTTGCCAGCAAGAACTATTTTTTCAACATCTTCTTACATAAAAAAATATGGCACTGCACTCTACAGACCTGCTCACTGCCCCGGCTTTACTCTACGGTGCCTTCATGGCCGGGCGCAATTTGCTCTATGATCTCTTTCCTGCCTTAAGCCAGTCTGTAGAGATCCCGGTTATCTGTGTCGGCAACCTGACTACGGGCGGCACCGGCAAGACCCCGATGGTCGCTTATTTAACCAAATATTTTCATAAACATAACCTGACGATTGCCATCCTCTCACGCGGCTATGGGCGGAAAAACAGAAAGGATCCAAAACTCATCACGAAAGTTTCCACCATCGACAACCTGGCGGCCCGGGAACTTGGCGATGAAGCCTTAATGCTCCATCAACAGATACCCGATGCCGCCCTGGTTCTCAATGGTGACCGGGTTCGCGGGGCCCATACTGCAATCAAACGGCTGGCACCCAACCTCCTCCTGATGGACGATGGTTTCCAGCACCGTCGCCTGCGTCGTAATTTCAACTTGGTTATGATCGACAGTCAGAAACTCTTCGGCAACCACCGATTCCTGCCAGCCGGTCCTTTGCGAGAACCTTTAAGTGCCCTTAAACGCGCTGACGCAGTCGTTCTCAACAAGTTTGACCAATGCCATCCTCACTTTTACAGCGAAACCGCGGATATTTTAAGCCATATCTCCCCAAAAAAAGTCTTTTGTTCGAGCTACCACTTTCACCGATTCACTGCCGCCAATAGTAGTAATTCACTCAGTTTAAGTGAACTTAAAAAGCTGGGGCCACTTTGCGCCTGCTCAGGACTCGCCAATAATGAATATTTTTTCGCCCAGTTGCGGAGCCTCGGATTGCAGCTAGAAGAGACCGCCTCATTTACTGATCATCACAACTATCACAACACCGACCTCAAACGTCTCATGACCATGAGCGGAACCCAACCGCTGATCACTACGGCCAAGGATGCAGTTAAAATTAAAGCTTTGGCCGAAAGAAAAGAGAATGATCTCCTACAACAACTTTGGGTTGCTGAAATCGGTTTAAAAATCGATAACGAAAGTAGCTTTTTAAAACTCTTCGACCCCTTTGTCCGGCCCCAAAACCGGCCCGCAAATAAATCCACACGCCCATGACCACCCCCCCCTTAAAGCCCCTCATCAAATCCCGGGGTGCTGTCTTTCTTGACCGGGACGGTACGATTATCAAAGAGGTCAACTACCTAAGCCATCTCCATGATGTTGAACTTCTGCCAAAGACGGCAGAAGCGATCACCAGGCTTAACCAAGAGCAGATTCCGGTCATCCTGGTCTCCAATCAGTCCGGGGTTGCCCGGGGCAAATTTACTGAAAGCTTCGTTGCCGAGACCCATCGCTATCTCCTGGAAATTCTGGCCCGCAAGGGAGCCTATCTTGATGATTTCTTCTTTTGTCCTCATCACCCCGAGATTGGGCTTGCTCCCTATAAAAAGGTCTGCAGCTGCCGCAAACCGGCCCCCGGCCTTCTTCTTGAGGCCGCCGCCCGGCATCATCTAGACTTGACGAAGTCGTATGTCATTGGTGATAAACTGATTGATGTCGAACTGGCACTACGGGTAGGCGGTAAAGGTATTCTGGTGGAAACCGGACATGGAAAAAGTGAAAAGGAGAAGATCGGTGAAGCTGAGATCAGCCCAAATTTTATCGCCGTCGATCTTTATGACGCTATAAAATGGCTCTTGGATCAGCGCAAGACATAAGTGCAACAAAACCAACATATTTTGTTAACTACGAAAAAAACCTTTGGCGTATTTTGTGGTTAGCAGAAAAGTCTGAAAAAGTTTTGACAACCGGCTATGCCAAGTTAGGACAAAAGGTAATAAATTGCTGAGAATTCCTTCTGACTGGAGCGATCGCGGAACCGTTTACTGCTTTAAAGCAGCGAGCGCTATCTTTAATCTGTTGCCGACCACTGACGCCTATAGGCTGGGCCATCAACTTGCTCGTTTATGGCTGACCGTCGATCGCGGTCATCGACGCATTATCGAAAAAAACCTCGATCTCGCCTTGCAAGTCAAACCGAAGACCCCACAGGCGCAGCAACTGCAAACTGAGATTACACAACATCTAGGTTTCAATCTCTGTGAATTTTTCCTCCTCCAGAATCCGGCATGCCGCCAGCTGCTAAAGAAAAATCTACATATCACCGGACTTGAACACCTACTCAAAGCGCAAAGCGACGGCTCAGGCGCAATTATTGTCTCAGCTCACTTAGGCAACTGGGAACTTGCCGGTTTTCTCTCGACCATGCTGCAAAACCCGAT
>JAGHAQ010000075.1 GCA_021161425.1 Candidatus Tharpella sp. | reverse complement strand
GGGCGACGGTTACGATATCTGGCTTAACTACCGTTCCGATCATGAAGCGGCGCAAAGGGTTGCCGAAAAGGTTGCATCCTGCGGGCGTCAATGTCGTTTGTTGCCCTTCGATGTCGCCGATGAGGAGGCGGTTGAAGGAGCGTTAAGTCCTCTGCTAGCGGAAGAGACACCTTCTATTCTGGTTAATAACGCTGGTTTTGCCCGGGATGGGATTATGGCTCTGATGAGTCGCTACGATTGGCAGTCCGTCTTGAAAGTCCACCTGGATGGTTTTTTCCTGGTGACCAAGTTGGTTGTCGCTCGGATGCTCAGAAAAAGGGCCGGGCGGATTGTCAATATAGTTTCCACCTCAGGCCAGATCGGAGTTGCGGGGCAGGTTAACTACAGCACCGCTAAATCCGGCTTGATTGGTGCGACCAGGTCCTTGGCAGCCGAAGTGGCAAGGCGTAAAATTTTGGTTAATGCGGTTGCCCCGGGTTTTATCGAGACCGAGATGACGGCAGAGTTGCCGGTTGATAAAATCCTGTCGACCATTCCTCTGGGTCGTTTCGGACAAGCTCAGGAGGTCGCTGATGTCGTGTCCTTTCTCTGTTCCGACAAAGCTTCCTATATCACTGGTCAGATCTTGTCAGTCAATGGCGGGATTGTTTAGTCAATGAAACGGCATCGAGTAGCGATAACCGGAATCGGTATTGTTTCCTGTCTCGGGGTCGGGGTGGAGAGTGTTGCCGCTTCATTAAGAGAGGGGCGTTCGGGGGTTGTTGTTGATGAGGAGCGTCAACATCTTGGTTTCCGTAGTCCTTTAACCGGCCGCTTGCCGGAGGTTTTTCCCGAACGTTTTTTAGGTCGGAAACAGCGCAAAACGATGCCTGATTTTGCTCAGCACGCCTATGTTGCGGTACGCGAAGCTCTTGGTCGGGCCGGACTTAAGGACGCAGAGCTGCGGAATCAGCAGAGCGGTATTATTTTTGGTTGTGATTCGAGCTGTCTGGCGGCAGTTGAGCAGGTTGACCTTCTTCGTCAATATGGTGAGACCCATAAGCTCGGCAGCGGTCTTGTCTTCCGTGCCATGACCTCGGCAGTTACCATGAATCTCAATGTTCTGCTCGGAACTCAGGGCGCAAGCTGGACCTTGAGTTCGGCCTGTTCGAGTAGCGGGCACGCTATCGGCCAGGCCGCGGATTTGATCGCTTTAGGTCGTCAGGAGCGGGTTGTCTGCGGCGGCGCCCAAGAGATTAACTGGGAGTCGATGTGCAGCTTTGACGCTCTGGGGGCATTTTCAACCCGGATTGATAATCCGACCGCTGCATCACGACCTTTTGATGTCGATCGTGATGGCCTGGTTCCCAGTGGTGGGGCGGCGGCTCTGGTGTTGGAAAATTATGATCTAGCCCAGCGGCGAGGTGCAACAATTTTGGGTGAGGTTAAAGGTTACGGTTTTTCAGCTGATGGCCTAAATCTTTCAGTACCAAGTTCCAAAGGTTTAGCCCGGGCGATGCGGGCGGCGCTGTCTGATGCCGACACGGAGCCGGAAGAGGTGAGCCTGCTTTTGGCCCATGCGACCTCAACTCCGGCCGGTGATGCGGCGGAAGCGGAGAATATCAGAACTGTTTTTGGGATTGCAACGCCTTATATCAGTGCTTTAAAAGCGATGACCGGTCATGAACTCTGGATGGCCGGCGCGGCCACCGCAGTCTATGCCGTAATTATGGCGGAAGCGGGGTTTATGGCTCCGACAATTAATTTTGACGGTCCCGATGCAGCGACTGCGGGCCTGCGTATTCTTAATAAAGTTTTGTTGCAAAAACCGGCTAAAGTCCTCTGTAACGCCGCTGGATTTGGTGGTTCCAACGCCTCTCTTCTGCTTGATTTTAGTTCCCAATGAAATATGATTACCTGGTTATCGGTGCCGGGATCTCCGGTCTAAGTAGTGCTTTATTGCTGGCCCGTTTCGGATTTAAGGTGGCGGTGGTTGAACAGGCAGTGCGACCGGCACCGTTGATCGAGGGTTTTGTCCGCAATAATGTCTATTTTGAAACAGGTTTCCATTATGCCGGGGGCCTTGAAGATGGTGGTGTCTTAGACCGCAATCTGCGTTTTCTGGGAATTGCCGGACATTTGCAAAAAGTTGCGTTTGATCCTTTAGCCTACGATACCGTAGTGCAGCCGGAAAGTGGTTTTAAATTCTCTTTTCCGCAAGGTTATGAGGCGCTTGGTGATGTTTTGCGGGAGCGTTTTCCGACCCAGCGCCAGGCCGTTGGCGAATATTTTGAGCGCTTGCAACTGGTTACCCGGAAACTTCCCTACTATCATTATCACTCGCAAGGGGCGTTGTTGTCTTCGGGGCTCTCTCTGTTGCATGATCAAAATCTGGCCCAGGTTCTTGACGAGTTGGCGATTACCGGTGAGTTGCGGACTTTGTTACAGGTCCATTGTTTGCTGCATGGTTCCTTGCCGTCCGAGGTTCCTTTTGCCATTCATGCCGGGGTTGTCGACGGTTATTATCGTTCGGCCCACACCTTTAAAGGGGGTGGCCGGGCCCTGGTTACGGCGTTGGTTACGGTTTTAAACCAATGCGGGGTTGATTTTTTCTGTCGCCATAGGGTAGAAGAGATTGAGCTGACTGCCGCCGGAGCGATTGACGGAATACGTTGCACCAATGGAGTCCGGATGCAGGCTTCTGGTTGTTTGGCCACCCTGCATCCGCAGGCCCTGCTGAAACTGCTGCCGGATTCGGTTTTTCGTCCGGTTTATCGGCGACGTCTGGCCGCTCTTGAAGAGAGCCCGGGGGCGGAGATTGTTTTTTTGCGCTGTGAGCGTAAGCGAGGAAGTACTCTTGGGGTGCGCTGTGAGCGTCAGCGAGGAAGTACTCTTGGGGCGCGGTCGCTGCAAGCCCATAAATTTGGGGGACGCAACTTTTTTTTCCTGCCGGGGCCGGGGCCGGGAAAGGGGATCTTTGATCTTGAGATACCGCTTTCCGAACGTCTTCTTTACCTCAATTTTTCCGGTGTTGGTGGTTCAGGTGGTTCGGACGCTTCCGACAGCGATTGGGAAGGTGGAGTGACAGCGATTCTTCCGGCCCCATACTACGAATCCGGGAGAACGGTTGTTTCATCTGCAAAGTATGCCGATGAAAAACGCCGAACCGGGGAACTGGTGCGCGAACGCATTGTTTCTCTCTTGCCGGAACTTGAGCTCGGGCTTGAGGTCGAGTGTGTGGCGACCTCCAAAACTCTAAAGCGAATCAATGCTTCGACTCGGGGTTCGCTCTACGGAGTCAAGCATAAGGTGGGACAATTCAATCCGGCCGCGAAAACCCGGCTTGCCGGTCTTTTTCTGGCAGGTCAGGCAACTGCTGCCCCGGGTCTTCTGGGGGCTGTGACCTCAGCCTTGATGGCGGTTGGCGGAATCGTCGGTCATGACCGGGTCGAGGCTTTGCGGGGTGATATATAGCAGGGTTGTAGAAGTCAAAACTAGAGGGTACCTTGAAAAATTGTCTTTTTGCCCGATTACTGCGTTAGGCTCAAATTTTAATCCTCGAAATACTCAATGTATTCCTGTGGTTAAAATCTTCGCCTGCCTTGTACTCAAACAAAAATTCTAATTTTTCAAGACACCCTAGAATGGCAATGAAAAATATTCAGCTGCGAGGCGCCCGATAGCTGAGGAATGAGGCGTACAAGCAGTACGCCGCAGTGACGAAGATTGAAGGGGAACGAAGTAGATGGATGTTTTTCGAAGCCAGCGGCGTGTAGTGGTAACCGGAATGGGAGCGGTTTCGCCCTTTGGTCGGGGTGTCAAGGAGCTGGTCAGCGGTTTTATTGAGGGGCGCAGTGCGATTGTCGTTCTTGAAGAATTGGCTGATTATGGAGGTTTAAGGACACGTCTCGCGGCGCTGGTGCCGGGGGTTGACGGCAAAGAGATTTCCCGTAACAAGCGGCGTTCGATGTCTCGGCAATCGATTTTTGCTGTACTCGCTGCTCAGGAAGCCCTGACTCAGGCCGCTTTACCGGAAGCCGAATATGGCGGCGGTCGCTACGGGGTGGTAGTCGGGACGACGATCAGTAGTCTGGAGACCAGTGAAAGTTTCTTTGCCGATCATTTCCGGGACAAAAGCTTTGCCCGCATGAAAACCTCGCTCTTTTTCAAAACTATGAATCATTCGGCTGCCGTCAATGTGGCCCATTTCTTTGGTCTTGAAGGGCGTCTGCTGGCTCCGGCCGCGGCCTGTGCCACCGGTTGTCAGGCCTTGGGGTATGCTTATGAAATGATCGCTTCGGGAACCCAGGATGTGATGGTTTGCGGCGGTACGGAAGAGTTTCATCCGCTTTCGGCTGCAACTTTTGACTTGATGAATGCCGCCTCTTTTCGCTATAATGATCGGCCTTCAATTGCGTCTCGTCCGTTTGACCGGCAGCGTGACGGGGTCGTCTGTGGTGAAGGGGCCGGAGTCCTGGTTTTGGAAGATTGGCAGTCGGCCAAAGACCGGGGGGCCGAAATATTGGCTGAGATCATCGGTTTTGCCACTTTGACCGAAACCGGCAGTATTGCTGAACCCAGTAGTGCCGCCATGCAGCGCTGTATGGCCCTGGCCCTGGCTGATGCCGGAGTTGAGGTGGGCTCAATTGACTACATCAACGCTCATGCGACGGCCACCGAAAAAGGTGACATTGCTGAAGCTAAAGCCCTGGTCGGGATTTTTGGTGAGCAAATACCGGTCAGCAGTTTGAAAGGTCATCTCGGCCATACCTTGGCGGCCAGCGGTGGTTTGGAAACCATCGCGACGATTGAAATGATGCGGCGCGGTGAACTCTGGCCGACTCGTAATCTGACTGAGCTCGACCCCCGTTGCTTGGGGCCGAGGATTTTTACCGGTATTGAGAAGCAGACAACCGATTTGGCCTTGAAAAATAATTTTGCTCTGGGGGGAGTTAACTCTTCCCTGGTAATTAAAGCGATGGCGTCGTAAATATATCCAAATTTTTACTTGGCCATCCCGTGCTTTTTACACCCCGCAGGAAGTGCCCTTGGGGTGCGAATGCATCATTGATAAATTGAGGATAATATGACGGATGCGGAAATAATTTCTTTGGTCAATGACTCATTGGTTGAGGAGTTTGAACTTGAGAACTCGGCGATGGTGTCGGAGGCCGAGATCTTTGACGATCTGGGGCTTGATAGTCTTGATATAGTTGATATGGTGGTTGTTTTGGAAGGCTCTCTGGGGATCAAGATTCGGGATGATGAGGGTTTGCGCGAGATTCGCACCTTGGGTGATATTCATCGTTTTATCTTGCAGAAAAAGCGGGAAACTGAGGCCGCATCATAAGTTTGTGAAGAGTTTAGGTATTTCTTTTAAAAGCCCCTGGCTGATGAATCTCTGGGTTTATCCCCTGCTTTTTCTCTGGACTCTTTTCGGTCTGCTCATTTCCCCGGTTGCCTTTTGCTTCTGGAAAGTAGCGACCGGTTGGTCCGTAGCTCGGATTATCCGTCACTTTATTTGGTTATATGGTCGCGGGTGGATGGTGATTGTCGCCCCTTTTGTCAGCTTTGAAATGAAAGGTTTTGATAACCATTATCGGTCGCGGACGCCTTGTGTCTATATCATTAATCATCTCTCCTTTTTTGATACCTTTTGTATGGCGATGCAGCCGGTGAGTGATATCGCCTTTGCAGTTAGGGCCTGGCCTTTTCGCCGTCTTTTCTGGTATACGACCTTTATGTGGCTGGCCCGTTATCTTGATGTCGAGGAGCTTGGTTTTGCCGAGAGTACGGAGCAGTCGCGGGCGATTGTTGCAGCCGGGGGCTCGATTCTTTTTTATCCCGAAGGCCACCGCAGTCGTGACGGGCAGCTTCAGCGTTTCTATTCAGGGGCTTTTCTGCTGGCTATAAAGCTTGATGTACCGCTGGTCCCGCTCTGTATTTCGGGTACCGATATCTTGCTGCCTCCGGGGGCTTTCCGTATGCATCCAGCCAAGATTCGCATGCACGCACTGGCCCTGGTCGATCCGGCCGCGTTCAGTGGTCCCGAAGCTCACGTGACAATACGCAAACAGGTAAAAGATGCTATGGCCCGGGAACTTGCAGATATGCGAGGTTGAAGTTTTTTAATTTTAAAAAGAGTAGCCATAACGAATGCCGAGATGGTTCATGCCATCATTTTCGCTACTGAGCCCGGCATTGGAAATATGGAAAAAGAGAAGTGACAGGGAGTGGTGGCGGTTGAGCTGATAGCCGACTTCCAAAGCTTCGCGAAAAAGTAAGCTGCTGCCCAGCTCTTTTTCGTGGCGCTTATGGTGGGAGTTTTTAAGGTTTCCGCTGTGCAGGCTTAAACCACATCCTAAGTTGATGAATATATTGTTGCTAAAGAGTTTTTCCCAGGTCAGGCCGCTGTATATCTGGTGGGTATCTCCCTGACTGTGGATGGTTACGCCTAGGTGGGGATGTGGTGCCCAGAGCCACTCAAGCCAGTCGGGAGAGGTAAACAGGAGTTCCAGGTTGAAATCAACCCCGTCTTCTTCGGAATGGGCTAAGATGTTGATATCATGGGCCAGGATGCCGCCGCGAATCGCATAGAGATAGTAGGGACTTTCATTTTCAGCCGTGTGACCTGTTGTTGGAAGTAATAGGATTCCGTTGATGATGATGCTTAATAAGGTAAAAATAATGGCGTATTTTTTTCTTTCCCACATGTTTTGTTCCCTTTTTTGCATAAAAAGATTTATATATAAATATTTATTCTATCAGGAAATGAGATTTTTGTAAAAGGCTATTTTAAAGAGTGGTTTATGCTGCTTGTTAATGGTTTTGTCGACCTTTATGGAGAGATAAGATGACTGGTGATATAAAACTCTTGAATGCGGTCCGAATGCGGGCTTTAGATGGGCGTGCGATTCATGAAATCGGGATTCCCGGTGTAGTTCTAATGGAGCAGGCCGGACGTGGGGCGGTGCGGATTATCGAGGCGGCTGGATGGCTCGGCAGTCGGGATGATGAAGTGTTGCTTTTTGCCGGTAAAGGCAATAACGGTGGTGATGCTTTTGTTGTCGCCCGGGTTTTGCTGTTGGCCGGGTACCGCCGGGTTAAAGTGGCGTTACTGGCAGCCGCTGATGCAATCGGCGGCGATGCCAAAATTAATCTCGATGCTTTTATCCACCTTGGTGGTCAGGTTGAGGAGCTTCTTGACGAGGCCTGCTGGCAGGATTTAAAGTCGACTTTTCAAGTTCAGAAACTGCTTGTTGACGGGCTCCTGGGGACAGGTTTGAATAGTGATGTCCGGGGGCTCTATGCCGAGATCATTGCATCTATCAATCAGTTTTTGGGGCCGGTTTTAGCCCTTGATATTCCTTCCGGTTTACATGCTGATTCCGGTCTTCCTCTGGGTAATGCAGTCAAAGCCACGGCGACGGCAACCTTTGCTTTTGCCAAGCCGGGTCTTTTTGTTTATCCTGGTCGAGAATATGCCGGCCGGGTTGAGATTGTTGATATCGGGATTCCGCGATCATGGGCTGATGAAGAAAAAAAGGCGGTTCAGCTGCTGACCTCTGATTTCTGCCGACCATTATTGCCGCCGACGCCTGCGGCAAACAATCATAAAGGTAACCGCGGTCATCTACTTAGCTTTGCCGGAGGCCCGGGTAAAGCCGGAGCCGGTTTATTGGCTGCCGGGGCCGGTTTGCATTGTGGTTGCGGGCTTAGTACCTTGGCTTTGCCGGCAACGGTTGCGGCATATCTCGAAGGCCGGAACCCGGCCCTGATGCTGGAGGCCCTCCCGCAATCCGCAGAGGGTCAGATAATGTTACCAACAGTGGCTGATATCGAAAAACTCTGTTCCGGAAAAACTGCGTTGGCAATCGGTCCTGGATTCGGTCTGCATAAAAAAAATGGCGAACTTCTGGCGATCCTGTTGCGTGAGTGCAGTTTGCCGATGGTTCTTGATGCTGATGCCCTGACCTTGCTGGCGGGGGCCCCGGAAATAATGCCTAAAGGTCGTCGGCATACGATCCTGACCCCGCATCCCGGTGAAATGGCCCGCCTTTTAAAATGCAAAAGTAGTGAGATTCAAAATGATCGTCTGGCTTCAGCCCGTAAACTTGCTTTGCAATGGGGTGTGCATATTGTTCTTAAGGGGGCCGGTACTGTCATCGCTGCTCCTGACGGCTCTCTCTCAATTAATGACAGCGGTAACTATTTGCTCTCGACTGCGGGTTCCGGCGATCTCTTGACCGGGATTGTCGGCAGCTTTTTGGCTCAGGGTTCAGCTTCTTTGGTCGCCGCCCAAACCGGAGTTTTTCTGCATGGCCTGATTGCCGATCGCCTGCTGGCGGCAGGCTTCAGTCATGGTGTTACTGCGGTCGAACTTGGCCAGGCCCTGCCCGAAACCCTTTCGGCGTTGGTTCTAGGCGACATTTAATCTTGAGGTATCGGGATATTGGTATAATGTGGGAAAGTCCGATAGCGACCTCATCATCTGAGGAGACCTTGGCTTTTGGCGAGAGACTTGCTGCCTCATTTAAAAACAGGCTTTATGTTGTCACCCTGCAGGGTGATCTCGGTGCCGGAAAAACCTTGCTCACCAAAGGTATTGCCAAGGGCCTTGGGGTTCCCGACTGGTACTATCTCAACAGCCCGACTTTTACGTTGATCAATGAATATCAGGGTCGTCTGCCGCTTTACCATTTCGACCTCTACCGGCTCGGCGATCTCGATGAGCTTTTTGAGCTGGGCTTTAACGACTATCTTGCCAGGCTCGGGGTTTTGGTTATCGAGTGGCCCGAAAAAGCGTCGAGTTTGTTGCCTACGGAAAACCTTATCAATATTCGTCTTGAAATTGTTGATAGTGAGAAACGTCTGCTTCATGTGGATAGAGGCCGGGTCGGATCGTGATTAAAAAACTAACCTTGCCATTGCCGGCATCTGAGCTCCTCCCGCACCGCAAAACTATGCTTTTGGTAGAAAAGCTACTTTCTTACGACCAGCCGGCCGGAGCCGGCACGGTACTGGCCGGGACAAAGTCGGGTTCAGTATTTGCTGTTGGAGATGAGAAAGGCAAAAGAGCTTTACTTGAGGAGGTTGTGCTGTTCGAGATGATGGCCCAGGCTTATGCCTGTTTGCGGGGTTACGAGGATCGTCTCGCCGGACGGCCGTCGGGTATGGGTTTTCTGGTCGGGGTTAGGCGATTTATTTGTCATCGGCGGGTTGGTCTCAGCGAAGAGGTCAGGATTGAGGTTGCAACTACGAATCAGGTGGACACTTTTTTTATTGCCGGGGCGGTCGTTAAAATCACCCTTGAAACAGTCGCCGAAGCCGAGTTGAAAATCTGGCTGCCGCCGGCACAAGAGTAAATCTCTGCTCTGCTAATGTTGGTTTTGTTTGAGGGGCTTGTGAGAATTTTTCGTTCTTTATTTAAGAGAGGCAGTCTCTTTTTCTTGTTGGCGAGTTTGCTTTTTGGTGGTATTACGGCGGTTGCCGGAGCTGCGGATAGGGGGACGGAAGCGGAGAAAATAGAGGTTATAAGCTCTCTTGAACCGACTCTGCAGCGTATCCGGGAGGCTGCCGCCGGGGTCGAGACGATCGCTAGTAGCATGGTTCAGGAGAAGTATCTCAAGGCTTTTGCTGAAGTTCTTAAAGCTCACGGCCGTTTTGCTTTTGAGCGGCCCGATTGCTGGCGCTGGGAGTTGGTTGACCCGGTGCTTTCCGGGCTTTCGGTTTGTGGTGACAAGGGGCGGCGCTGGCATGAGAAAGGTGGCAAACCGCAATCATTTAAGCTGGCTGATGAGCCTTGGTTGCGTCATTTTGCAACCCAGGTTACGGCTTGGACGACAGCTGATTTCGATTTTTTGCAAAAACAGTATGTCATAGCCTTGTTAAAATCTGAACCGCCTTCTCTGGAACTCATTCCCCGCGAGGTTGCCGCCCGCCGCCTGATTGCCTCTTTAGAGATCACTTTTTCGGTTGATTACCGTTATGTTACGCGCATCATTATCCGTGAGGCGGATGGTGATTACACGGCCATCAATTTTCTTGACGTTATCATCAATCAACCGTTACCGGAGGGCAGCTTCAGCCAAGAGTACTGATTCTTTACTAAAGCATTTTCTGTTTTCAGCCGATAGCAGGAGAAATTGTTTTTGTATGGAAGGAGATGTGAAAATGAATACCATTTCAGGCTTAGTTCCAAAGCAACTTGATTCGGGTGCCCTTTCCGGGAATCCCCAGCCCGAAAACTCTTACTCTTCTTTGGCATTGAAAGCCGCCCGGGTGACCGCTGCAACCAGTCTGAGCAAAGATATCACTATTGAGACGGCTGAAGGCGACAAAGTCACTCTCTCCTATAGAAACGATACCAGTTTTCAAGCTGCTAGCTATGACGCTTTCTATCAGAAGAACTCGCTGGTCAATGGCGAAAACGGCGAGCTCATGGACCAGCGAATCGTGCAGTCTCATACCGATCTTTTTGCTTATAGTCAGGAGAGTCAAATCTCTTTTTCTGTGGAAGGGGATCTTAACGAACAGGAACGTAAAGATATTAGGGAGGCTCTAAAGCTTATTGATAAAATGATGATCGACAGTTTGCAAGGTGGTGATCTTCTCCAAGGGGCTCAGGATGCGGTCGAGATTATCGAGCTTGAAAGTATTGCTGTCGTCGATGCTGATTACCGTTATCAGAGCCTGGTAACCATTGAAGAGATGACTCAGTTCGAAGCGCTATCTAATTATGGTGATTCGGGGGCCCTCGAAGATGATATCTCCAGCCTTGAACTTCCAGAGCGTTCCTCCTCCATGGATCAGGTTCAAGAACTTATCGACCGGATGGCCGAATTTATTGAGGAGTGGGCGGGCGAGAAGAAACTGAAGCCGGAGTACTTTCTTCGACCTGTGGAAAAACTTTTTGCCGACCATTTTGAAAAGTTTAAAGATAAACCACAAACTCAACCTCAGCAAGAACTCTTCAAATATCTTGGCAAAGGGCTTCTGGAACAAATCAGAAATATGTCGGATTCTCAGCTGATCTAAGGGAGTCCAAGAAGAGTATTTTTACCAAATCAAAGTATGCAAAAAATTACCACTTCCAAAAGGCTGAACCAGGTTATCTGCCCTGCTTCAGCCTTTTACATTACGGTCACGCAGGGTTGTGCGTGACCGTAATGTTACCGTTGTTTTTAATGCTGGATGTGTTATGATGTGTAAGTCGCTACTACCAATCGGTGGAGTTTGTTTGAATCTCAGCCAAAAGGTACTTTGATGAAAAATAAACAAAGTCTGGAGCGTAGAATTTTCCCGGCGATTTTTCTGATTATCTTTGGCTTATGTATAGTTGTTCCGGTTCAGGCAAGGTACGCTGTTATTCAACAGGATTTTCATGGCAAAAAAGTTCTCTTTGTCAATTCATACCACCAAGGTTATAAATGGAGTGACAGTATCAGCCTCTCGGCGAGAGCTGTCCTGGAGCCGCTGGGGATAGAGTTTCGTGAATTTTTCATGGATAGCAAGCGCCATCCTGACGAAAGTTCTATTAAGCAAGCCGCTTTGCGAGCCCAGGATGAGATTGAACGTTGGTTACCTAATCTGGTGATTGTTGCCGATGATAACGCCAGTAAATATCTGGTGATGCCCTATTATAAAGATGCTGAATTGCCTTTTGTCTTTTGTGGTGTAAGTGGTGATTCAACCATCTATGGCTATCCCTACTCTAACGTTACCGGTATCGAAGAGATCCCTCTGATAAAACCGATGCCCGCAGAGTTGCGTCGTTACGCCCGGGGTGCTCGGCTCGGGGTAAAATAATGATCATGGATGACGAGGAGATGGTTAGAGAGGTCGTACAGGAAATACTCTTCAGAAGAGGCTATGAAGTGCTGTCCGCTAAAGATGGGCATGAGGCACTTGAGCTTTACCAGGAAGCGAAAGAGGCCGGTGCACCGATTGATCTTATTATTATGGATTTGACTATCCCGGGCGGCATGGGCGGCAAAGATGCAGTGGAAAAAATCCATGAGCTTGACCCGCAGGCCAAAGTTATAGTCTCCAGCGGTTATTCAAATGATCCGGTAATGGCCAATTTCGGTGAGTATGGCTTTTTGGGTGCGATGGTTAAACCATTTCAAATGCAAGAGTTAGTGGAAATTATTAGTAAAATCATTGCAAGTTAACGGCATAATATTAACAGGGTTTTTTAGTCTTTTAAATTTTAACGTCACTTCTTTCCGGAGCCTCTTTTTCCAGTCGTTTAAAGAGATCTTCCAGGTTTTTCTTGAGTTTTTGGGCCGCGTTACTGTCACCGGCCTCTTTGAGTGTTTGTTTCAACTCTTCCAGTTTTTTTTCGATCTCTTCCATGGTTTGTTTTAACTCTTTAGAATCCAGGGCTTTGTTGAAATTGCGGCGCAACGATTCAGTTTTTTTCCTGAGCTCTTTCTCCATTTTCTTAAGATCGATATCTTCAAGGGCCTGACGAATATCCTGCCTGACCTTTTCCAGATCATCGGAGCCCTTTTCGACTGGTTCGGAATGAACCATCCTTTCCACCTTGTCTCCGATTTTGCGGGCCGACCATTCAAATGCAGAATCGACTCCGGTCAATCGTGCGCCTGGAGAGATGGGTTTAGCCGGTTGCCGGGCGAGTCTGATCAGAACACATTTTCTTTCATGATTAAGTGCGTCATCATCGATAAAGAAAGTTGAAGTCGAAGAGAGCTGGTCGTAAAAGTTTTTCTTCAGATTAATGGTAACGGCAACCGGTCGGGTTTCCACTTCGATAGATTTTACCTTGCCGGCCAGAGCGCCGGAGAAATAGACGTGGTCATCGACCATCAGATGTTTGGTCTTGGCAAAGGTGATGACCAGGTTGTGTTGTTCGCTAAGTCCGCGAAAGGTGGCGACCCCGCCTATAATCAACAGCACTGTCGCCAGAAGCATAAAAATTTTCTTGAACATGATAATTTTCCTTAAAGTGAGTTTCAGTCAAGAGCAAACTTGTTGGTAAAAAGCCCCTCCTTCACTTTTCAAGACACCCTTATATCGAAGATTAAGCAAAAAGTTCAACAAAAAGATGAAACGCAAGTTCTGGGCATCTTTTCACCGGCACTGGCGCGAGCGATAGTTCGTTGTACTTCATCCTTGTTAAGTCCATGTCGGGCACCGGCTTCAGGTTTAATGGTTATTTGCAACAGGGTCTGACCATCAACCTGTTCGCCACTCGTTTTTCGGCTGCAAAGAGCGTGGCAAAGGGCAGGGCCCCGACAACCACCAGTGAGTTACACCAGTTGCGCAGAAAAAGCAGGGTCACGACCGAGACCATCAAAAGGTTTAAGAAAAGGGCGTTACACACGGTGTTGATGCTGTTTTTTACCAAAGATGATTGACTTCTTGGGTTGGTCTGTGTTTGAAGGTTTTCAGATTGGTGAATATCCTGTTTGTCAGGTGGAGAGGAAGGTTTATGCGAGGTGAGGGCAGCAAAGTTGTTTAGGATTATAGAGCGGTTGCACCGTTTTTTTGCCTCGCGTCGTCGTCTGGTGGCCGGGATTGTTTTGTTGCTGCTGGCCGGAGGTTGGCTGGCTTTCAGCCGTCTCCCTTTTACGACGGATGTGGCAGCCCTTTTGCCTGATCGTGGCAGCCGGGCGGTTGCTGATTTTCGTTTGCTGGCGAAAGCCCCGCTGGCCCGGCGGGTTGTGTTGCGTTTGCGGGCCGGTTCTGGTGTGGAGCAGTCGTTACTTTTTAAGGCGGCAGATGAATTGGCCGCCCGTCTCCAGCCGCCACTTTTTGTGCGAGTGGTCAGCGGGCCGGGTGTGGGGGGAGAGGGTACGCTGCTCACTTTTGCGCTAACGCAGTGGGCTAATCTGTTGAATGAGAAAGATTATGATCTGATCAGGGCGTGTCTGGCTCCCGACCGGATTGAGGCGGCCTTGCGTAAAAGTTATCTGAAACTTTTGCAGCCTACCGGATTCCTGCAGAAAGAGATGATTCTTGGCGACCCTTTAGAGTTTCGTAATCTTGTTTTTCCTCGTCTTAAGTCACTTAATCCGATAGGTAAAGCCCGGGTAGTTGACGGCCATTTTTTGAGCAAAGATGGCCGGGAGACCATGCTTTTAGTTGAGACCCCGATTGAGATTACCGATTTCAAGGGTTCAAAGCGGCTCTTGCGCGAGCTTGCTGCTGCGGTTAAAGAGGTGGTGCCGACGGGGATTAAGGTTATGCCGCTCAGCGGTCATGCCTACACGGTGGCCAATGCCAGCGCTATTCAGCGTGATATGGTGGTTGTGGTGAGTGCCTCTTTGATCTCTTTGGCTTTGATTTTTCTCATCTTTATGCGCCGTGGCCGGGCCCTTTTAGTGTTTTTACTGCCGCTTGCGATCCTGGGTCCGGCGTTGGCGTTGACGGGCCTGATCGAGGGCTCAGTTTCGGCGATAACGGTCGGTTTCGGCGCCGTTTTGCTCGGGGTGACGATAGATTATGGTCTGCATCTCTATTTTGTTCTGCAGAATCACAAAAAGCGACCGGGGTTGATTGTTGCATCTTTAGCCGCGCCTTTGCTTGGGGCCGGTTTGACCACCATCGGGGCCTTTTCAGCCCAGCTCTTTTCCGGTTTGCCGGGCCAGCGCCAATTGGCTCTTTTTGCAATTTTTGGCGTTCTTCTGGCCTTGGTAATTTCTTTGTTGGTGCTGCCCCATTTTTTGCTCAGCGAGGAGGGCGCCACGAAGCTTTCGCCCCGCCTGCCGGAGAAAGCGGCCTTGCGCTATCGCGGCCGTTCGGCCTGGATAATTGTTGTGGTCTGGTCTCTTTTTTCAGGGCTGGCGGCCTGGTCGGCGCTCGAGGTGCGATGTGTCGGCGATCTTCGCGAAGTAAATCTGGTACCGCAAAATCTACGTCAGGTTGAAAACGATCTTAAAACGGTCTGGGGCGAGGTGCGCGGTCGGGCTCTGATTTTCGCCCAAGGTCGCAATCTTGAAGAGGTTTTACAGGTCAATGATCGGCTTTATAGTTTTCTACGTCAGGAGTTTGCGGCGACCGAGATCGTCAGCCTGGCCCCGGTGATGCCGTCGCTTGGCAGACAGGAAAAAAATCGTCAGGGATGGCAAGCCTTCTGGACCTCTGATCGTTTATCCGAGCTGCGTCACGATCTCTCTCAGGCGAGTCGCAAGGTTGGTTTTTCGCCAACCGCTTTTGCCCCTTTTTTGAATAATCTAACCAGCAATCCACCATCTTTGACCGAAGCCTTTTGGCGTCAGGCCGGTTTTTCCTCCCTGCTGGACGCAACCATTGAGAAAAATGCCGAAGGGTTTACTATTCTGACCTTGGTTCCTGATGTGCCAGGGCTGGGCTCTCTCTTTGCTGTGCCGGGTCAGATTCCAGCCGGCGTGCGTCTGGTTTCGCCGCAGGCCTTCAGCCGGGTGGTGAGTGTTGCGATTGCCAAAGATTTACGGCAATTTATTGTTCTCGCCCTGATCATCGTGACTTTTATTCTTTTACTTCTGTTACGCAACCTCTATCAGGTGCTGCTTGCCCTTTTGCCGGTGGCGGCCGGGCTTTTGTCGATGTTCGGTATTATGGGGGCTTTGGGTTTATCCTTCAACCTCTTTAATCTGGTTGCCGCCATCCTGATTATTGGGCTCGGTGTCGATTATGGGATTTTTATGGTCTATCGCCTTTTCCGCGGCAGTGAGGCGGCGACGGAAAAAGCCGTACTGGTCTCCGGCCTGACCACCCTGGCCGGTTTCGGGGTTCTGGTGCTGGCCCGTCATCCGGCTCTTTACTCGATTGGCCTTACGGTTTTACTCGGTGTCGGTGGAGCCCTGCCGACCGTCCTCTGGGTACTGCCGGCCCTGGCCGGCTTGAAGAGCGATGCCAGGTAACAGTTTCGCAAATATTTTTCGGGTTATCGTAGAGTGGAGCGAAATTACTCAGCTTTATCCAGATGGACATCCATTTGCGGGTAAGGAATACTGATGTCTGCTTCATCAAAGGCCAACTTAACCTTCTCCGTCAGGTCAAAATAGACATCCCAGTAATCGGCCGATTTGACCCAGGGTCTGACATGGAAGTTGACACTGTTGTCACCCAGCTCCCCGACGACAATCTGGGGTTCGGGATCTGTTAAGATGCGCTCATCTTCAATCACAAGTTTTGTCATAATATCTTTGGCCTGGCGGATATCGTCACCATAGCCGATACCAAACATCAGATCTACCCGGCGGGTCGGCCGCGCGGAAAAATTGGTGATGTTGCTGCCGTAAATATTGCCGTTGGGAACAATCACCTCGCGGTTGTCCAGAGTTTTGAGCATCGTGCTGAAGATGCTGATATTTTCGACAATGCCGGTGGTGCCGCCGGCTTCGACAAAATCACCGGCTTTAAAGGGGCGGAAAACAATCAACATGACCCCGGCGGCAAAATTTTGCAGGGAGTTTTGCAGGGCCAGGCCAACCGCCAGGCCCGCCGCCCCCATTAAGGCAATCAGTGAAGTCGTATTAACACCCAGTTGATCGAGTGCGGCGACAACTACAAAGAGCAATAATACAGCATTTAAAATGGAGCAGATAAAATTTACCAGAATTTCATCCATTTTGCTCCGTTTCATGAGTTTGTTAACCAGACGTACGACAAAGCCGACGACCATGCGACCGATGATAAAAACCACAATCGCCATTGTGATGTTGATCGCCCACGGAATAACGTAGTCGGTCGTCAGACTTTTCAATTGTTCAGGTTTTAGAAAATTGTCCATGTTTTTTACCTCCTGTCCACTCCTTAAAAAGGAGACTGAAAATTATGAAACGATGCTTCCGCAATCACGCAGATCATAACCTTTAAAATTCTCGGTTTTCAGGGTTAGTTGTTCCGGTTCGAGAAAGGTAAAGAAATCTTTAAGTGGGTGTGCTGCAAAACCCTCCTTCATGGTTACCAGGTCAAAACGTTCCTCAATCAGGGGGATGAAATCCAGTTTAAGAAGACGGGCTGTGTACTCGATTCCCATGCCGACATCGGCGTTCCCTTTAAGTATTTCCATGGCCGTTTCCAGATGGGTAGTACGCTCGACCTGATAACCGTTTATCTGGTGAGGTGAAAGTTTTTCCTTTTCGAGCATGTAGTCAAAGAGGTAGCGGGTTCCCGAACCGGGGTTACGGTTTACAAAACGCAACTCGTTTCGGGCCAGGTCGGCAATTTTGTTGATTGCTTGGGGGTTACCTTGCGCTATGAGTAAACCCTGACGTCGATAGGCTAAATTGATTGCCAGATAATTTTTCCCAGCCAGATGTTTTTTCACGTAAGGAAGGTTATATTCTCCGGTAGGAGGGTGAAAAAGATGAGCTCCAGCAATCTGGGCCTTGCCTTCAGCCAGCGAGATCAGCCCTCTTTGACTGCCGACCGAGGCATGAAAGGCAAGATACTGTGGGAAATGTACCCGGTTAAATTCCTCGAGCAGGCTGATCAGGAGAGGGTCGTCACTGCCGGCCACCAGAATGTTTTTATTCTGTTCTGTATGTTCTTCAAGCCAGCGATTGACCTGCGCCATGGGAAAGAGCCACTTGCCGACTACTCTTGTGCAGGGGATGGTTCCCTTCTGGATCAGCTGGTAGACCTTTTTTTCATTGATTTTGAGATAGGCGGCGATCTCCTTGGTGGTCAGTAGCTGTTTCGCATCCATTGGTTTGCTCTTGATTTGACTGGTGATGTTTCAGAAGGTTTACATACGCTCTCGGCATTTTTACTTAGCCATCAAGTTCTACTTATACATTAGCTTCTTACGGCTGGCAAGAATAACATCCGAAGCTGGAGCAGCGGGGTTAGTTCGCGGGGCCTGCGGGATTAATTTTTCAAGACACTCTTTATAGTTAGCGAGAGTTGTACATTTAGTGCTATTATGGAGATCGTTGTTGTTAAATTATAAAGACAGCCTGAATTTTTTGAGGTCGAAGCTTACAAATTGATGTGATTGGGTGATTGTCTGGTGGATTTAGAAAAAGCTCTGGCGGCATATGATTTTATCCTCGCGGAAGCGGCGGTGATTGAGACTTTGAAACGGTCCGGAGAGATTGAGCTGCATCCTGAGTTGGTTAACGCTCTGTTGATTTATGACGATCAGGGTCGGCGGCTGATTGCCGGGTTGATTAACCGATTTATTGAGGTTGCACGAAAAATTGAGGTGCCGATTATCGTGACGACGCCGACTTGGCGGGCCAATCGTGAACGTCTTGAAAGGGTTGGCGAGGGGCGCAACGTTAATGCTGATGCCGTAAAGTTTATTCGGAAGATTCAAGCGGCTTGGGGGAGTTTTTCCGGTAAGGTAGTAGTCGGCGGCCTGATGAGCTGTAAAAATGATTGTTATCTGCCCGAGCAGGGCTTAAGCCGGATTGAAGCTGAAGCTTTTCATGGTTGGCAGAGTCGACGACTGGCCGCGGCCGGGGTTGATTTTCTGATCGCCCAGACCCTGCCGGCCCTGCCTGAAGCGGTTGGTCTGGCGCAGGCGCTGGCGGCGACCGCTACCCCTTATATCATAAGTTTTGTGATCAATCGTGGCGGAATGATGCTTGATGGTCACAGCCTGGCGGAGGCGATTGCGACGATTGAAAATGTTGTCGAAAAAGTTCCGCTCGGTTATATGGTAAACTGTGCTTATCCTTCATTTCTGAAGGTCGAGCAGGAGCCCGAAGCGGTACTTAAACGACTGCTCGGTTTTCAGGCCAACGCCTCCTCTCTTGATCACGACCAGCTTGATGAGGCCGTGACCCTTAAGGCGGATACGATTTCCGATTGGGGGCAGCGTATGGTTTCTTTGAATCGTGATTTCAATATCCCGATTTTAGGCGGTTGTTGCGGCACCAGGGTTGCGCATCTAGAATATCTGGCCAGCCATCTTGCAGCGAGTCAGCAGTCGGCAGACAGTAGGTTTTCACTGCCGACTGACTCGATTTTGCCGGAGTAAGCTATGCCGGTCTATCGCCTCAACCTGCGGCCGGTATTTCCCCCGGCTTATCTGGCGGATTCAGAAAACGGCCTGCTTGCGGTCGGCGGTGACCTCTCGCGGGAACGCCTTTTGCGAGCCTATGCGGAAGGCATCTTTCCCTGGTACTCGCCCGGTGACCCTCTTCTCTGGTGGTCGCCAGACCCGCGGGCGGTTCTTTTCCCTGATGAATTTCATATTTCCCGGCGCACTCTACGTTACTTGGGAAAAGCCGATTTCAGTGTGCACCGGGATGTGGTTTTTGCGGATGTTGTAAAAGCTTGTGCCAGAACCCCGCGGCGGCATGAAAAGGGGACCTGGATAACCCCGGAGATGGAGGCGGCTTATCTTGATCTCCACCGGGCCGGGCTGGCTCACTCCTTTGAAACCTGGCAGGCCGGAAAACTTGTCGGTGGGCTTTACGGGGTTTCGCTGGGGCGCTGCTTTTTTGGTGAATCGATGTTTTCTCTGGTCGATCATGCCTCAAAGGCAGCTTTGGTAGAACTGGTCGTTTTTGCCCGGCGCAACAATTTTCACTTTATCGACAATCAGTTTTTAACCTCACATCTTAAACATTTCGGCGTGCGTGAGATCGGTCGCCGGGAATATCTCAAACGATTAGAGAAAGCTCTGCGTAAGCCAACCCTGAAAAAGAGCTGGCAAAATCTTTGATGGTTTCGTATTTGTTTTCTGTAGGCTCAAAAAGCCACATCCCTTTTTCCTCCCAATAGTATTTCCGTGTTACCCTTCCGGTTACACCTTTTTTCTGTTTTGGTTACAGCAACTTTTGTAATTTAAAAAGAGTATTTGTAATTTTAAAGTACTTCGAGTTGCGTAAATCTTTGGATGCTTGTATAAGGCGGGCCTGCGGCGAGAGGTTTGTCTGGATTTTGAGATCTGGGTGTGAAGATTTCAGTGGGATTGCAATTAACAGGAGGCAAAATTGGCCAAGAAAATAGCGTTTTTAACAATTGTTTTGTTGGGGATGTTTATATCCTTTTCAGCTTTAGCTGCAGAGATTAAAATCAAGGGTGATTTTAATAACCGTTTTACGATCTACACCAACCATAATGATTGGCTGGATTCTGAAAAGGGGGTTTTGCGGGACGGAAGTTCGTCTGAAAGTTGGGGTGAAGCCAAGTATCGCTTGTGGTTTAATGCTGCAACTAATGATGGTAAAGTTAAAGGTGTCTGGGCTTTTGAGGTCGGGTCGCTGGAGTATGGTGATCCCGGAGATGTCGGAAGAGGTGTGGGCGGGAGTTATTCCGGCGATGCTATTAATGTTGAGACGCGCTGGCTCTACACCGACTTTCAGCTGCCGTGGCTTGCAAACCGGGCCCGAATTCGTATGGGGCTTCAGCCATTTACCGTAAATTCATACCTCTGGCAGGAGACGATCATGGGGGTAACGTCTGATATTGCGGCGGGATCGGTTAACTTGAAATTCGCCTGGCTAAGACCTTATCGAGATGAAGTTAAAGATCATGATGATGATGTCGAAGATTTGGACGCTTTTTACGGGCGCGTAAATTTTAAGCCGACACAAGATCTCAACGTTGGTATTTTCGGGCTCTATTTCAATGGAGACCCCGGTAATAACGATCCGGCAGGTTTTGCTACTATCACCTCGCAGAACTATGAGGTGAAAAAATTTAAGAATGAATTCGATCTTAATCTCTTTACCATCGGTACCGATGGTAGGTCTGATGTCGGAGCACTCTTCTTAAATTGGGATCTCATGTATCAGTTTGGCAGTGTCGATAATGCTAATTTTAAAGAGTCATATAACGGTTGGGATTATAGTCAGGGCGTCGCTAATAAAGATTTTGATGTGAGGGCCTGGCTGGCTCACGTTGATATTGGTTACAAGGTTAATAAAATGAAGTTTACCTACACCTTTTGGTACGCTTCCGGCGATGATGACGGTAGTGACGGAGATTTTGATGCTTTTATGGCGGTCGATATTGATCGTCAAGATAACATCTGTATCTTTAAAGCAATGTATGCGGAAGATGATTATTATACGGAAAAAGATTATCTGCTTGATAAAGGTTTTGTAATGAACAAACTGGCTTTTGATTATAAGGTCAGTAAAAAAATCAGTTTCGGGACGGCAGCTATGTATATGTTGACGGCTGAAGATATTGAATATATAGACGATGACGGTAAACAAAGAGAAGCGGATGAGGTTGGCATCGAGATAGATGCCTACTTTAAATATAAAATTTACGACAACCTTGAATTTGCAATTAATGCCGGTTACCTCTTTGGTGGTGATGCGATGGATTTCTGGGAAGAGGGGCAACGTGACGGCAGTAGCGATGAAGATATATTTATAAGCTCTTGTCGGGTACGCTATAAATTCTGATTATATTGATTCTGGCCATGCCTGGTGTTGAGATTGTAGATTTTAAAGGAGAAAGAGTATGAGAGCTGGCCGTATTCGGGTCGTAAGTATTTCTTTAGGTTTGCTGATATTGTCGATTTTTTTGTGGTCAAGTCAGGCTGTGGCCGGCTCCCGTGTTGAGGTTATAATCTTTCATGCCGGCAGCCTCTCGGTACCCTTGGCGGCGATGGAGAAGGCTTTTGAGGCGGTGCATCCTGATATTGACATCCTGCGAGAGAGTGGCGGTAGCCGTAAATGTGCCCGCAAGATAAGTGATCTCCATAAATCTTGTGATATCATGGCTTCGGCCGATTTTTCGGTGATCGACCGGATGTTGATTCCGGAATATGCCTCCTGGAATATTCGTTTTGCGACCAATCAGATGGTACTTTGTTATACCGGCAGTTCGGCTTTTGCCAAAGAGATTGGGCCAGAAACCTGGACCGATATCCTCGGGCGTCAGGGGGTGGCCTGGGGCCACTCCGACCCCAACCTTGACCCTTGCGGTTATCGCGCTCTGATGGTGCTTCAGTTGGCTGAAAAAGCTTTGCAGCAGCCGGGTCTTTACGATCGTCTCTTGGTGAATCGGCCGTTGGCCAATATTCGTCCCAAAGCGGTTGAGCTGGTTGCCATGCTTGAAAATGGGGTGATGGATTATGCCTGGGAGTATCGTTCGGTAGCGGTTCAGCACCAGCTTAAATTTTTGTCCTTGCCTCAGGAGATCAATCTCAGCAGCTATGCTTTGGAGTCTCTCTACAAAGAGGCCCGGGTGGCGGTAAGTGGCAAGCAGCCGGGCGAGAAGATAATGCTGCAAGGTAAATCGATCACTTATGGTGTGACCTTGATCGACAAGGCTCCAAATCGTGAGGCGGCAATCATGTTTCTCAACTATATGCTGGATCCCGAAGGCGGTTTGCAGGTTCTTGCAGAGATGGGGCAGCCGCCGATTGTGCCGGCACGTGTGGCCGACCAGAAAGCTTTTTCGGGGTTGCCGACACTCTTGCAAAAACGGGTCACGGTTGTTAAATAGCGGCCTATGCGTAAAGAATCTTTTCTCTGGTTCGCCCTAGGCAGCAGCTTCATAGTTCTGCTTTTTATAACGGTTCCTCTGTTGCGGATGGTTTCGGCTCCCACATTGTCATCACTGTGGGAGACAATTCGCGACCCTGAAGTTTACCGCTCGATCTGGCTTAGTCTCTACACAGGCATTAGTGCCGCCCTTATCTGTTTTGTCTTCGGTACCCCTCTGGCCTATCTTTTGGCCCGCAGTGAATTTCACGGCAAAAAAATTGTTGAGGCGATCGTCGATCTGCCGATTGTAATTCCGCATCCGGTGGTCGGTATCGCCCTCCTTGGCCTGGTCGGTAAAAACTTCTGGCTTGGTAGAGTGATGCAGGAGTTGGGTGTTCGTATCGTCGGCAGCCCGGCCGGTATCATTATGGTCATGACTTTCGTCGGTCTGCCTTTCTATCTGCAGGCGGCCAAAGAGGGTTTTGCCTCGGTCTCGCCTCGTCTCGAACATGTTTCCCGGAGTCTCGGGGCCTCGATGTTTGCGACGTTTGTCGGGGTTACCTTTCCCCTGGCCTGGCGCTCGATTTTAAGCGGGATCATCATGTGCTGTGCCCGGGCGATCAGCGAGTTCGGTGCGATTGTTATTATTGCCTATCATCCCATGATTGCTCCGGTCTTGATGTTTGAGCGTTTTCAATCGTTCGGTCTGCGCTATTCGCAGCCGGTCGCAGTCTGGTTGATTGTGGTCTGCCTGCTGCTTTTTCTCTCATTGCGACTGGTTGGTGGCGGGGCGCAAAAGGTTAGAAGTGGAAGGCGGGCCGGGAGTCGGGTATGAGTGTCAGGGTAGAAAATCTTGCGGTCGATCTTGGCACATTTCATTTGCAAAATATCAATTTGACTCTGAAAGAGGGTGATTTTTTTGCTCTGATGGGCCCTACCGGGGCCGGTAAGAGTGTGCTTTTGGAGGCGCTGGTCGGTCTTGTGCCGCTTATTAGCGGAGAGATCTTCATTGATGAGCGTAAGATTACCAATCTGGCACCGGAAAAGCGCGGCATTAGTATCGTCTATCAGGATTATGCCCTATTCCCCCACCTGACGGTACTCGATAATATTCGTTATGGCCTGCGCTTTAACCCCTTTAAGCGGGGTGAGGTCGCGGTTGATGAGCTGATCTCCCTTTTGGAGTTGGGACATCTTCTTAAGCGCTATCCCGCCACTTTAAGTGGCGGCGAACAGCAGCGCGTGGCCCTGGCCAGGGCTCTGGCCGTGAGTCCCGATATCCTTTTGCTCGACGAACCTCTTTCGGCTCTCGACCCCAATTTCCGTCAGGATTTGCGAGCTCACCTGAAAACCTTGCATCAAGCGAGTGGGGCCACCTTTTTGATGGTGACCCACGATTTCTCCGAAGCTCTTTCTCTGGCTCAACGCGCCGCCGTTATGAATCAGGGAGTTCTTGAACAGGTAGGAGCCATTGAAGAGATCTTCTGTCGGCCGACGACAACCATGGTCGCTGATTTTGTCGGCATGAAAAATCTTTTCAAGGTCAAATTTTCTGGTTCAACGGCCCAGGCCGCAGGTTTAGAGATTAAGGTTGGAAAAGAGTCGCGTGCGCAAGGCTATATCGCAATTCGTCCGGAAGACCTGATCTTGAGCAAGGAACCATTGATTTCCAGTGTCCAAAACTCCTTTGCCGGAAGTGTCGTCGCCATTCGTAGTCACGGTTTTTTTTACGAGATCGATGTTGCCGTAAATTCTCTTATCTTTACGGCGGTTATTACCAATCACGCTTTCTTTGACCTTGAACCGACGGTTGGCGATGGATTCTTCGTTTCATTTAAAGCGACCGCTGTTCACCTTCTCTAAACCTCTATAAAAAATAGTTGTTGTCGGGTTTCTAGGTACCCTATATAAGTCCTGTCAAAAGTTGAATTAAACCTTAAGTAAATCGGTGGTATAGGTATGCGAAAAATATTTGATTTTCACCTTCATGTCGGCCATTACCATGAGTGGTCGCTTGAGGCTCGGCGCCTGTGGATGGAGACCGGTCCTTACTCGGGCAAGATCTATGCTGAGGATGGCCGTCTCGATATAGATGCCTTCCATCAGGTTCTTGCCGGTGAGGGGGTTGTCGGTGGGGTTCTGTTGCCAGAGTACGCTCTGCATACGGCTGGGGTTATGCCGGTTGAAAGAGCGATTGAGGTAAGTCAACGCTACTC
>JAGHAQ010000118.1 GCA_021161425.1 Candidatus Tharpella sp. | reverse complement strand
TTCTGCCGTAAAGGGCCAGACAGATGGCATCGAGAATAGTTGACTTACCGGCCCCGGTAGGGCCGGTGATGGCAAATATCCCATCACCGACATATTCGGGAGCAGTAAAGTCGATGGCCCACTCACCGCTGAGTGAGTTAAGGTTTTTAAAGCGTAAATTCAATATCTTCATTGATTGTAATAACTTTTTTATCCGCAGATTATTATTCGTTCAGATCTTTCTCTTGTAAATCTTGAACAATTTCTCTGTAAGATTGGATCAACATCGGACGTTCTTCCTCCGTCACTTCATAGGTATCGAGACAACGGATAAAGACATCGTTGACATCCAGATCATCAAGCGTCTCTTGCTTGTCGGCCAGGTTTATGAGTCTTTCAATGGTACGTCGGTTTTTGATTCGGCGGATCTCCATGCCTGTATCTGTAACAGCTTCTTCAATAAGCTCTCTAAGATTGGCTGCGATTTTGCTTCCAGTGTATTCAATCTCCAGCCATGCCTTGCTGGTTTGGGATTTCAGTTTGTCGATTCTTGCAAGAATATCATCCATGTTACCGGAGATTCTTTCCAATTCCTGAAAACATGGAATGGGGAGTTCGCTGATTAGCGGGGCTCTGCCGTTGAACTCCACCAGAACCACTCTCTTTTCCTGAGCGGCTTCACCGAATCCCATAGGGATTGGCGAACCACAATAGCGGATATGTTTTGATTTCCCAACTGTCTGGGGAATGTGCAGGTGTCCCAGGGCCAGATAATCTATAGAAACCGGAAAAACATCTTCACCAACATGGGCTAACGAGCCGACATAGAGTTCCCTTACGCCATCTCCGTCGACGGTTTTGCCGCCGGAAGTAAAAAGGTGCCCCATGCCGATTATGGGAATATCTCCAAATTCTCTCTGTTTCTCTTCTGCAATCCGGCAGATCTCGGCATAATGCTTTTGCACGCCTTCAATGAGTTTGGCATTTTTGTCGGCAATACTTTCTCCGGCCTCCACGGCTCGGATATCGCGATCTCGAAGATATGGCACCGCACAGACGATAGCTTTCGGCTCATTGGCAGGGCCATTCAGAATAATAACCTCATTTTCCGGGTTTTCACTAATCGCACCAACCACATAAACATTTAAGGCTCGCAGCAATTCTTTGGGAGCATTCAAAAAGGAGGGAGAATCATGGTTTCCGGCAATTACCACGATATGACGGCAGCAGGATGCCGAAACCTTGCAGAGAAACTGGTAATAAAGCTCCTGAGCCCGGTTACTGGGCGTACTCGTATCAAAAACATCACCGGCCACCAGCAGGGCATCGACACCTTCACTCTCGACCAAATCTGCCAGCCAGTCAAGAAATGCCGAAAACTCATCATAGCGTTTGCGCCCATAGAGCGAACGGCCCAGATGCCAGTCTGATGTGTGCAGAATTTTCATGAGGTACTTCCTCTACTCATTCTCCGGCCTTTTTCTCTTGCCAGACCTCTGATTCCGTCACGAAAAACCTGGAAACTTTTCGATTGATTATTCTCTACATCCAGGTGGGGTGCGATATTTTTCGCCCATTCGCATTTGGCCTGCCCCGTATGGGGCCAGCCTAATTGTTTAAGTTTTTTCGATCCCCCCGGATAGACGGCATCAGCAAGTGTTTCCCATGTGCCACAAATGCTGTCTTGCACATAAGTGTTCAGAACCTGCTCTTTTACACGAGGGTAGGCAACTCTTACCGCGTTACGATCTCCTAATATCCAGGCTTCGCCTTCCTCTATCGCAATTCTGAACAATGTTGTTGGCTGTGGGTTGCAGGCATTCAGAATGTCGAGCACCTCTTGTTTAAATACCAGGCAATTTTTGTCATCCAAGTCGACAACGACAACCACTGCAGCGGGAAAATCTTGAAGACTTTTACCATATCCTTTGAGCAACTGGGGTAATCGATCCAGAAGAATTCGTTTCTGTGGGTCTTTCGTTCCCTTTAGGTTTTTTGGAATACGGCCAATGCCTTTGTAGGAAATTATTTTCCAGGTATGATCTTTATCATTTGGGCCAATAATTTTTTCCAAAATAGATTTTAATGCGATTTTTCCTGACGCATCTTCGACCAGTATTTCAAAGTGCATTGGCTTACCCCGCATCCAGATAATCGCTGTACCAGAGGCCGCCGAGCGGTAACCCCTCGGCTACCATGGCTTCGACGATTGCATTATCACTGGCCCTGCTGATACTTGAAAAACCATCTGGATCTTTTTCCAGTATCCAGGTCTCCTCAGGTGATAGTGCATCGACAAAATAGGGTTGATGAGTGGTGATAAAGAGTTGTGGAGCGTTTTTCTTGCCGGTTGCATGAGCTCTGAATTCAGTGGCCAGAGTTTCCAGGAGTTTGTGATATAGACCGTTTTCAGGCTCTTCAATGCAGATAAACGGCGGTGGTGTCGGATCTTCCAGTAAAAGCAAATAGGCAAAGACTTTTAACGTGCCATCAGACATTTGCTGTGCAAAAAACGGATCATCAAAACCTT
>JAGHAQ010000081.1 GCA_021161425.1 Candidatus Tharpella sp. | reverse complement strand
CAAGAGCAAAATTCCAGCCAAGACCAGCAAAACTTCCCGGCGTCTGAGCAGATCTGTGAAAAATCCCAAGTTTTTCATGGTACTATTCCAACTCTACGACAATTTTGAAGGTTTCACTACTCCCTTTTTTAACCACAGGGGAGTCGAAGTGAACCTCTTCAAAGAGGGGAGAATCTTCGAGAGCCTTGACCACAGCCGTGGCCGAAGCCGAGGTTCCCTGAAGGTGGATTTTTCGGGCTCGAATTGCCAAAGAGCTGAGCCATGTGTCCTGTGGAATCACCTCGGTAAGCTCTTTTAAAAGGTCGATCGTCACCGACTGCTCTCGAACCAGCCCGGAAAGCGTCTCGAAATGGCTGATAGTCGCCTGATTCTGCTTCCGTATACCGCTGAGTTTATCAGCCTCCAAACGAACAACAGCCAACTCTTTTTCAAGTTTCTGCAAATGACGACGCTTACCGGCCAACACCACCAGGGGCTGACATATCAAAGCCACCAGCAAAAAGAGGGCCGCCGCCGCCTCAAGTTTAATCCAAAGTCGGCGCCGATGCAGAACCTGGGGTGAAATCAGATCTATACTATAGGGGAAATTGGGCCAATCCAAGCTCAAGGTGTCCGGCAAGTTATTAATTTCCGAAACGGCCAGCGCCGGTCGCAGCCGGGCCAGGCTCTCCGCCATAGCTGCCGCAGTCGACCATAAGAAAATTTTTCCTAATACCTGGCCCCGATTTTCAGCTAAGGGCAGGTTGCGCGACAAAAAAGCGTCCCCGTAAGCATCCCCTTCGGCACCTTCCCAGGCCTGAAAATTGATCGCCTGGCCGTCAAACAGCACCATTTCATGGTGCCCGAATCCACCACCAAGATAAAGACCGGGCTCTTGAACCATCCAAGCCAAGAGAAAAAGAGCGGGAAACACCGCCGAGAGGTTGAGACCAACAGCCGTAAAAGCCGCCAGGTAACCTTGCACCCGAGAGCGTGCCGCCAGAGTAACACTGACCGCCAACCGGCCCTCCTCTTCATGACAACGGTAACACCAATAGAGCCCTTCCAGATCATGCGGGACATGGCGCATCAACTCATAACCAACCGCACCATCAAGATTCTCGGCTGCGGCCAGGGGCAGAGTAAAGTGCACAATCGTAAAAATTTCAAGCGGCAACCCCAACAGCAGGAGATCATCAGGCCGCGGCAAACAATCACTCTTCATGGCCGCGACTGCGACCGCGAAATCGTCGGGCCGAGGCAGAGCATACTCCTTTTGCTCCAGCACTCGAGCGCGACCAGCAAAACTGCGCCGCAACCTGAGAAAGAGCAAGCGCCCCTCCTCAACCAGTAAAAGTTTAGTCTCCGGTAACCAGGGTAGGTTCATAAATTTAACAGTTCTAAAGTTCAGGGTTAGGCTGGTATAAAGTAGTTGGTCAGAACAATAACTTTTAATTGTTTCATTTCTGATTTACTGCGAAAACTTGCAGATACCAGTTGCCGGCCTTACCGTCACGGCCCGATTCGGCCGCGCTTATAGAAACGTATTGTGAGTCGGCAACCGTAAAATATTGGTTCAATAAACTAAAATATTCAGGCGGCACCAATTCACTTAATTCAGCGAGTTTAGTTATCGGGGTTACCAACCGGTAGGCAACAATTTCATTGATCACATCCTGAGGCAAATCTTCGACCAGCGCCAGAGCTGCCGGTGCACAACTGTTGATATCAAGCCTATCGTCACGCCCATAAGGTGAAAGGAGATCGATCAGGCCGGGATGACCGTCGCCGCCAGCATAGAGTTTAAAAGTAACCCCTTTAATCAGTAAGAACTCATTAACTACATCAATCTCCTGGTTCTTGCAACCATATTCCAGCCCCAGATCTTCATAATAGTCACTCTCCGCCCCATTCAGCCGATGCAAACTGTCGCCAACAACCCAGTCGAGAATAGAGTCAATAATGCCGTCCCGAGCCGCTTCATCGTCCACCCCGCAAATCTCGACAATCCTGCGCCAGCGTTCGATCTTGAGACCATTAGGCTTGAATTTGCCGGCCTCACCAACAATTTTAACGCCGATCTTGATTCCCTCAATCTCACACTCCCAGGACTCATAACGAGGATACCAGAGCTCTAAAGACCGACCGCTGAACTCTTCAACCTCCTCTTTCTTAGCCCACAGGGAGCGATTGGCCCGATATTTCAAATACTCATGATACCCTTTGGCCACGGCTGAACGCAAAAGATAGTCATGCTCCGCCCCGAGACGACGATTACGAGCCGCTTCGGCGTTGAGCCGGGCCGTCGTCGCATAGTTTAAGGCGAGAATGCCGAGCAAAAGCGAGATCCAGAAGACGGCCAGCAGTGCAAAACCCCTATTTTTTCTTTTCATCTTTTTTGCTCGGCAGTTCCGGCGGCGGTTCCAGGGCGAACAGCAGATTGCGTTTGACGCCGTCCGAATTTTCATAACGAAAAAGGATATTTTCTGGCAAACTCTTACGACTCCAGTTACGGGCCACACCACTCTCGACAAGAGCCCCCGCTTCGATCTCCCCCTCCGGCAGGTTTAATTTTTCCGGGTCACCGACTACGGCAAAAGAAGCATTTATCAGGTCATCAAGAATGAGAAGCGACGCTTCGCGCAGAGTTTCATTGACGACCAAGCTCTTCTCCGGCCCCTGGATAAAATCCCACAAAGCTTCAACAAGAAATGTTTTAGGGCCCATCTCTTTAATTATATAGAGAGCAAGACCCTCTTTTTCTTCACTTTCTTGCAGGTAACAAAAGGTAAAGTAGAGCCCCTCGACAGAACGCTGCCGGGCCCCATAGCCACTAGTCGTGGCATAAAAGAGAGCCCGGGGACCCAAAGCAAAGAAAAAGCCCTCACCTTGTTCCCAACTGAAACTATAAGGCACCAGATTTTGCAGGTCATCCTGCAAAAGGCGAGCTAAAGCCGCTTCACGCTCACCCCGTCCCCCTTTAATCTGTTGTCGACTCCAGATCCGCCCGGCACTTGAAAAAGCCAGATAGAGCACCATAACTACCAGGGCCAGAATGGTCATGGCAATAACCATCTCAATCAGGGTGAAACCTCCTTTCGAAGGCAACCAATTAGAGGTGTTCTTCTTTAAATTCATCGGTAAAATATCCGGGTTTTACCTGTTGATAGGCGACCAGGCGCAGGTGACGGCCAGGACGTCGTATATCCTGCAGAGCAAAAACCAGGCGATAGAGCTCGCTGGTCCAGCGCAGACTCAAGATTTCATCGTCAGCTTCCGCATCCACATCGGGTTTGACATCGACCGATTCCAGATGTAAACTCCAGGAGAAATTTTCGCTTTCACCCAACCAAGGAAATTCATCACTTCGCAAATCCCGAGCCCGCAAAAGGGCAAAAGTCTGGCGGCCCAGCACGATTATTTCATCAAAACCGCGGGCTCGCTGTTCCAGCCGCAGACTGGCACCAAAAAGCTGAAAGAAGGTGGTGACAGTGAGGCCGACAATCAACACCGCGACCATCATTTCCAACAGAGTAAATCCGCGCTCATCGCGACCCGGCATTATCGGTGACCCGTTCCTCCACCCTGACCTCACCAGTCAAAGGATCAATTTCAAGAAAAGCCCCTTTGCGGCCACCACGAATTTCCAGAGGGCCGCCGGCAGCACCACCATCAGCATAAAAAGTTACCATCACGATCTCAGGCTTGGATTCTTCGACCTCAACCTCAGCCGCCGCGCCAGCATTTTCACGAGCCTCAATCAGAGCTCGCTGTTCATCCGAGAGTACGAACTCGACCCCGGCGGCGAGCTCCACGCGCTTGCCGCGCAGGCTTTCAATAAAACTACGCTGTTCAAAATTGTAGCGACAGTCATTGTTGCGCCGCTCAAGAACCGCATAACTCCGCGCCACCTTAAGAAACACATGGAGCTCGCGAAGGTTGCTGCGCCAACGAAAAGTCTCACGCTGGCGATAGTTGATGCCGAGAAAAAGACTCACTCCCATGGCCATAATAGCAACCACGACAATCAGTTCAACCAGAGTAAAAGCTGAATCAGATGAAACCTTTTTCATAGGAAACCGTTAATGTTCAGTTTTCCCAACTGTTTATGTCATCATCCCCGCCAGACTGACCGTCAACCCCGTAGGTGGAGAGGTCGTAATCACCATGGTCACCCGGACTTTTGAAGGCGTACTGGTTACCCCAGGGATCATTGGGAACATCTTTGGGTAGGTAGGGACCATCCCAGTTGTTCGCCCCTTCAGGTTTCACCCTTAATGCTTGCATGCCTTGTTCGGTGGCAGGATACATATCATTGTCGAGCCGGTAAGAATCAAGCGCCGTTCCCAGCAGTTCAATCTGAGCTCTAGCGGTTTTACGTTTGGCCTCGCCAACCTTTTTGAACATGGTCGGCGCCACCAGAGAGGCGAGCAAGCCGATAATAACCATGACAATCAACAACTCAATCAGAGTAAAACCCCGACGCTTCAAACATCTATCGCCTTTTGCAGTACACTCCTGCATTATGTTCTCTCCTTAAAATACCACAGTAATTGAAACTTTTTTGAACATCTTAACTTCATAAACATACATGTAACTATTTTACTATCAACCTCCGAGTTCATTGACACTGAAAATCGCCATCAACATCGAAACCACGATTGCACCAATCACCAGACCCATAAAGAGAATCACCAGGGGTTCAAAAAGCGAGGTCAAAGCCTTGATCGTCACCTTCAACTCACGGTCATACATCTCGGCCAGCTTATCTAACATCTCATCCAAATGTCCGGTCTCCTCACCAACGCTGATAATATGGACCGCCAACGACGGAAAAAGCGGGTCGGCTGCCAAAACCTGTGACATCATCGCACCCTGGCGCAACTCCTCCTGCAGATGAGCGACCTTTTGTTTAAGAATCCGATTACTGATGACTCCACTGACCACCTGTAGAGCCTCAAGAATCGGCACACCACTGGACAACATGGCGCCCAAAGTCCGAAAAAAACGGGCCAAGTCCATTTTGACAAGAATTCCGCCGAGCCCCGGCAGACGCAAAACCAGGCGATCGACCAGTAAACGGCCCCGAGGATGACGATAAAGACGGCGCCAGACAAAGATTAGGCCGCCAACCCCCAAGCCCAGAGCCCACCACCAGGCCTGCATGAAATCACCGCAATTAAGCATCACTCTGGTAGCCGTAGGCAGGGCTACCCCCATATCGGAAAAGATGGCGGCAAATTTGGGCAGGACAAAAGCCAACAGCAGAATAATCGAGGCCCCAGTGGTCAAGGTCAGTACCAAAGGGTAGATCATGGCCCCGAACAGAAACTCTTTCAACTCCCTGATACCGTTGAGATAGAGGGCCAAGCGACCTAAAACCACATCGATAATCCCGCCACTCTCACCGGCTCGCACCATCCCTATAAAAACCGGGGGAAAGATCTGAGGATGGCTGCGTAGGGCCTCCCAAAAGGTACTGCCCTCTTTAACCTGTTCCCGCAGGTTTTCCATGACCCGGCTGAAAAGCGGTTTTTCAATCAATTCAACCAGGATTACCAAAGCCCGGTTCAGAGGTATGCCGGCTTTAAGCAAAAGCCCAAGATCTTCGGCAAAAGCGGCCAGCTCCTTAACACCGGGCCGGCGCCATGGCATTTTATCAAGCCATCCGTAAAGACTGGAGAACGGCTTTCCAGATCCGGTTAAAGATCTGCGTTTTGACTTAAAAGAAACCACCTTCGCAACCGGAGGCAAAGAGTTCTCCACCCCACTATCAAGGGCGACAATCCGCAACGGGATCAGTCCCTGACGCTGCAACAAGGCCGCAGCTTGGCGTTCATCAAGAGCCGGCAAGCGGCCGGAACTGATATCGCCCCCGGCATTGGTCGCTTTATAGCTGAATTCACGCATGCCTTAAGCTCCGCTCACACGAACTACCTCTTCGAGCGAGGTAATCCCGGCTCGAACTTTGGCCCAACCATCTTCACGCAGCAGGGTCATACCGTTTTTAACGGCATGTTCACGCAAAAGCAGAGAGCTTTGACTCTCAAGAATAAGACCACGAACCGCATCGGTTACCGGCAACAACTCAAAAATGCCTACACGCCCGCGAAAACCACTGAAAGCACACTCTTTACAACCCTTTGGCCGATAAATCGGCTCTTCATTGGAAACCTTAAAGGGAAGCTGTAAACGCTCTACCAACGCGGGCGCGGGAATAAAAGCTTCTTTACAGGAAGGACAAAGAACCCGCACCAAGCGCTGGGCCATAATACCGACCAATGAGGATGAGAGTAGATAGCCCTCGACCCCGATCTCGACCATCCGGGTTACGGCTCCGGCCGCATCGTTGGTATGCAGGGTGGAAAAAACCAAATGTCCGGTCAAGGCTGACTGGATGGCGATATCGGCGGTCTCCCGATCGCGGATTTCACCAATCAGAATTACGTCCGGATCTTGGCGCACAATCGAGCGTAAACCATTGGAAAAACCCAAGCCCGCCTTACTGTTTACCTGAACCTGGTTAATCCCGTTGAGTTCATACTCAACCGGATCTTCGATTGTAATAATTTTTTTGTCAATCGCGTTAATTGTATTCAGAGCCGCATAGAGGGTCGTCGTCTTACCACTGCCGGTCGGGCCGGTGACCAGGATAATACCATAGGGGAGATGAATCATCTCCTCAAAACGACGGCGCTCGGCTTCCGGAAAACCTAAGCTTCCGAGGCTAAAAGAGATGCTGTTGCGATCAAGAATACGCATGACCACACTTTCACCATAGACGGTCGGCAAACAGGAGACCCGCAAATCGATATCTTTACCGGATATCTTGATACGTATCCGACCGTCTTGGGGCAGGCGCCGCTCGGCAATATCCATGCGCGCCATAATCTTGACCCGGGAAATAATTGAAGACTGAATATTCTTGGGCGGGGTGGCATGTTCGCGCAAAACCCCATCAACGCGAAAACGGACCTGGAGATTTTCGGCCTGTGGTTCAATGTGAATATCACTGGCCCCATCTTCGACGGCTTTGGTAAGAAACTGGTTTACCAGTTTGATAATCGGAGCTTCCGAAGCAAGATCACGCAAGTGATCAACATCATCACCAAGGAATACGCCGGCCGGCGCATCGGTCTCTAGATCATCGGCATCGGTGGCAGCCGCCAGAAAATGCTCCCGGATCCAGCCGAAAATTTTCTCTTCTCGGGCCAGGAGCAGTTCAATTCGACGTCCGGGAAAAAGCTGCTTGAAAGTTTCAGTAACGAGATGGTCGTAAGGATCATTGACGATCACCGCCAGAGCTTCGGTTCCTCCTAAAGGAAAGCAGCGGTGCTCTTCTAAAAAAAGTGGGGAGATTTCGGTAAAGGGAGTAATATCATAGTCGGTCGGCAGTTCACTGATCTGGCCAAGCTTGAGCATCTCAGCGGCAAGGACAAGAAAATCCTCCTCCGAAACCAAACCGGTTCTGATCGCCAGACGATGCAGGGACTCGCGTTCCCGACCACTGGGTTTAATCTTTTTGAGTTCAGCCGCGGAGAGTAAACCCCGCTCAACCATTACCTCGATAATACCGGCCATACCCGCACCTCCCCTAACCCGGATTAAACGAAACCAAAAAAAGGCAAAATCTAAGCTGAAGAATCACCACAGAAAACCAGCAATTCCCGACATATTCTTAAGTGTCTAATTTTACAGTATATTTAAGATACGCTTCTCGTAGACTTTTCAACATTTGTAGCGTGCCTCT
>JAGHAQ010000123.1 GCA_021161425.1 Candidatus Tharpella sp. | reverse complement strand
GCATTGCCTTTGGTCTGATTCTGCAATCAACCCCGCTGGCGGCGGCCGCCCGCCAGCAGATTCAAACAGCGACCCAGCAATGTCTGGCGGAAGTTGCCAAATTCGATGCCGCCCGCTGCTGCCAGCGGGACTCCTGGCTGGCCTTGAGCAAAGCGGCTGAACTGTCACAAACAATGTTGCCGCTCAATCTCCGGTCCCAGGCTGAACTGCACTGCAACCAGAGGGGAATTAATCCAACCTGCATTGGTTCCAAGTGTCCTATCTGCCCCCCATCATCGAGCCAATCACCCTGTTTTATCATGGCTAAAGGATGAGTAACTATTCAGCGAAGATCTCTTTACCTTTTTTTCGGAGCGTCTGGTTAAAAAACCAAAGATCTTGACATGCAATTAAGCAGAGTGCTACAAATTACCATCTTTTCAAACTGCGCCAACAACTGATGAACTCATAATAAAGTAACAAGATGGCGGCGCAACTCTTGGTTCCCCCTATTTTATGAAAATCATTATCGGATTGATCTATTCCTTCTCTACCCAGGTGGAGATGGCCAAACTGGTTACGGCAAAATTTCAGAACCGGCCGGAGCTGCTGTTTGATTACGGCATTCTTGATGATGCCATCCCGGTTGCGAAAAAGATGGTTGCCGAAGGTGCTGAAACCATCATCGCGATGGGGGGCACGGCCAAAGTCCTTGAAGAGCATGTCTCGGTACCGGTAATTCCTATCCGGGTCGGCATTTTGGATATTATCAAAGCTGTAGAACTCGCAAGAAAATTTTCCCCAAAAATAGCCATCACCTCGGAAATACCGGTTAAAGGAATCGACCTCATTGAAAAACTTTACGAGGTGACGGTCAAACAAATTATTTTTACTGATAAAAACGATTTTCTCTACGGTCTGACTAAAGCTGTCCAGGATGGCTGCGAAGTTATTATCGGCAAGAGTAAACTCGCAGTTGAACTGGCCGAACAATATGGTGCCAAAGGGGTATTGGTTACTTATGATCTGGATATTCTTGGTGAAGCCATGCATGAAGCCATACGCATGGCAGTTTTGCGGCGACGGGAAAAAGAGCAATATATTTTGCTCGAAACCATCTTCGACAACCTTTCCGAAGGCATCATTGTAATTGACAAAAATGCCTCAATTACCCGTTTCAACCTGGCGGCATCCAATATTTTAAAGTGTCAGCCAAAGGAGATGATCGGCTCCCGGATCAGTGAACAATTTGCGGCCCTGAAAATGGAAGATGTCCTGCAAAACCAGATCCCCATAAACAATGAGCTGGTTACCATCGGTGACCTGCAGATCCTGATTGACTACACTCCCATTATCCTGGGGAAAAAAATAATCGGCGTAGTCAGCACTTTCCGGCAGGCTTCTGAAATCCAGAAAATGGACAGCAAAATCAGAAAAGCTTTGCGGGAAAAGGGGTTTAAAGCTCAATATGCGATTGATCATTTTGTAGCCAACAGCCCCCGCATGAAAGACATCATCAAAGAAGCCAGACAATACGCTCAAGTCGATCTTACAACCCTGCTGATCGGCGAAACCGGTACCGGTAAAGAAGTTCTGGCTCAATCTATTCATAATCTCAGTCCCCGACGCCGGGGCCCGTTTGTTGCGATTAACTGCAGCGTGCTCCCGGATAACCTTTTAGAAAGTGAACTGTTCGGCTATGATGAGGGGGCCTTTACCGGAGCCCGCAAAGGGGGAAAACCCGGACTTTTCGAACTTGCCCAACACGGAACAATCCTGCTTGATGAAATCAATACAATCCCCCTCAAACTGCAGGCAAAATTACTTAGAGTGTTGCAGGAACGGGAGGTAATGAGAGTTGGGGGAGCTCACATTATCCCTGTTGATGTCAAAATAATCGCGGCGGCTAACCAGGACATCTTTCACGATCTTGAGGAGAAACGATTTCGCCTCGACCTCTATTACCGGCTTAATCAACTCTGCATCAATTTGCCCCGCTTACAAGATCGAAAAGAGGATATTCCCGAACTTGCACAAGTGATTTTTGCTGATCTCCGTAAAAAATTCTCTAAAAAACCATTTTCTCTGCCGTCGGCTTGTATCAAACGCCTTCATGAAATACCCTGGCAAGGAAATGTTAGAGAGCTGCAAAACTTTATGGGTCGGCTTGCGCTTTTGTGTGAGAACGAGAAAGATATAGTTGAAAATATCGACAAAATCATCAGTGAGAATCAACTCTATTATCATTTCAAACAAACAACCGCACCTGACCCCTCGACCAATAATGATAACCACAAAAAAAACCTCCTGGAGGAGCACGAAAAAAGCATCATCCAGAGCACTCTTGAAGAGTGCAACCACAACATCAGTAAAACGGCTCGCCGCCTGGGTGTCAGTCGTACGACAATCTACCGTAAAATCAATAAGCTCTGATAACAACGTTAAAACTGTCAACCACCCACCGGATATGTAGCGTACCAAAACGAAACGACTGTTCACTTAAAGAACAAAAAAGTACCACGCCATGTTTGAAGAAGACCACCTCCAAATCTCCGGCACCCCAATATAACCCCAACTAAAACGCCAGATTAGCAATGTTTTTCCATTCAATATCAGCTAATTTCAAATTGCTGTTGTTCTGGTATATTGTTTGCTAATTTATAGCTGAAATCGTAACTATTCAGCCAACCCGTAAAGCAAAGGAGAAGAGCTATGAGAAAAAACAAAATCTTGTGTTTGTTAACAGTGCTGCTCGTAATGGGAATGTTTTGCATCGGCTATGCAGCCGAGAAGGCTGAGGTCAGCAAATCAGCAGAACCGGCAAGCATCAGTTTTGACCTCTGCCCTTCGGTTCAAATCACCAATATCTCTTACTATATGAAAAAATACAAAGGAGCTCCACGACTCCACTTCGATATCAGCATCAAAAATATTTCAAAAGAGGACAAACGCTTTCGTCTCGCTGTTTTTCTCCCGGACGGCGTTGCTGGCGGCGGACTCTATCCGCGCAAAGGGAAACCCCCGGTTATCAAGGCCGGAGAAGAGTTGAAACGAGTTTTCCCCATGTATTTCCATGAACTGCCGACTGAATTCTCAATCATGATACAGGAGCTGTAAGCG
>JAGHAQ010000035.1 GCA_021161425.1 Candidatus Tharpella sp. | reverse complement strand
GACCAATCCCGATACCACCCTAGATCGACCCTTCGTTTTTCGGGCCGCCTTCCTCGACCCTTTCCAGGGACCGGTTGCCGTCGATTTCGCCATGGCCCAGTTTAAAGCCAAAACCGCGGCTGTCCTCTACGCTCTGGCCAACGACTACAGCAAAGGCCTGGCCGAAATCTTCAAAACCGACTTTGAGAAGAAAAACGGCAGTAACTCAGTCGTCGCTTTTGAAAGCTATGGTGACAGGGATCAGGATTTCAGCGCCCAGTTGACCAAGATAATTGCCGCCAAACCCGACTTCATCTTCCTGCCCAACAACTACAACGAGGTTGCCCTGACCGTTAAACAGGCCCATGATCTGGGCTGGAAAGGTCCGTTCATGGGTTCCGACGCCTGGGGTTCTGCCGAGCTTATGACTCTGTGTGGCGATGACTGTATCGGCCACTTTTTCTCCACCCATTACGCCGCCGCCGGGGCTCAGGGCGAAACCAAAAAATTTATCGACCGCTATAAAGCTAAATACGGCTATATCCCGGATGATGTCGCGGCCCTGACCTGGGATGCCACCAAGCTGGTACTTCAAGCCATTCAGGAAAACGGCAAATTAAGTGGCAAATTGCGTAAAGATCGTAAAGCTATACGTGAGGCCATGGCCAACATCAAAAGTTTCTCCGGCATCACCGGCAGTATGAAACTTGACGACCAAGGCGATCCCATCAAATGCGCAGTTGTCGTTCGTATCAATGAAAAGGGCGAATTCGTTTTCACCAAATCGGTCTGCCCTTGATTTAAAAACAAATCGAAAAGTTAAAGGGTTGAAGGGTTAAAGAGAAACAAATTTACCCTTCAACCCTTTTATCCTTTCAACCTTTTAACCCCAAAAACCATCCCTGTGTTTGATACCCTTTTACAAAATCTACTTAATGCTCTGCAGTGGGGCAGCTTCTACTCTCTGATTGCTTTGGGATACACGCTGGTCTATGGAGTTTTGCGGCTGATCAATTTCGCCCATGGTGATATTGTCATGGTCGGCGCCTATATCGCCTTTTTCATCTCCAGCCTCCTGCTCGGCCAATACGCCATGCCGGCTTTTCTGCCCGGCTGGGCGGTTCTAGCTTTAACCATCCCTCTGACCATGGTTTTAACATCCTTGGTCGGGGTCACCCTGGAACGCATCGCTTACCGTCCTCTGCGACGCAAAGGTGCCAACCGCCTCTATGTCGTAATCACGGCTTTAATGGCCGGACTGATCCTGGAGAACGGCAACCTCTTAATCCTTGGGGCAAGCCGCAAAAAATTTCCGGAGATGATCGATAAGGTTGTCTATAAGGTCGGCGCCGTCTATGTCACCAACCTCAAGATCGGGGTTATCCTGACCTCAATCTTAAGTTTTATCGCACTCCATTTCATTATAACTAAAACCAAAGTCGGTATGGCCATGCGGGCCATCTCTTACGATAAGTTTGCGGTTCCCTTGATGGGGATTCCGATCGATACGGTTATTGTTTTTACTTTTGTCTTAGGCTCTTCGATGGCCGGTCTGGCGGGCATCCTCTTTGCCCTCTCCTATCCGATTCTTGATCCCTATATGGGCATGTCGATCGGCTGGAAGGCCTTTATCGCCGCCGTTGTCGGCGGCATCGGTGACATCCGCGGAGCTTTTGCCGGCGGCTTTATTCTCGGCACCATCGAGATCATGGTTGTCGCCTTTTTTCCTTCATCTTACCGGGACCTGATTGCTTTCTCTATACTCCTGCTAATCTTGACCGTTAAACCGACCGGGCTTTTTGGCGTCCCGCAAACCACAAAAATATGATGGCAAATTAAAAATACTAAATGAAACGTTTCAGCGTCCCGATTCTGCTTGTTGTCCTACTGACCACCCTGATGGGACTGGCCTGGTTTGAGGTCATTGACCTCTACATCCAAACCATCATCCTCTTTATGGGCATCAACATTATCACCTCAACAAGCCTCAACCTGGTCAACGGCAATATGGGAGAATTCTCTTGCGGCCATGCCGGTTTTATCGCGGTTGGCGCTTATGTTTCTTCAATTTTATCGGTTGCCCTCTTCACCAAGAGCAAGACTTTCGGAGCCCCGCTGTTACCCCCGGAACTGGCGGCTTACGGTTTTCCACTGGTTCTGATCTGCGGCGGTTTGGCGGCGGCCCTTACCGGCCTTTTAGTTGCCATCCCCTCATTTCGCACCCGAGACGATTATCTAGCAATCATCACGATTGCCGCCAACTATATAATTATCTCGACAATCATCAATATCGACACCATCGGCGGAGCCCGCGGTTTCATGGGTATGAAACGGGTAGTCTTCGCAATGGAGAAGTGTGCCGAGATTCCTTGGATGATCCTTTGGGTTTTTATCTTTATGGTTCTTTCAATCTTGATTATCCGCCGCTACATGAGCTCAACCTACGGCAAGGGGGTCGAAGCGATCCGCCAGGATGAGGTCGCGGCTGAAATCATGAGCGTCAACACCAACCGTATCAAGCTCGTCACCTTCATGATCTCTTCCGGACTGGCTGGCATTGCCGGCGGCCTCTATGCCCATACCATCGGCTATGTCAACCCGAAATCGTTCGACCTTTTAAAATCAACCGAGGCCCTGGTTATGGTCTATCTGGGCGGTATGGGTTCAATCTCCGGTTCAATCATTGCGGCTGTTGTTTTCACCCTGATGCTGGAGCTCTTAAGACCTTTACAGATCATCAAATGGGTAGCGATTCCCCTGCTCCTGATCATTATCATGCAGTTTCGCCCGGAAGGAATCATGGGCCATCGCGAGTTGAGCGATATCTTCCCGCGTCTGAAGAAGTTTTATAAATTTAAATAGCCGCATTTTTTGCAATGACTTTACTTGAAATAAAAGATTTAACCCAACTTTTCAGTGGACTCTGCGCAGTCTCCGAGCTCAACCTGAGCCTTGATGAACGTGAGCTGATCGGTCTGATCGGGCCCAACGGTGCCGGCAAGACGACGGTTTTTAACTTGGCCAGCGGTTTCTATCAACCAACCCATGGCGAAATTATCTTTCAGGGCCGCAACCTGGCGGGACTCAAACCGCATCGAGTTTCAGCTTTGGGTATCGCCCGAACCTTTCAAAATATCCGCCTCTGGAAAGAGATGTCGGTTCTTGATAACATCCTCGTCGCCCAACATTTTCAGCTCGGTTACGGTCTCGGTAGCCTTTTTTTCAGAACCCCCCGCTATCTCAAACGAGAACGGGATATTCGCCACCGGGCGCTGGAGCTGCTTGAGATTTTCAAGATTGATAAATTTGCTGACGAGAAGCCCGGCAACCTGCCCTACGGCATGCAACGCAAGGTCGAAATTGTCCGCGCCCTCGCCTCCGGCCCCAAGCTTTTGCTTCTGGATGAACCGGCTGCCGGCCTGCAGTCAACCGATGTAACTGAGTTGATAACTCTGATACAATGGGTTTTTGATCAATTCGACTTGAGTATCTGGATGATCGAACACCAGATGAAGGTCGTTATGAGTTTATGTTCGCGGATTGCCGTAATTGACTTCGGCCGCCTGATCGCCAGCGGCACCCCCTCAGAGATTCAACAGCGTCCGAAGGTTATAAAAGCCTATCTGGGCGATGACCAACTGTAAAGAGTTCTATGAATAACGCCAAAACACCACTACTTGAAGTTCGCGACCTTGATGTCAGATATGGTAATATTGCGGCTCTCCGTGACATCAGTTTTACTGTCAAAAAAGGAGAGATAGTAACCCTGATAGGCGCTAACGGGGCCGGCAAAACCACTACCCTGCATGCCATAACCAGACTCCCTCCGCCCGAGGCGCCACGTCTTTTCGCCGGGGATATTTTAATCAACGGACAATCGATCATCAAAACTGAGCCCCATGATGTCGTCCGCAAACTACACTGCGCCTTAGCTCCGGAAGGACGACATATCTTCGGCAATCTAACGGTTACCGAAAACCTGACCCTGGCAACCTTCTCCCGACCGAAAAATGACGATTTGACTAAGGACTATGAGCACGTCTTTGATCTTTTTCCACGTCTCGCCGAACGCCGCCACCAACGTAGTAAATCATTAAGCGGCGGTGAGCAACAGATGCTGGCAGTTGGCCGCGCCCTGATGTCGGGTTGTACATTTCTGATGCTTGATGAGCCTTCGATGGGGCTGGCGCCGCTGCTGATGTATGATATGTTTCGAGCCTTAAAAAAACTTAACCAGGAGGGCATGACCATCCTCCTGGTTGAACAAAACGCCAAACTGGCCCTTGATTTTGTCCATCGAGGTTATCTCCTTGAAACCGGCGAAATCATCCTCTCAGGCAACGCTGCTGAACTCCTGAAAAACCCCGACATCCATAAAGCCTATCTCGGCCACTAAAAATCTTCAAGAAAATTTTCAGACACCCATAGATGAAAAGCTACAACGGATTGCAGAAATTTTGTATTGCCAATTGCTTGAACTAAACCTGTTTAAGCAATTTTGTCAAAACCCCACATTGATGCTTGATCTCACCATAAAGCTCACCAGCACCACTAACTTCACTATCCGACAGCTCCTGTGGTACCGAAACCTCTTTGACTCCACGTTTAAGATAGCCTGCTTCCAATAGGGCAATAAAGTTATCGGCAATTACTTCTGGGTCATACTTAGTTCGTTCCGGTCGATACCACTTGTAAATCCAATTGCACATTCCTAAAATCGCATAAGCTTGCAGTTGGGGGTCAAGCTCACGAAACAGACCCTGGGCAATTCCCTCCTCGATAATCTCTTCTATAATCCGCGTATAACGCCTCTTTTCCTGACGGATTTTCTGAAAATCCTTTTCCGGCAACTGACTCTCTTCACTAAAAAAAACTGAGAACATGGAAAGATCTCGAACTATGATATTCTTAATATGATTGTCTATGATTCGTCTTAATTTTTCATCTGGCGGCAGATCCATACGCCCAATTTCATAGGTCTCCTGAAAAATTTTTTCAAAGGCCTGGGTATAGATAATCGAGAGTAGATTATCTTTGCTGGAGACATAATGATAGATACCGGCTTTACTGATCCCTATCTCTTTTGCTACGTCATCAAGAGACGTAGACTGATACCCTTTTTTGCAGAAAAGGGTGGCCGCAACTTCGATGATCTTCTGTTTGCGAATACTTTTATCCAAGCCCTTGAACACCCGGGCATCTACCATCTCATAACCTCCTAAATATAATTATTTCCCATGCAAAAGGATATAGGATAACACTTTTTCTCTTAAAATAAAACCAAATCCCCAACAAAAAATAGTTGACAACTCTGAAAACACAGACTAAGTTACCGACTAGTAAGTTTAAGTTACCGACTAGAAAGTTAAGTGTCTATCTTCAAACAGAGCAATTATTTATTTTCCAAACAAACCAGTGAACAGCAACGTTAAAGCTTAATAACGCATTTCCAAAAGGAGACTTATCATGGCCGAAACTCCTGCAAAACTTCCGTGGGAAGAGAGAACTCTATACTCTTTAGATTCTGCAAGAAATAAACGATGATATTACAAACAACATCGGCAGTTATGCCCGCCTGGAGGCAATGGCATTAGGTTACGTTTTAAGAACTCAAGAAAATCCCAGATAACAACGTAACTATTAGAATTGATTGAATAATAAAATTATTTTGGGACTTTTAATTTTACCG
>JAGHAQ010000091.1 GCA_021161425.1 Candidatus Tharpella sp. | reverse complement strand
GATTTTTCGCGGCCTGAACCAGCATTTTTTTAATTTGCCGCCGTGAAGAACCGGGAAAACTAGGATAGGAAAAAGCGGCCTGAGAAGGATCTGCAAGTCGATGTGTCACTTCCTCTTCTTTACCCTCAGACAACGGCTCCAATGAAGGTTTAAGAGTACCACCAAAAGCGGGGAAAAGCGCCATCAGGGCCACCATTTCATGACCGCGAGCCGCCAGTGACAAAGCCAACGGGACACTACTGCCAACCCCGCAGACAACAACTTTGCAACATAAGCAATCGACATAAGCATAAGCTTCATCGACGGCTGTCTGCCACTGTTCATAATCTCTTTTTTCAAGGTCTGCTGCGACCGTCGCATGACCCGGTAGACGCGGTACCAGAACCAGGAAACCCCGTCGCCCCAAATAATCGGCCAACCCTTTCAGGCTCTGCGGGGTCGTTAACCAGTCGTGGATCAGGACGATTCCGACCTGAGCCCTGCGTTTTACCAGATAGGAAGTGCCATAAGAGAGCTGGCAGAGTTCCGGATCTCCTTGAAAGGGCTTTCGATCCTCAATATATGCTTGCCCCATAAACTCTAAAAGACGCTTGGCTGTAAGCCGTCGCAAATACCAGGCCGGAGTCCAGGAGAGACGTCGCAAAAGCTGCTGCAAGGCCGGCAAAGGCTCAATCGCATTGACCATTACAAGAAAAGGGTTATCAAGCCTGATCCGGTGAAAGGCATCACCACAACACTCTTTTTTTGGTTCCAGGAACCGCAGCCGCAATTTAGTTTTTACAGCTTTTGCATCACTCTCCCCTGCAGCCTGCAAAAACCCTTTCTCCCGAGCCAGTTCCAACAGATCGGAAATCCGACCACTATCTTTTTCCAGCAAAAGATCAACTTGTGAATTTTCCAACCCCTGGTGACAAAAAATACCAAGGGCCCGGCCATCAGAAGTTGCGGCCAGAAATGCCCGACGCCGAAAATCGATCTCAACAAAACTGCGTCCAGGGGTTTTGTAAAGAAGAGCAGCCAGAAGATGATCAAGATTGACGGTCGTCAGCCCATAGATAGTCGCCATGGAATCGTGGGTCAGTTTCTTTAAGGCTCGCCGACTCTTTTTGTTATCGACAAAAGCAGGTACCTTTGCCCCAAAAAATTTTTCCACAGCAGGAGCAACCGGCAGGGCTTTGCCAAAACGGATATCGATATCAACCCCGGCCAGCAGCATTGAGCTCTCAACCATCACCTCCTCAAGCATTCTCGGAGATAGTTTATCCTCCAACATAGCTGAGAAACGACTTAAGATTGTATCTGTGAAATGTAATGGATAATAGGAAACATTGACCGGAACTAGACTGAGACTCTCAGTAACAGTGGTTTCCGGGGGAAGGTCAAACAAAGCCGCTAAAGCGGCAAAACTTTCCGGTTCCGAATCCTTGATAGAGATCAAACGGCGACGCAGGATTTCAGCCCGCCAGGCCAGAGCCGCAGCCCCGGTACGCGGCGGATGTTGACCGCTCTCAGACGTAATCATAAAGCTGCCGTGATCTACAACTTTACGATTTTTCACCATACGCCCTTCCGGAAAGACAATCCAAGCCGCGTTTTCACCAACCAAGCTCTTGATAATCAGCTTATCCCGTTCAGGGTCGCCGACTGAAACCGCGCCAACCTGTTCCAGATAACGGCCCATGAGGCCACCAAAAAGTTCAGGGGAGGCCAGGGACCAGACCGGTTTATCGAGTAGTTTCGAAATATGATAGGGAAGCAGCAGGGTTTCGAGACGGGTAAAATGGTTAATGACAAAGATTGAACCGCCGGGCGGCAGATCCTTCTCATCATGAAGGGTAATCCGGGCTTTGAAAAAGGCGGTCATGATTTTCAAGGCCAGCCCGGTAGTCCGATAAGCGAGAAAATTCAATGGAAAATCCTATTTTTTCTCCTTAGGATTCGCAAAAAAATCTGCAAATTTATTTTTTGTGCGAATCCTTAGTTTCGAGTCCGGTAATAAAGCTCTGCCATTTAGTTTTACTGCTCAGAGCCCCGACCGGACAGACCTCGGCACAAGCCAGACATGTTTTACAATCCTGACTGGCGGGATCCAGATCACTGCCGAAAAAGGAGACGATAGTATCCATACCGCGATTGGCAAAATCAAGCTTGTAGCCTTTCTCAAGCTGCCCGCAGACATAAACACAACGACCACACAAAACACATTTTTTGGGCTCATAGACAAGGAAAGGATGATCATCGATCAGTTCAGGATAGTTGCGGTCGATATGCCGCAATCGTCTAGTACGTAACGGCTGATGAAGAAATTTGCCAATCTTCTGAAGATCACAATTGTGATTGGCAATACAAAATTTACAGCGACCATCATTAGTCGAGACCAGCAGGCGAAAAGCAACCTGACGCAGGTGCAGAATCTCATCACTATTGGTTTTAACCACCATCCCCTCGCTAATCCGGCAACGACAGGAAGCCACCGGACCATTTTCACCTTCGATCTCCACCATACAGAGACGACAGGAAGCCGGAGGGTCATCCATACCTTCGATAAAACAGAGATTAGGGATATAGATGTCGTTTTCCAAACAGACCGGCAGCAGAAAAGCGCCGTCCGGGGCCGTAATTTTTTGACCGTCAACCGTTATATTTATCAAATTGTCACTCATGCTTCACTCTCTTCTTTTTCCGTCAGAGGTTCTATACCCTGATCGGGAATCATCTCCGGCGGGGAGACGCGCCGGACCGCATCGTATTCGGGGGGACAAGCATAGACACACTCACCACACTTGACACATTTTTCCTGATCGATCGCTTTTTTACGATTACTGGTCGTAAAAATCGCATCGACCGGACAACAGGCGACACAAGCATCACAACCCCGAGCACACGCTTCAAGATCGATATAAAAGGCAATCAAAGAACGACACATTTTGGCCGGACAGCGTTTTTCCTCAATATGCGCCACATACTCATCACGAAAGAAACGCAAGGTTGTCAAAACCGGATTAGGGGCGGTCTTGCCCAGACTGCAGAGCGAACCCTTAATCACAGCTTCACCGATCTCTTCCAGATCAGCTAACTCCTCCATAGATCCTTCGCCGACCGTAATCGACTTAAGGATGTCACGCATATGACGGGTACCAACCCGGCAGAAGGTACATTTACCACACGATTCACCTTGCGTAAAATCGGTAAAATAGCGCGCCACCTCGACCATGCAGGTGTCCTC
>JAGHAQ010000006.1 GCA_021161425.1 Candidatus Tharpella sp. | reverse complement strand
GGCAACCTTCTCGGTGGAGAATTTTTTCTTAGTGAAATTGTTTGCCGAAAACCGGAGGTCAATCTTCTTTTCAAGCCGGATGGGATCTTTTATTTACCTAAACTGATTGCGGCTGCGGCCGAGAACTCCGGCCAAGTTGAATCCGGGCCGGGAGCGAAAACAGAGGCTGAAGCTGAAGAGGCCGCAAAGTTCACTTTTAAACTGGATCGGCTGCGTTTGGAGGAGGGTGTTGTCAATCTTCGTGACGAACGCGTGACGCCGATCTTTTCGGCCCGGCTGGCCTCGGTCGATCTTGAACTTGAGAACTTCAGTACTGAGCGGGAGCATCAGGCCCATTATGTTTTGAAACTTAAGAGTGACGCTGGAGAGATCCTGTCCGGGAACGGAGATTTTTCGGTTGATCCGCTAGCTCTAAAGACCCGGTTTGCACTGGATAATCTGCCTCTGCCGCGTTATGTGGCCTATTATCAGGACTATTTTGCCGGTCAGTTGGACGGCCATCTGCGGTTTGCCGGGGAGCTTCTGTTTTCCCGAACTGTCGAGGGCGAGATTGGCCTGCAGTTGCAAGATCTAGAGTGTGGTCTTGCCGACTTTAAAATTAACTCTTCTGACGGAAAGCTGGTTTTTGATCTGCCGCAGTTGGATTTGGCGCACAGTCAAATTGATGTTAGCAAACGGGAATGTGTGATTGGTTCTCTGGAAGGACAAAAGGGAAGTCTAACACTTATTCGGTGGTCTGATAATGTTATCAACCTGTTGGATTTGTTGCCGCCGTCATTAGAAAAAGATAGTTCGAAAAAAGATGGTGCTCCAAAAGATGTTTCTACAGAGACTGCAACAGCGAATGAGCCCTGGCATCTGCTTCTGGATAAAGGTCGTTTGCGGGATTTCCGGGTTACTTTCAACGATCTTGTGCCGGCGGCAAAGGCTGAGATTAAAGTCGATAAGATAAATCTGGCAATCGATAAATTGGGGACCGGCAAAGGGGATTCTGGTGCTTGTAAACTTGATCTGCGTTTAGCCGAACGGGGACGGCTTTTACTGAATGGTTCGGTGGTGCTCGATCCGCCTCAGGTAGACTTTGACATAGATTTGCAGAAAATGCCGCTGAAAACTTTTCAGGCCTATCTCAATGAACACCTTGATCTGGTGCTGGTAAAGGGCGAGGCGGCCGTTTCCGGGCACCTCTCTTTTGGTCAGGAAGCGCCAACTGTAAGCAACCTCAGTTTCGTTGGTAAGGCTGCAATTGATAACTTGAAAACAGTTGACGGAAGGCATGCGGCTGATCTCTTAAATTTGCGGCGCTTGACCCTTGACGGAATCTCTTTTAGCAATCAGCCGCCGGCTTTCTCTTTGCAAAAGCTTGCCGCCAAAGGTTTGCAGCTCAGTTTTGTTAAAGAAAGTGATGGTCGCAGCAATTTTGAGATGATGCTGCGTAAAGAAGGTGCCGTCCCGGAAAATCCGGCACCTTTGCCGGAAGGTGATTTGGGGGAAGTTGCAATGGATCCGTCGACCATGGATCTGGAGTTCAAAAAGTTACAGCTTTCAGAGAGCACTATAACATTTATAGATCGTTCCATGTCGCCCTCCTTTAAGATGGACTTAAGTGATCTCGAAGGCGAGGTTGAAGGACTTTCCTCGATGGGCAAGAAACCGGCTGAGGTCAAACTCACTGGTCTACTGAACGGCCAGGCGCCGGTATCGGTTTCGGGTTTTATTGATCCTTTGGCGGAGGATATTTATGTCGACTTAAAGATCGACGGTCAGGGTGTTGGCATGACGGACCTAACCCCTTATAGCGGTAAATATGTTGGTTATGCCATAGGCAAAGGGAAAATCTTTCTCGATTTGGCCTATAAGATAGAGAAACAGAAGCTTGAGGCAAACAATTCCATTTTTCTTGATCAGTTCGATTTCGGTTCTTCGGTAGAAAGTCCGGATGCCCTTAATCTGCCGATCAAACTCGTGGTTGCCCTTTTGCGTGACCGCCAGGGGGAGATCCATCTTAACCTGCCGGTCAGGGGTGAGCTGGATGATCCCGAGTTCAGTTTGGGCGGGATTATTATTAAGGTTTTTATTAATCTTATAACTAAGGCGATCACTTCGCCTTTTGCCTTGATTGGTTCTCTGGCTGGCGGTGGTGGTGAAGAGCTCAACTTGGTAACTTTTGCTGCTGGTCAGGTTGAGCTTGATGAAGCGGCACAAGGTCGACTGGAGAAACTGGCCAAGGTTCTCTACGATCGGCCCGGCTTGAAAGTTGAGATTGCCGGCCGGGCTGACGCCATTAGCGATCGCCAGGCTCTGCATGAGGATCACTTTAAAAAGCTTTTACAGGCCCAAAAATTCAAGGAAGTGGTAGGCAAGAAAAAGGATCTGCAGTCACTCGATGAGGTGGTTGTCGAAACTGATGAATTTGAACGTTATCTCTGGCGGGCCTACAAGGCCGCACCTTTTGCCAAAGAGAAAAATATGCTGCGCATGGTTAAAAAGATAGAGCCTGTGGAACAGGAACGTTTACTGAGAGATTTTATTAAAGTCAGTGACGATGAACTTGTTTTACTGGCTCGTAATCGGGCGCGTCAAGTTATGGCACACCTTACTGCCAAAGGGCCGGTAGAGGCCCAGCGTCTCTTTTTAGTTGACCCGCAAGTTATACAGCATGATCCGGCGTCGGAAAAATCCCGCCAGGTCGAGATGAAGATTAAGTAAATTAAGGAGAAAAGAAAGAAATATGGAAATTCTTGAAGAGTATAAAAAGGCTGCCGACCAGCGGCAGAGGCTGGGCATTCCCCCTTTGCCCTTAAGTGCCGCCCAGGTCTCGGCGGTTATTGATCGACTGCCGCAGAGCCAGGGGGAAGAGCGCCAAAACCTTCTTTTTCTGCTGCGTGAACGGGTCAACCCCGGGGTTGATGAGGCGGCCGGGATCAAAGCTGATTTTTTGGCTGAGGTGATCAGTGGCCGGGCGGCCGAGATCGGGATCTCGGCCCTGACTGCAGTTCAGTGGCTAGGGACTATGCGCGGTGGTTATAATCTTACCCCGCTGCTCGAGACCATGGATGATAAACGGCCTGAAGTGGCGGCCGCCGCAATTTTTGCCCTTAAGCACACCCTGCTGGTCTATGATGCTTTTGCATGGGTTGTCGAAGAGTTTAAAAAGGGGCATCAAGGCGCGCGATTACTACTTGAATCCTGGGCTCAGGCGGAGTGGTTTAAGGCTCGTCCAGAGTTACCTCAAGAGCTTAAATTGACGGTTTTTAAAGTGCCGGGAGAGACCAATACAGATGATCTCTCCCCGGCTTCGGAAGCCGCGAGTCGTAGTGACATTCCTTTGCATGCGCAAGCGATGCTTGCAGCCCGGATTAAAAATCCTTTACAGCAACTCGAAAAATTACGAACTTTGGGGCACCCGATTGCCTATGTCGGCGATGTTGTTGGTACCGGCAGCAGTCGCAAATCGGCGATCAACTCTTTGCAATGGCACTTGGGCCACGATCTTTCAGGGATTCCCAATAAACGTGGTGGCGGGGTTGTCATCGGCGGTATTATTGCGCCGATCTTTTTTAATACGGCCCAGGATTCCGGAGCTCTGCCTCTGGAAGCTTCGGTTGAGGAGCTTAGAAGCGGTGATATTATAACTTTAAGACCTTATGCCGGAGAGATCGAAAAAGAGGGCCTTTTAGTCAGTCGTTTTAATCTGCAACCCAACACTTTGGCTGACGAGTATCGGGCTGGAGGAAGAATCCCGTTGCTTATTGGTCGGGAGTTGACCGGTCGGGCCCGACGGGTTCTAGGGCTTGACGAAGCTGATTTCTTCGTGCAGCCGCTGCAGCCCGAATCGTCCGCTGAAGGTTATACCCTGGCCCAGAAGATTGTCGGTCGGGCCTGTGGTCGGGAAGGGGTTCGGCCGGGGATGTATGTCGAACCTATGGTGACGACCGTTGGCAGTCAGGATACGACCGGGCCGATGACCCGGGATGAGATAAAGGAACTTGCGGCCTTAAATTTCTCCGCCGATCTGGTGATGCAGTCGTTCTGTCATACGGCGGCCTACCCGCAGCCGGTTGATGTCAAGATGCATCGTCAGCTGCCTGGTTTTATCAAGGATCGTTCAGGAGTTTCATTGAAGCCCGGTGATGGCGTGATTCACTCTTGGTTGAACCGTTTATTGCTGCCCGACACCTTGGGTACCGGGGCCGATTCGCATACCCGCTTTCCGCTCGGGATCTCTTTCCCTGCGGGTTCCGGCCTGGTTGCTTTTGCGGCGGTTTCAGGTCTCATGCCGCTCGATATGCCGGAAAGTGTCCTAGTTCGTTTTTCTGGTAAGCTGCAGCCTGGGATCACGCTGCGTGATTTGGTTAACGCGATTCCTTTGACAGCGATTGAGAAGGGTCTGTTGACGGTTGCTAAAGAAGGTAAAAAGAATGTTTTTGCGGGCCGAATTCTTGAGATTCAAGGTCTTGAAGAGCTTACTTGTGAGCAGGCTTTTGAACTTTCTGACGCCTCGGCCGAACGTAGCGCTGCGGCTTGTACCGTTCAGCTTGGGGTCGGCTCGGTAAAGGAATTTCTGACCTCAAATGCTGCTCTTATCGATAAGCTTGTGGTTGCCGGTTACGGGGATGCTGAAACCTTAAAACGACGGGCTCGGGCGATGCGGGACTGGCTCGCCGCACCGCAACTTTTACGGGCTGACAGCGATGCCACTTATGCCGTGGTGCTTGATATTGATATGAGTTGCATAACCGAACCGATTCTGGCTTGCCCCAATGATCCTGATGACGTTGCCACCTTGAGTGATGTTTTGGCCGATGGGCGGCAACAGCATAAGATTGATGAGGTTTTTGTCGGCAGCTGTATGACTAATATCGGTCATTTTCGAGCGCTTGGCGAGATCTTGCGTGATGAAGGTCAAGTTCCGGTGCGGCTCTGGGTGGCACCGCCGACGAGGATGGATGCCGAGCAGCTCAAAAGTGAGGGCTACTATTCACTTTTTGGCAAGGCTGGAGCCCGTATCGAGATTCCGGGCTGTAGCCTCTGTATGGGTAATCAAGCTCGAGTGGCCGATGAGGCGGTGGTCTTTTCAACCTCAACCCGCAATTTCGATAATCGTCTCGGTAAAGGGGCGAAAGTCTATCTCGGTTCCGCTGAGCTGGCTGGTGTTACAGCACTTTTGGGGCGTCTGCCGACGGTTGAAGAGTATCTGAAAACAATTAGTCGTAAGCTCCCGGTTGAGAAACATTCTATGGTTTTCAGATATCTAAATTTTGCCCGAACGTCTGCATAAAACTTGACAACAATACTCGAAAAATGATAGCTTTCGCGTTTCGCCGATTATCGATTGATTGGTTTTTTTGGAGGTGTACTTATGGCTGATCGTTTCAAAAAAGTTCTACTGGCAATCGATTTTTCCGCTTCAACTGATGATGTGATTGCGGTTGGGGTAAAATTTGCCCGTAATTATGATGCTCGGGTGCTGCTGCTTAATGTTATTGAGGAGGGTTTTGCCTTCACCGGCCTTGACGGTATGAGCTTGCCGGTTGAGGATCTTGCCAGCATTCAGAACTATACCGCATCCCGCCGGGCGGTCCTGCAGGAAAAAATGGGCAGACTGGTTGATTCTTTGAAAAAAACCGGACTTGAAGTTGAGGGTCGGGTGGTTGAAGGTCATCCCGCTTCTATGGTTGTTGATGAGGCTGAACGTGGAGCCTTTGATGCCATTTTTATGGGTTCGCATGGTTGGTCCGGTATTAAAAAATTTCTGATGGGGAGCGTGGCTGACAATGTTGTAAAAAATTCAAGTTGTTCAGTGATGGTGGTGCGGGCAGCCGTTGGAAGTTGATAGTTTCTGTCTACTTTAAAATTATTTATGGAATAAACAATTATGATTGAACGTTACTCACGTCCGGCCATGAGTCAGGTCTGGAGTGAAGAGAATAAATTTAAGAGTTGGTTAAAGGTTGAGTTAGCGGTCTGTGAAGTTTATGCCGAGCGCGGAGAAATTCCCAGTGAGGAATGGCTTGAGATTAAAGGTAAGGCCTCCTTTGATGTTACTCGAATCAACCAGATTGAAGCCGAAGTTCGCCATGATGTGATCGCGTTTTTGACCTCAGTGGCCGAATATGTCGGCCCCGCATCTCGTTATATTCATCTCGGCATGACCTCTTCAGATGTCCTTGATACGGCCTTGGCTCTGCAACTTAAAGAGGCCGGTCAGATGTTGATGCAGGGCTTGGATCGGGTTCTTTCCGAGCTCAAACGCCGGGCTTTTGAATTGCGAGACTGTCCGATGATCGGACGTTCTCACGGCATCCACGCCGAACCGGTAACCGTGGGTCTCAAGTTTGCCATCTGGTACGATGAGATGGTACGCCAGAAAAAGCGCCTTGAGGCAGCGATTACGGATATTTCAGTCGGTAAAATTTCTGGTGCGGTTGGTACTTTTGCCAATATCGAGCCCGAGATCGAAGAAGCTGTTTGTCAACGACTTGGTTTGCAGCCGGCCCCGGCCTCAAGCCAGATCGTGCAGCGTGATCGGCACGCTTTTTTCTTTACGACATTGGCCTTGGTCGCTGCCTCAATTGAGAAATTTGCTACTGAAATCAGACATTTGCAGAGAACCGAAGTAGGTGAGGTGGAAGAGTTTTTTCATGCCGGCCAAAAAGGCTCATCGGCGATGCCGCATAAGCGTAACCCGGTACTTTCTGAGAACCTTTGCGGTCTTGCCCGCTTGGTTCGTTCTCATGCCCTGGCGGCGATGGAGAATGTTGCCTTGTGGCACGAGCGTGATATCAGTCACTCATCGGTAGAGCGGGTAATCGCTCCGGATGCGACTATTTTACTTGATTTCATGCTCCATCGTTTTGCTGGAATGATGGAAAAACTGGTCGTTTATCCTGAAAGGATGCTGAAAAATATCGAATTGACCGGCGGCACCATTTATTCACAGGGCGTCCTCCTGGCCCTGGCTCGGGCCGGGGTTTCGCGAGAGGACGCTTATCGTTGGGTTCAGCGTAATGCTATGCAGGCGTTTAATGATGGCGGTTCATTTAAAGAGTACTTGATTAAGGATGAGGATGTTGCAAAATATCTCTCCGCATTAGAGATCGAAGAGAAGTTTAGTCTTGAACATCATATGCGTCATGTGCCGGCAATCTTTACTCGGGTTTTCGGGGATTAGTATACCGAATTTTTGACTGTTTCATCTTAAATAATAAGGATAATTGAAAAATGGAACGCCGCGAAAAACTTTACGAAGGCAAGGCTAAGATCATCTACGCAACCGATGATCCGGATAAAAATATTCTCTATTTCAAGGATGATGCGACCGCTTTCAACGGTGCCAAAAAAGGGAGCATCCAGGATAAGGGGGTGATCAATAACCGGGTTTCGGCCAAATTATTTCAGATGTTGGCGGAGAAGGGGATTGAGAGTCACTTTATTGAGCAACTCTCCGACCGCGAGATGCTGGCCAAAAAAGTCGATATCGTGTTGGTTGAGGTTGTTATCCGCAACTATATTGCCGGTAGTCTCTCCAAACGGATGGGGCGCAGTGAAGGTGAAAAACTTTCACGGGCAATCGTTGAGTATTATTATAAGGATGACGCACTTAATGATCCGATGATCAATCGTGACCATGTATTGGTTTTCAACCTGGCGACCGCTGAACAGATTGATGTGGTTCGGGAAACGGCTCTTAAAGTTAACCAGGTATTGAGTGACTATCTTTTTGAACGTGATATCCTGCTGGTCGATTTCAAACTTGAATTTGGGGTTTACCATGGACGGATGCTGCTGGCTGACGAGATCTGTCCCGATACCTGCCGTCTCTGGGATCGCCACACCCTGGAAAAGCTCGACAAGGATCGTTTCCGGCATGAACTGGGTAATGTTGAAGAGGCTTACCTTGAGATCTGTCGCCGGGTTTGTGGTGAACTGTAGAGAATGACTTCTCATAAACTGACTGTTTCACTTGAATCGCGAAGTTATTCGATTTACATCGGTTCCGGCTTGACCAAAGTCGGCGGTGACGGCCTGTTGTTGCCCCGTTTGCGCGGCAATCAAGGGGTTGTGGTGACCAATACGACGATTGCCCCTCTCCATCTGAGGCGGGTGCAGGAGTGGTTGGCAACGGCCGGTTATGAAAGTACCGCAATTATTCTGCCGGACGGAGAAGAGTATAAAAATCATGCGGTTTTGCAGCGGCTTTATCAGGAGATCTTTAAGGCTGGACTTCAGCGCAATGGCTTTATCTGTGCATTGGGTGGTGGGGTAGTCGGAGATCTTGCCGGTTTTGCTGCGGCTACCTATATGAGGGGCGTCGACCTGATTCAGTTGCCGACTACCATTTTGGCCCAGGTTGACAGTGCTATCGGTGGTAAAAACGGGGTCAATCTGGAGGTCGGTAAAAATCTTGTCGGGACAACTTATCAGCCCCGGGTGGTGATCTCTGATGTTGATTTTATTGCTACTTTGCCGGAGCGTGAGTGCCTTTGCGGACTTGGTGAAGTAATCAAATACGGACTTTTAGCCGGTGATGATTTTATCTCTTTTCTGGAGATGAACCAGGCTGACATCATGAAGCGAAATCCACGTAGCCTGGCGATCATGGCGCGCTCCTGCAGTCGTATTAAAGCTGATTACGTGGTTCGTGATGAATATGACCTTTTAGGGGTTAGGGCCGTCCTGAACCTTGGTCATACGGTCGGCCATGCTTTAGAGAAAATGTATGCCTATCAAGATCTTGCCCATGGTGAAGCCGTTGCCATCGGTCTGGTCTGTGCCCTGTCGCTTTCCGTGTCTATGAAATTGCTGGCTGAGGCCGGTTTTCAGAGAGCCTTACAGCTTCTCCAACTTTATGATCTACCGATGCTGGTTCCGGTCGAAGCGGATCCCGATGAACTTATCGATTTGATGCGTCGTGACAAGAAGGCTGGTCGTGGTTTGTCGATGATCCTGCTACGTGCTCTTGGTGAGCCTTATCTCGAAGAGAATATCGATGCCGGGCTCTTGCGAGAGACTTTGGAAAGATGTAAAAAACCTCTAATTATTTCGTAAAAATTTATTATTATAATGGAATCTTCTACTTCCCAGATATCGTTGTTGATCGCTTTTACGGCCGGGATATTATCTTTTATCTCGCCTTGCGTCCTGCCGCTTATTCCTTCATACCTGACCTATATTACCGGCATCTCATTTGATGAGCTGGTTGAAAGTCGGAGTCGTTCGGTGCGGCGGCGTACCCTTTTTCACTCCCTCTTTTTCATTCTCGGGTTTACGTTGGTTTTTGTGGCTCTCGGAGCTTCAGCGACCTATGTCGGCAATTTTTTTCAGGAGAATCAAGTTCTGATTCGCCGTGTCGGTGGCGTAATTGTCGTTCTTCTTGGTATTCACATTACCGGACTGGTGAAGCTCAATCTTCTGGAACGGGAAAAACGTTTCGAGTTCAATGATAAGCCTCTGGGATATTTAGGTTCGGTACTTGTCGGGATCGCCTTTGCGGCGGGTTGGACGCCCTGTATCGGGCCGATTTTGGCAAGTATCCTGCTTTACGCCAGTACCTCTGAAAATGTCGGTGGCGGGGTTACCCTGCTGGTTGCCTACTCCTTGGGTCTGGGCCTGCCGTTTCTGGTTTCGGCCCTGGCATTTAACACCTTTCTCTCTTACTTTTCTCGTTTTAATCGTTATTTGCGGATTGTAAGTATCGTCAGTGGCATCTTCCTGGTTATTGTCGGTTTTATGTTGATCTTTGATTATCTTTCCATTTTTGCCCAATATCTTAACATGTTCCTTCCACAAACGGGCTGATGGATCAACCGGTCGAGCGTGACTACTAATTTTTACAAAGGCATACGAACAGATGAATAAAATTTTTATTCCCATACTGGAAGTTCTTGGTTTTTTCCTGGCAGTCTGCGGCATTGCCATGTGGCTGATGCATGACCTCTATGTTATTGCATCTCTGGTGATTGGCGTTGGCGGCGTGATGGTTCTGGTCGGAATGTGGATTGAGAAAAAGTATGTCGGCTATTATGAAGACTGAATGGTTATCAGTGAAACCAGTTTAGAAAGGGTCATTTAATGGCTAAGATCAAGCCGGCCGCATTCATCACGGAAATAAAAAATAATATTGCTGAGAAAGATGCAGTCAAGGCAAACATCGTCCTTTCATATATTGCCGAGATGGATCTTGCCGTACAGAAAGAGGCCCTCGATCTTTTCTGGCAGAGTCCGCCTGAATTTGCAATCCCTCTGCTGGCGGCAGTCCTCGATAAATTCCCCTATTTAAGCAACTCATTTCCCGACTTGAAAGAGCGCCTGGTGGCTCGGATTCTCGAGGCTCCGGCTGTATACATGGAGCTTTTACAGGACGCAAAGTCCGATAGTCGTGAATATCTCATTGAGTTGGCCGGAGAGATCGGACTGGATGATGCCTATCATATTCTGATGGCAATCCTGATTAATGAAGAAGATCATGATCTTTTGGAAAAAGTGGTCATCGCTTTAGGGGAGATTGGCGATTCCGGGGCTGCGGCTAATATTGCGGAACTTCTTTATACTGATAATGATGACCTGGTATTGGCTGCAGTCAAGGCCTTGGGGCAACTTGGGTCAGCGGCGGCGATTCATCGACTCTATGAAAGGTTGGGACATAAGCAAGAGCTCGATTTTGCCATTCTGGATGTTTTCCTTAAGGTACAGTCTCAGGAAGCGATAAAAAAACTCAATAATACCCTGACTTCACATCATGCCCATATCCGTTCTGTTGGCAAGGAAAAACTGATCGCTTTGGGGAGTAAGGTTTTGCCGGTATTGGCAGACAACCTTTTGCAAGGTGATCCAGATCTGTTGATTCATTCACTTAATGTGATGGGGGATATAGGGGACGAAGGGGCAATCCCGGCGGTAAAAAAACTTATCCATAATCAGCCCCGCGACGGCAATGTTCGTTTTGCCGCATATGAAACCCTGGGTCGTTTGTCACTGACCAAGGGGGCCTATGTACTTGCTACCGGGCTGCATGATGCGGTTGATAATGTTCGTTCCGCGGCCGCTACTGCGATCAACCATAACTACAATGAGGTTCTGGCCGCCGGACTTAAAAATATGGTACGGGTTGAGGATGATGAAGCTCTTGACCTGGTGCGGACAATTATCTCGACCCAGAGCGGAACCATTTTTCTAGATCTCTTGGAGATCGATTTTTTCCGTCAACACGCTTTTGCTTATTTGGTTGAGAGAGCCCAAGCCGAGAATCGTGACTATTTTATCTCTCTGCTTAAAGATAACGGTTTTGAAAAAGAAGCTACCGAGTTGTCAGGAGACAAGGAGGAGAACACTGAGATTGTAGAAACGGCGAAGAAGAGGGTTGTTGCTATTGATGACTCAAAAATGATTCTCGGTATTTACAGGAGTATGTTGCATGCGTTGGGCTACGAACCGTTTATCTTTCAGAAACCCGAAGCTGTTGTTGAAGAGATTCGTAAGCTGAAACCCGATGCTGTTTTGACTGATCTCAATATGCCGGGGATTACCGGTATCGAAGTGACCCGGCGTATCCGCCAGTTGTTTAGTAAAGAGGAGATGCCGGTGCTCATGGTCACCACGCAAAATAAAAACCAGGATAGTGAAGCTGCGAAAGCGGCCGGGGTTAACGAAATCCTCCATAAACCTTTTACCAAAGAGGTAATTGGTGAAGCACTGGCTCGTTATTTGGGATAGAGTTTAAGGCGCCCTCGAAGTAGCAAAACAAAAAAGAGGTACCGGAGTTTTTAACCGGTGCCTCTTTTTTGTTGGTGATATTATTGCCTTACTATGTTTTTTTTGAACTTTGGAACTGTTATTTTTTTACCCTTTAAGCTGATAGAAGATTGATCGCATGTAGCGTTGGGGTTCAAAAATATTGGTGATTCCGGTCAGGCTTTCTTGAGCACCGATCAGCAGATAGCCATCCGCGGCCAAGGCACCGCCAATTTTTTCGTAGAGTTTGACCTTGTCAGGTTGGGAGAAATAGATTGCGACATTACGGCAGAAGATGATGTCGAAGCGTCCCAGGGCGGCAAATGACTGAAAGAGGTTTGTTTTTCGGAAAGAGACCATCGAACGTAATTCATCCTTGATGCGCCAACCTTTATCAGCTTGGTCAAAATAGAGTCGTAACTTGCTGGGAGGTAGCCCTCTTTCAACTTCAAACTGGTTGTAGAGGCCGTAACTTGAACGGGCGATGGCTTCATCCGAGATGTCGGTACCGGTGATCGATATACGGTAGTTGCTGATGTCTTTGCCCAAGAGCTCTTTGAGAGTGATGGCAATACTGTAGACCTCTTGGCCGAACGAACAGGCTGCACTCCAAATTTTGATCGTGGTCGGTAGGCCAGGTCGGGCTGGGCGTTTGTCGATCAAGTCGGGAAGGATTTTTTGTTGGAGTAGGTCAAAAGGAGATTTGTCACGAAAGAAATAGGTTTCGTTGGTCGTGATTGCATCTATGATCTCTTGTTCAAGCTTTTTCAGTTGGTCTGCTTTGCTTTTGTTATAGAGTTCGCTGAAGTTGTTGCAACCGAGTTTTTTTATGAGCGGTGCCAGCCTCGTTTCAATCAGATAAGCCTGATTGGGGGCCAAAGTAATGCAGCAGATATCGTAAACATATTTGCAGTAGGTTTGGTACTCCTGAGGAGTAATTTTTATCATGTGAGCTCCGGTATCTCCGGGTAACTTCTTGCGTTGAGAGGTTAGCTATTGAAAGGTTATGGATTTTTCACGGTTTTGATGATCTCTGCGGCAATTCGGTCGAGGGTTACCGATATACCAACAACACCGGCATTGACGGCCTCTTTCGGCATGCCGTAAACAACACAACTCTCTTCATCTTGGGCGATTACCGGGGATCCGTGACGTTTGATCAGGCGCAACCCTTTGGTTCCATCATTACCCATGCCGGTCATAATGACCGCAGTGGATTTTTCTTTGTAGAGAGAGGCGACGGAACGAAAAAGATAATCGGCCGCTGGCTTGCAGTTGTTTTCCGGAGCATCATCGGTGATTTTTACTTTGCCGTGGTTGTCGGTTCCAGCAACGATTTTCATTTGTTTGCCACCCGGGGCGATGTAGACGACGTCGTTTTTCAGAACCTCACCATCTTCAGCTTCTTTGATAGTGAGAGAACATTTATTGTCCAGGCTGTCGGCCAGTGACTTGGTGAAAAGTGGAGGCATGTGCTGGACGATAACAATCGGTACGCCGATTGGAGCCGTCAGCATTGGCAGCATGCGCGTCAAAGCATTGGGGCCACCGGTTGAGATGCCGATAGCAATAATTGTTGAAGGCAGGCTACGTCGTTTTGCCGGCGTCGGTTTTACGGTTTCTGTTTTTGCGGTTGCAGACGTTGTTCTGGTGGTGGGTGGTTCGATTTTGTTGGGTGCTGTTTGAGGCCGTTTTGTCAGTATGTTTTTGATATAGTGGCGCCGGGCATAGGCTTTGACTTTGGAAATCAGGTCTTTTTTGATGAAGGCCTGATTTTCAGCCATGCTGCCGCCTTCCGGTTTGGGGATAAAATCAAAAGCCCCGAGTTCGAGGGCTTTTATGGTCATGTCTCCGCCCTTGCGGGTCAGGCTGCTGAGCATTATGGCACCGATTTGGGGATGATTGCGGTGCAGGTATTCCAGAACCTCAAGCCCATTGCAGACCGGCATCTCAATATCCAGTGTCAGCAGGTCGGGTTGTAAAGATTCGATGCGCGAGATGGCTATTTTGCCGTTGTTGGCAGTGCCGACTACCTCGATATCGTCTTCACTTTTCAGAATGTCGCCAATAACTTTGCGGTAGAGGATCGTGTCATCGACGACCAGAACTTTTATGGTCATAAAAACTCCGGTATTTAATCAACTTTTTTTTCTATTTGGTTGACAATCTCATCAAGATTAAGGATCGCAATCAACTGCTCCTCGTTGCGAAAAACACCGGTAATAAAACGTCCTTGGGTGGCGCGGACATTGGCTGGTGCCGGGTCCAGATCATCACCGTCGATATGGATGACATCATTGATGTAGTCGACCATCAGGCCAAAGGGCTCGTTGTCTGATTCGACGATTATGATACGTCGGTTTTTGATCTCAACTTCGGTTGGCAAGTCGAGTTTTATGGCCAGATCAATTATCGTGACAATCCTGCCGCGCAGGTTGATAATGCCGATGATCTCCTCGGGTGCTTGGTATACTTTGGTGATCTCGGGCACCTTTATGATCTCTTGGACCAGCATGGTATCGAGTCCGAAAAGAGCATCGGCCAGTTGAAATGAACATAGTTGTAATGTGGTGTCAGCCATGGCTTGGTTTCTCCGGGTTTTTGCTGTTCAACGTTTATTGGATGTGCTTATCAATGCTGGCTAGGAGCTTATCTTTGTCAAGTTTGATCTGATAGTCGTCAATGCCGACCTCTTTGCCTTTGGCGATATGTTCGTTGGCAGCCAGAGAGGTGACGGCGATGATCTTTAGATGATCAAAACGGCTGTCGTTTCTAATCCGGTAACAGAGTTCAAATCCGTCCATGTTGGGCATTTCGATGTCGGTGATGATCAGAGAAGGCTCGTCCGGATGTTCCTGGAGCCAGTTCCAGGCTTCCAAGCCATCCTCTGTCGGCACGCATTGGCGTTCATCATCATCGATATATTTTTTCAGCTGAGCGCGAAAAAAATCTGAATCTTCAACCAACAGGATCTTTTTGATCTCAGACGGAGTGTCGGTGTTGTTGGTAATGTCCTGGCGTTGCGCCTCTTTCCGGCGCGCATCTTTTTTCTGCAACCGTTTGAACCAATCCGGCTTGAGGGTTTCTACGAGTTCGTAGATGTCGATCACCAAGGTGGTCTGTTCCTTGATGATTGTCGACCCCATGATGCCGGTGTCACGTAGGGTGTCGTGATCAATCACAGCCTTTATTTCGACGGTGTCAACCGGTTGTGAAGCGAGAAGACCTATTTCGCGATCTGCAACCGTGAAAACAATGACTACCAGCTCCTGTTCATTAGTTAGTTCCGTAACCTCAGCGACGTCAGAGAGAGCAAAAAGAGGGAGGCTGCCGCCACGGTATTTTATGACCTTTTGCCCGCTCTTTATCTCGATATCTTCATATTTGACTTGTTCAACCCGTTCGACGAGATCGAGAGGTACGGCACAAGGTTCTTTGGTGCCATTGCCGAAGAGGAGCAAGGCTTGGCGATCTTTGCTGCGACTTTCTTCGCTGATCTCAGTCAGATCTTGGGCCCGCTGGCTCCCGGCCATAGAGATCAGGTCGGCGAGTTTGGCAACGCCGCCGACATCAAGAATCAGTGCGACCCGGCCATCTCCCATGATTGTGGCACCGGCATAGCTGGATAGATGTTTAAGGTGCCGACCTAGTGGTTTGACGACAATTTCTACCGAATCGTGAAGATCGTCGACGACCAATCCGTATTTGAATGAACCAGCAGAAACGACTACGATGTTAAGGTCGCTGCTTGCCATATAGCGGCGGTCATGGCCGGAGCGTGCCTTAACTTTGGTCTCTTCTCCGGGAACTTGGTTGAGTGACTCATCGATTGCCGTGGTTGGTGAGCGGCGATCGGCAATCATCTGTCGTCGATCATCTATCTTTTCACCAGTTTCAGGGTTGGCCAGGGTTGATTTGATGCCGAGGATCAAGTCCAGACGGATTAGAGGTATCAATTCACCGCGCAGGGGCATGACCTCTGAATCGCCAACCCTTTCAATTCTCTCCTTGACTTGGGCCGCCCCGATACGGACGAGTTCGCTGACGTTGACCTGGGGAACCGCAAAACGTTCTTCGCCGACGGTGACCAGGAGGCTGGGGATAATGGCCAGAGTCAGGGGCAGTTTTATCTTAATGGTTGTGCCCCGGCCAATTTCAGAGTCAATTTCAATCTGACCGCCGAGTTGATCGATGTTCGATTTGACGACATCCATGCCGACTCCGCGGCCCGAGACATCGGTCACCTTCTCTGCTGTCGAGAGACTCGGCAACAAGATCAGGGCCATCTTCTCCTTTTGGGACATGGCTTTATGCTGGTCGGCTGTGATCATCCCTTTTTCGAGGGCCTTGTCGGCGATTTTTTCAGCATCAAGACCGTTGCCGTCATCGGTTATTTCGATATTAACCTGACCGGCTTCATGATAGGCTTTGAGGTCTATCTTGCCGGCTCGAGGTTTGCCGGCGGCAACCCTGGGTTCGGGTTTTTCAATGCCATGGTCGGCCGAATTTCTGATGAGGTGAGTCAATGGGTCGTTAAGCCCCTCAACAATGGTTTTGTCGAGTTCAACGTCCTTGCCAGTGATGACCAGGTTGATCTCTTTGTCGAGCTTTTGCGACATATCCCGAACGACCCGGGGAAACTTGTTGAAAACACTGCCTATCGGCTGCATTCGGGTGAGCATGATGGCTTCCTGCAACTCCGAAGTGACAAGGTCAATCCGTTGTCCGGAAAGCTTGATACTGTGCTGATCTTGTTGGCTGATCGCTTGTAGCAGTTGGTTCCGTGAAAGAACCATCTCGCCGGCCAGGGTCATTAAACTTTCAAGTAGGTTTACGCTGACCCTTAAGCTTGACGGAGCTTCAATTTTGCAGGACTCTTTAGGGGGGGCTGTTTTATCAGTTTTGGGAGTCCGGGTCGGCTTCTTTGGAGTTTGGGGCGGGACAGTTTCCTGGGCCGGCATCTCTTTAAGTCCCGGGGTTGCTTGTGGTTCTGGTTCCGGGGCTATCGCTGTCTGTGGTGTTTCCGTTGTCGGGGTAGCTTCTTGGGCTTGTTCGGGTTCTTGGGCGCTGCCGCCTTGCTGCTGGCCGTTGTAACCGATGAGTAGGACCTTTTCCTCGGGGAGGTCGAGAAAATCCGGGGCGACGACCGGTTCGATAATCGAACTTATCAGCATATAGAAGGGGATTGAGTTGATTGGGGCGTCATCCAGAGTGCCGACTCTTTCGATATCAACCAGACTCTCAATGATAGTGCCCAGATCCATTACGTTTTTGATGATCTCCATAGGGGTTTTACCGTGTTGGTAGACATCATGGATAAGGTCATATTCCAGAAGATAGAGGCTCTGGGCACCTTTTTTAGCTTGGGCCAGATCAATCTCCGGGACTTCAAAGATGATATTGCCGTTGTTTCTGGTGATCGGAACCAGATTTGACACGCTCTCCTGTTCGGTTGGGGCAAGGTGGGCCGTAGTCAAGCCTACCAGGGCGACGATGAATTCATCAACATCTACCTCATTGCTGGTGTCTGAGTTGTTGATCAAATCGCGCAGTTTGTCAAACGAGTTTAGAAGGATGTTGATGATTTCGGGGTTTGGGACAATCTCTCGGTTGCGCATCATGTCAAGAACATTTTCGATCTTGTGGGCGAGTTCTTTGATCGTATCAAGGGCCAGAAAACCGGCCCCTCCTTTGAGCGAATGGGCGGCCCGAAAGACCCGGTTGACGACCTCTTCATCGATTTCGGCCCCACCCTCTTCAATCGTCAGGAGGTCCTGTTCAATGTCGGCAAGATGTTCAAGGCTTTCGCTAATATATTCCCGTAAAGTTTCGTCGTCGATAAAAGATGACATGGACATGACGTACCTCAATGTTCGGTTTTTTGTTGGTAATGTGATGGTCTATGGTTGTTGATGTATTCAGACTATTGTAAGTATGCGATCGAGGCTCATGATCTGGAAAACATCCTTAAGGTTTTCCGGAACATTGCTTAGCTCTATTGCCCCGCCTTTCTGCTTTAAGGAGTTGTAGGTAGCCACCAGGCAGCCGATGCCCATTGAATCGATGACTGCTGTATCCTTGAAATCGATTGTAAATGAGGTGTTGCCGGCATCGATCTCCTGTTGTACGGAAGACCTGAAGTCGTTCAGGAGGTCGCTGGTGAAATCTCCTTCCAGGGTAATGGTGATCTGACCCTCATTGTTAGTTATATTCATCTTCTATCTCCACGTTTAATTTAGTTGGTAATGATTGTGGGTTCATCTGAGAATGATATTGGAATGTTATTATTACAATATTTCAATGACGATTACAAGGAGATTGCTGGTTTAGTGATCGGTTTGGTGGTCTACTAAAAAACATCATCAGAGTGAGTGTCGCAGCGACTTTTTACGAGGGTATCTGTTTTGAGATTTTGGTGTAGAGGTACTTTTAGAGTTAACAATACTAAAGGCTTGACAATTAGGAGCGATTTACAGTAGGAATTTAAGCTGTCAGCTTCCAAAGGTCTGTCAGAACAGTGTTAAAGTCGCAAAAGATGTTTGTATATATCAACCCCAACCCGCTTTCAGGTAAGGAAATAGTGGAATGAACCCATACACAAGCGAAAATTTAAGAAATGTCGCAATAATTGCGCACGGTGGAGCCGGTAAAACCTCTTTAGCTGAAGCAATGCTTTTTAATGGCGGGAGTACAGCTCGGCTGGGGAGTGTTGATAACGGTACCTCGGTACTTGACTCTGAACCAGAGGAGATAAAACGTAAAATCACCCTGACCAGTGCGATCCACCATCTTGACTGGCAAGGAAAACATATTAACGTTATTGATACCCCGGGATATGCCAATTTTATTGTTGATACTAAGGCTTGTTTGCGGGTGGCTGGCGGAGCCATTGTTATTGTCAGTGCCATTTCCGGTGTCAAGGTTCAGACCGAGGCGGTCTGGAAGTATGCTGATGAATTTGAAATTCCCCGGGTTGTCTTTATTAGTAAGCTGGATCGGGAACGAGCCGATTTCGACCGAGCCGTGGGGGAGATGGAGGCGATTTTCAAATGCTTTCCTTTAGTTCTTCAGTTGCCGATTGGTAAAGAGGAAGATTTTGTCGGGGTTGTTGACCTGGTTGCCATGAAAGCCATGCGCTACGGTAATGATCAGAGTGGCAAATTCAGTGTTGAAGAGATCCCTGACCATCTCCAGGCTGCGGCTGAAGAGGCCCGGGAAGCGATGATTGAACGAGTGGTCGAAGCTGACGACGATTTGATGGAAAAGTATCTCGGTGGCGAAGAGATTACGGTTGAAGAGATCTACCGGGCGACCCATGAGGGTACCATGACCGGCAAGTTTGTGCCGGTTGTTTGTGGCTCAGCTCTGAAAAATATAGGTATCCAGCCGTTAATGGATCTGGTCTGTAGCTGCCTGCCTTCACCTTTGGAGCGACCCTTACAGATTGCGGAAATCCTGGCTGAGGGTGAAGATCAAGAACTTATTCCCGATGCTGATGCGCCTTTTTCAGCTATTGTCTTTAAGACTATTTCCGATCCCTTCACCGGCCAACTTTCACTGTTTCGTGTCTACAGCGGAACCTTGACCTCAGATTCAAGCTGTTTTAATAGTAGTAAGGATCGTAAAGAACGAATTGGCCAGCTCCTGAAATTAGAAGGTAATAAGCAGATTCCGATCGATAAATGTGGACCCGGAGATATCGTGGCAGTTGCCAAACTCAAGGAGACGGTTACCTGGGATACGCTTTGTAGTGAGAAAGCGCCAATACGTCTTAAGGGGCTCGAACTTCCTGCCCCGGTCATCTCTTTTTCTTTGCGGCCCAAGAGTAAAGGTGATGAGGAGAAGTTGGGTAGTGCCCTGTCTCGGTTGATGGCCGAAGATCCGACCATCACTATTGATCGCAATGAACAAACTAAAGAGCTTGTTATCTCAGGCATGGGGCAGGTACATATCGAGGTGACGGTTGATCGCATTAAACGCAAATTTGGCGTTGATGTTGAGCTGGATGCTCCGAAAGTGCCTTATAAAGAGACGATCAGGGGCACGGTTTCGGTTCAGGGTCGTCACAAGAAACAGTCCGGTGGGCGGGGTCAGTTCGGTGATGTATGGATTAAAATAGAACCTCTTCCCAAAGGCAGCGGCTTTGAGTTTGAGAACAAAATTGTTGGCGGAGTCGTGCCGCGACAATATATCCCGGCAGTTGAAAAAGGAATACAGGAGGCTATGATCGGCGGGGTTCTGGCTGGATATCCGGTAGTTGATTTTAAGGTCTCTCTCTTTGATGGTTCCTATCACACAGTTGACTCTTCCGAAATGGCCTTCAAAATTGCCGGTTCAATGGCTTTCAAGAAGGGGGTTGTCGACGCCAAACCGGTTCTTTTGGAACCCATAATGTTAATGGATATTAATGTCCCCAATGACTATATGGGAGATATCATCGGTGACCTCAATAGCCGTCGTGGTAAGGTCAACGGGGTTGAACCGATGGCCAATAGTCAGCTTATTAAGGCTCAGGTGCCGATGTCAGAGGTCTTGAAATATGCTCCGGATCTGCGTTCGATGACCGGTGGCCGCGGGATGTTTACGATGGAATTTTCCCATTACGAAGAGGTTCCAAGCCATTTGACCGCCAAAATTGTTGCTGCGTCTAAGTTGGAGAAGGAAGAGAGCTAAGGTTGGTTCATCAATGGCAAAAGTGAAGAAAAAACGTAAGGCTGAAAAGGGGCAGGATGGTTGGTTGGATAACCTCCTGCGTTTTGAGATTGTGGTTCTCCTTTTTGCTTTGATCGGTTTTTATTATTTTCTCTCTTTTTCGCCGATCCGGATGCCGAAAGAGCCGATCGCTAGTCCGCGTGTAAGCCTGGCTCCTTTGCCGCCCGCTTCCGAACCGGTTATTTCGGTTCATGAAGAGAGCTCCCGGTTAGTCGATGATGCAGAGCTTCCAATATCATCCGTAGAGGCTAGCGTCCCGGTGGTAAAAAAGCTGGATTACGGATCCCGACAAGATGGGATCACAGTTTCTCCGGAGGCTGCTGAAGCAAACTCCAGTAATAAGACGGATGAAAAGTTTCCGACTGCAGTCGGGTTGCAAAAAGCGGTGTCGCCTAAGGGCGTAAAGTCTCAGTCGGTTGAGGCCGTGCTACTAGATCCAGCACCATTAGCTGAACCGGTTTCGGTGACGGGCCGAACTCTTCCCGCTCCCGGTTCTTCGGTAGTAAGTCAGGTGGTTGAGGTGGGGAGTTATCTCTTAAAATCTGATCTGCAGAAATTTCGCTCTCAACTTGAGGCCTTGGGTTTTACTGTAAAAACCGAAACCCGAAAATGTTTAACCCCTATGTACCGGGTTTTTCTGGGGCCTTATCCCAGTTTGCAAAAAGCTAAAACAATGATAGGCGTGGCTCGTGGATTGGGGGATAAGCCCTTTCTTACGCGGCAGGAAGACGGTTATGCCGTGATTGTCGGATCTTTCTATCTCGAGACCAGTGTCGTAGCTTGGGAAAATATGTACCATGCAGCCGGACTTGACCCAAAGGTTCAGAAAGAGAGTTTGCTGATGCCGCACACTCTACTCCTGCTTGACGGGCCCAAGGTGGCTCAGAATCCGGAAGAGGTTTTGGCCCGGGTGCAAGCTACCGGGTTTACCCAAGCCTTTCTCAGAACAACCTCATCAACCAGCGCCAAGTAATATAAGTTGTCTGAATGATCAGAGCGAATGACATTATTGAAAAGGTTGCCGATTACTATCCGGCTGCAGATTTTGATACCATTCGCAAAGCTTACGCCTACAGTGCATACGCCCACCGTAATCAGGTTCGCCTCTCCGGTGAACCCTACATGGTTCATCCGATCGAAGTCGCCAATATGCTGGCTGAGATGAAAATGGATGTGGCCAGCATCGCTGCCGGTCTTCTCCATGATACCCTCGAAGATGATCCGATGACCTCTATCGAGGACTTAAGCCTTCGTTTTGGCGATGAGATTACCTCTTTGGTTGAAGGCCTGACCAAAATCAGCAAAATAAAATTCAAGAGTTCCCGTGAACATCAGGCCGAGAATTATCGCAAAATGATTCTCGCCATGGTCAAGGATATTCGGGTTCTGGTTATCAAACTGGTTGACCGCATGCACAATATGCGGACCCTGGATTTCCAGAAACCTGCACGCCAGGAAGCGATTGCCCAGGAAACTTTAGATATCTATGCGCCTTTGGCCAACCGTCTGGGGATCTCATGGATGAAGCAGGAGTTTGAAGATAGTTCCTTGCGCTATCTACAGCCGACTATCTATCACGAGTTGGAGGAAAAAGTTGCCCGCAAAGAGCTCGAAAGCCGCGAATTTATCGACAAGATTATCAAATTGGTGCTGCGCAATCTTGATCATTACGGTATCAGCGGTGAGGTGGCCGGGCGTCTTAAGCACTTCTACAGTATCTATCGCAAAATGGTGCGGCGGGATATCGCCTTTGAACAAATCTACGATATTATCGCCTTTCGAATACTGGTCTCCGATAAGGCGGAATGTTATAATGTGCTTGGTATTATTCATGCGCTCTGGAGGCCGGTACCGAGCCGCTTCAAGGATTTTATAAGTATTCCTAAAGCCAATATGTATCAATCACTGCACACTTCGGTAATTGGTCCGGATGGTCGTTATATCGAATTTCAGATTCGTACCCGGGAGATGCATCAGATCGCCGAAAAGGGGATTGCCGCTCATTGGCACTATAAGGAGGGCTATCAGCTCGATGACCATGATCGCAAGCAGATGGGCTGGCTGCGGCAGATGATCGAGTGGCAGCAGGATGTCAACAATCCCGGTGAATTCCTTGATTCCGTTAAGATCGACCTCTTCTCCGAGGCGGTCTATGTCTTTACCCCGGTCGGCGAGGTCAAGGAGTTGCCGAGTGGTTCAACGCCGATCGATATGGCCTATATTATTCACTCCAATATCGGTGATCATTGTAGCGGGGCCAAGGTTAACGGCAAACTTGTGCCTTTGCGTTACCAGCTCAAGAATGGTGAGATGGTTGAGATCGTCACCTCCAAACGCCAGCATCCCAACAAGGATTGGCTTGCCTTTGTCAAAACCAGTAAAGCTCGGAGCAAAATTCGTCAATGGGTTAAAAAAGAGGAGGAAAAACGTAGTATTGAACTGGGCCGTGAATTTTGTGAAAAGGCCTTTGCCCGTTTAAAACTATCTTTTAATCAGGCCTTAAAGAGCGGTAAGATGCAGGCGGCTGCAGTTGAATTTTCCCTCAATCATGCCGAAGCGCTACTGGCCGCCATCGGCCGCGGAAAACTTTCTGCGCAGCAGGTTATTAATCGGATCTATCCGGAACTGCGTGAACAGCGTAAGAGTAAGGGGAAGAAAGAGGAGAGTAAAGCGTCTCGCAAACCACCTCGGGACGGTATTTCAATCAAGGATATCGATGACGTTATGGTGCGTTTTGCCAAATGTTGTAATCCTCTGCCGGGTGATGATGTCGTCGGGTTTATTACCCGAGGGCGAGGCTTGACGATCCATCGGCGTAATTGTCGGCATGTTCATAAGGGTGAATCGGAACGCTATATGGATGTCGAGTGGAATCTTGAGCGCTCGACTTCGCACTCGGTTAAAATTCGCATCATGTGCGAAGATGTCAAGGGGATGTTGGTTGCTTTGGGGACCGCGATTAGTAGCCAGGAGGCCAATATCGCCAGTGGTTCCGTGAAAACCAGTATTGATCACAAGGCAATCTGTTTCTTCGAGATTCAGGTTAAAGACCTTGAGCATCTCAAAAAGGTGAAACAGGCTTTACGGGCGGTAAAAGGTGTCTATCAGGTAGCCCGCATGAGTTGAAAGTCGAGGGCCTGATTGAAATCTTGTTTGGAAACAACGAGAAAACCCAGTATCAGTTGTTCACTAATACCGGGTAAGGGGGAATAAAAATGGTCTAAATCGACTATTTTGTAATGGCGCCTGACCGTATACAGCGGGTGCAGACTTTAACCTTGCGGCGCTGGCCGTTAACAACCGTGTTAACCTCCTGCAGGTTGGGCCGCGAGACCTTTTTGGTTTTATTGTTTGCATGACTTACATTGTTGCCGACAAGCGGTTTTTTTCCGCAAATATCACAAACCCTGGCCATTGTATTACTCCATAGGGGATTTAGGTGTTGCAAGAGATTTTCATACTAACCTTAACAAGGTTGAGCTGTTTATCACAGCCGGCAGGTAAAAATCAAGCAGGATTTTAAGCGAGGTGACGCCATGACAACTAGCGACAGGAGCCGTTTTGTATTTTTAGGCGGGATTCCGGTTTTTGATTATATGATAGCTCTTTCTCTCGAGGAGGTCTATCGGGTAGTTGAGAATGATCTTATTATGATCGATGATAAGATCCTATTGCCTTTGGGGACTGTTTTTGTCTGTCGGGTCGAGGGCTTGGATGAGCCGATCTACGTCAACCCTATGGCTGCTTGCGATGTCCAAAAGGTGAATGAAAAATATTACTATACCATGACCTTCGGCGGTAAACATAGTGAGCGCTCGACTTTAAGTTTGCGCTCTGTTGAACTGGCGAAATTGGTTGATGAACTCAATCAGGCTTATCCTGATATTATTAAGGTTGAAAAAGATCTTAAGCTGATCTTGGTTGAGAAATCGGCCCGAATACAGCTGGGCGGCAATAACCGAAACCTCATAGAGGCGATACGTTCCCTTTACGACTCTCCTGAGCTGCAATCGGATAGTGATGAAATTGAGTGCGAACACCTCTTCTTTTTCGATGTCAAAAATCCCAAATTTAAACTAGTCAAGAAGTTTTACCAGGATTATCGGGTGGCAATCGGAGATATCCCCGAAATTCATATTGATAATCTTGTGCCTCGTATCAGTTATGTACTGACGATAAAAGATGATTCAGGTAAAAATCTCGACCGGATTGTTTTGTCTAATCAGACTAATGAGGATATCATTCCGATCCAACGTTTGGCCCAACGTTATTTCGATCTTGAGTACAAACTGCGGAAAGATAGTGACTTTGTCAGTACTAATTTGATCATTAACTCTCTCACTAACCCGGAGGAGTTGCGTCTTATCTGCCGTCTGCTGCATACCGCCTACGCAAGTGCAGTGACGACCTTCCTCTGCCCGACAAAGACCCTTTTTAAGTGTATTGATGCTTTGGTTGAATCACGCTACTATACCTCCAGTAAAGAGCGTTTTTTCAGTAACCGGGAGGAGCTTCTTTACGATGCCATCATTCCTTTTATTCAGTATTTGATCTTAAATACTGAAGAGCTGCTGCTTTTGGCCGGGGTGGCGCGGCGCAAGGGTATAGATCTGACCAGCAGTCAATTGGTACGGCACATGAACCAGGGGAAAAAGGGGGAGAATAATAAAGGTGGGCGTCTGCTTTTGACCGACGGCAGTAAGGGGGTGCGTTATACTGAGCGCCTGACCCCGGCCCGGGCTCTGCTCTACTGGAAAAAGGCTCGTATGCCCGAGGAAGCGATTTTCAGGATGCGTTACGCAGATCGGCGCATTATCTGTGGGGATGATTTTATCGATGAACTCTCATCAACCCTGGGAGCGGGTGATACCTTCGCCGGTATTTTTATTGCTTTGAAGGCTTCTGGTTGGGATAGTGGGCATGCCTTGCGCGGGGCCACGTTAGGGGCGCAATACTTTATCAGGACGCGGCAAAGACCTCAGATCAAGGATCTGGTCGCAACCGATGAACGTCACATTATGATGGGAACTGAAACTGAATTACACGATATTATTTCGCATCATCTTCAGGAGAGCGGAGATCCCACTCGTTACGGGACGATTACCGATACGATCATCACCATCAACACGACCCAGGTTCATCATCCATTTCGTGAGATTTTAAAGTTGGCGCAAAAAATTGTCGCCGAAAAGAAAGATAAATCATAAAAAAGCGGAAGTAGATTTGTGGTCTACCTCCGCTTTAGGAAGAAATATTTTTGCTATCGGTTAAACCGGTTTAGCTTTTCAGTTCCCACGGTTCCAGATCGTTGGTAGCAAATTTCTTCGGTAGTTTGAAATCTCCGGCCTCAACCGCGACCTTAATCAGGCGGGCACTTTCGGTCATTCCGAGCTCATTCATCAAAGCCAGAGGTCCTTTGGGCCAGGCCAGGGAAGTGATAATGCCGAGTTCAAGATCGTCGGGGCTGACCACCTGATGTTCGATGAGGTGGGTTGAGATTGCAAAAATGGCTCCTAAAAGGCGATCTTTAACTTCGGTACGGGTCGCCTTGTCTTCGGTGATGGGGCCGCCTTCGATATCCCAGAGTTGGCCGCTTTCAAACTGTTGCTTTAACTGGTCACACATCGCCGGATAACCGGTGTCGTCATTTCTTAAATATTCGGCCATGGAAACGCCGGCATGGTAACAGGTGCCCAATCCGGCTCCGTTCTGAACCCACATGATTCCAAACTTAAGGCCTAAGGCTTCCTGGGAGATGCTTTCCAAGCTGGCCGCATTTAAGTTGTCTCCGTAAAAACTGTCGAGGACCACGTAACTGGCGATAAAAACCGGGTTGACGGCAAAGCCCGGAAAATCCCTGACCGTGATTGCCACCTTACGGTTTTTCTTGGCAAATTCCATGAGGGCCGTATAGGTTGCATCGGAGGTCTCTTTTTGTCTGATAACTTCAACCAGGCGGTTGATGTTGGCCGGAAAGAAGTAGTGCAAGCCGGCAGTACGGCTCGGGTTTTCGACTTTGGCCATGAGTTTTTCGATGAGAAAGGTCGAGGTATTGCTGACTAGAATAGCGTCTTTCCGGCAGACATTTGAAAGTTCGGTGAAAACCTCTATTTTAAGATCCATTTTCTCGATTGCAGCTTCGATAACCAGGTCACAATCTTTGAGCTCGGAATAGAGGCTGGTGCCGTTGATCCGGCCGCTCAGTTGATCCATATCGGCCTGGCTGATTTTGCCTTTGGCGACTCTTTTGCTTAGCGGTTTGGTCACCCAGCGCTCAAACATGCTGGCCACGAGTTCGTCATTGAGTTCTTTGTAGATTACGTTATAGCCGGCACCGGCTGCATTCAAGGCAATAGCGGCGCCCATGACGCCGAAACCGACCACGCCAACAGTTTTGATCTCACTCATTTTTTTAATCTCTCCTTGACAAACATTGTTACTGATTTTCCCCGGAAGACTGCTGTAAGCCTGTGGCTGTCAGAGGTCTAGTAATATTGAGCCGGGGGTTGATGATAATTTTCAAGTAGAACGCCTTACCAGATTGCAAAAAAAAACACAATATTAATTTCAGAAATCTTTTTTCCGGCTTGCTTATCAAAAGAAAAAGTCGTATGTTCAAGGGTCAATTAAATAAATAGATTATTGTTTTTTAGGAGGTAAAGAGATGGCAGGCGTAAATAAGGTGATTCTGGTGGGGCATCTGGGTGGTGACCCCGAGATGAAATATGGTAGCAGTGGTGCTGCTTTCACGACTTTTACGATGGCAACTAGCGATAGTTGGGTCAAGGATGGCCAGCGTGAAGAGCGCACTGAATGGCACCGTGTTATCGCTTTCGGAAAGTTGGCTGAGATCTGTGCCAAGTGGCTTCATAAAGGTAAGCAGATATATCTGGAAGGGCGCATCCAAACCCGTTCTTGGGAGCAGGATGGTGTTAAGCGCTATACGACTGAAATTGTTGCCGGTACCATGCAGATGCTGGGTAGTAAAGATAGCGGCAGTTCTGGTGGTGGTCAAGGTGGTTTTGGTGACGGCGGCCAAGGTGGTGGTTTTTCGGCCGGTTCCCAAGGCAACCAAGGTGGTGGTCAAGGTGGTGGTCAAGGTGGTGGTTTCGCCGGTGGTGGCCAGGCAAATTCCGGGAATTCAGCTCCCTATGGCCAGGCTTCAGCTCCCGATAGCGGTCCCGATGATATTCCTTTTTGATCTGTAATCGATATTTTATAAAATCAATACGTCTTTTGGTGGATGTTTTTTAAGTGATAGAGGGGAGGGGTAAGCATTACTTTTCCCCTCTTTTTTGTGTATTGCTTGGAGAATCGAATTACAAAAAGTAGTTTTTAACAGATTTTGGGAGGGGATTAATTTATGTCAAGTTTGCAGCAAAAACCACATATTGTGAGAAGTCTTGCACCTTTCAAGGTCGATGGAATGGCTATCCCCTACCCAGAATTTGTCCCTAAACTCTTTAATTTCTGTATGGCTCTGGGATTTCGTAAAGGGTTAATTATGCCGTCTCGGGCCTTTTGCTCGGATGAAAATCAGGGCTGGCCGATCATTTTAATGACCAAGCATTTTGGCACCTTCCCCTTTAACCATGGTCGGGTTGGCGGCATCATTGCCAGTGACCGTCACGGTCCTCATGCTCATCATGGTGAAGATTTAGTTATTCTGCAGGCCAGCCATGTCGGTTACGATCCTCACACCGGAACCTACGGTAAATGTGTCAGGCCCAAGATGGAAGGTACCAGGATCTCCAACTCCTGTGGCAAGATTACTCATGTGATTACGCCCTATCTTGAGCAGTACCAATTTGCTCAGGAACGGATTTTTCTGCATCAGGATGATTTCGGCAGGCAACTGATTACGGTCAAGAACTCTTTTGTTGATTTTGCTTCACATCCGGTCAAAGATGGCCTGGTGCTGTTTTTGGAGAAAATTGCGAGGGTCGGTGAAGATGGGCGCATGGTTCCGGTTGCAGCTTTGTCAACAAGCCAGACTTTTGTAGTTGCGGAAGATTTTTGTAGACGTCTCAATGAGAGCGGTTATGTGTGGCAGAGTGGTGACGGCGAGAGTATCGGAGCCCATCTTTTTGCTGATCTCTTCTTTTTTCGAGAAGATTTTCATGAAACCGATGCCTCGATTCTGCTTGAAAGATCTCTGGTTGAATTTATGCCGACAATTGTGACTTCACCAAATCCCTCGCTTAGGGCCGCCAAGATAATTATTCAGCTGGAGTTTGCGCGCATCGTTGAGTCAATCCGTCGCGGAAGCGAATATGCCGGCAAGAATCTTCTCTATGTTACAGGGCTTAATATCGATATTTCCGAGTTTGAGGGTTTTCCGGCGACAACCTATTTTGTGCCCTGGGCGGCGCATATACAGTTGATGAACGGCACTCCTAAGGAGTATTCTCATCCGATTGAGCAGGATCGTCTCTTTTCATTCTTAATGGCTCAGGAGGTTGAAAATCCGGAGCAGGTCGATCTTAAAGAAGAGATCGGTCGGATGCTGAAAGCCCCTCGTTTTGATATCCGCTCACCAAAATAGTGCCTTACCGAAATAATGAAATGCTACGGAGGAGGCGTTTGTTCGGGGTTTTCCGAGTAGTTTTCACCAAAAATTATTTTATTGCTTATTTGAATATTTAGGAGTAGAGATCGACCCGATTTGAGAATAAATTGTTATTTTCTGGTAGCCTTTTGATGAGGAAAAACCGAGAGGAGATAAAACTCTAATGGAGACCTTGTTTGTGGCTCTGGCGCTGATTCTGGCCGGAGGGATTGCCGGGCTATGTTTAGCCCGGCAATTTACGTTTATGAAGCTGGTTACTATTGCTACCACTTCAGTTGGATGCGGGATTGGTCTGGTTTTTACATTGCCCCGGCTTCTCTCCGGGGTGGCGGTACCTGCCGTAAGTTATCGATGGCTACATATTTTCACGCTCTCCTTCAGAGTTGATAGTATCTCGCTTTTTTTTCTACTGCCGATTTTTTTGATTTCACCCTTGGCTTTGCTTTATAGTTTTCACTATCTGGGAAACCGCGAAAAAAAGATTAGGGCCGGGGCCAACTATTTTTTCTTTGCGGTATTGGTTGCGGCTATGGCGTTGGTGGTTATGGCCGCTGATATGATCACCTTTCTTCTGGCTTGGGAAATCATGTCACTCTCCTCTTTTTTCCTGGTGATCTACGACTATCAAAAAAAGGCTACTCGGCAGGCCGGTTATCTCTATTTTATTTTTGCGCAGGGCGGGGCTCTGTTTCTTTTTGCCGCCTGTGCTTTGATTTACAGCTATAGTGCAAGTTTTACTTTTACCGGATTTGTCGCAATTCCCGATTTAGTTAAACTGAGCGCTTTTTTATTAGTCCTGTGTGGTTGTGGTTCCAAGGCGGGCGTTTTGCCCTTGCATATCTGGTTGCCTTATGCCCATCCTGCCGCCCCGAGCCATGTTTCTGCGGTGATGTCCGGAGTGATGATCAAAATGGGTATCTATGGTATTGTTCGTTTTTATCTGGCGTTGGCTCCGACCTCGGCTGTTTTCGGGCAAATAACTATTGTTTTGGGGGCTTTGTCTGGTATTCTAGGGGTGGTTTACGCTCTTGGTCAACACGATATAAAACGCCTTCTGGCTTATCACAGTGTCGAAAATATTGGCATTATTTTGCTCGGTCTGGGAGTCGGGATGCTGGGTGTTGCTACCGGTAATAAAACTATGGCGGCTTTCGGTTTTGCTGGTGGTCTGCTTCATGTTTTCAACCACTCCCTTTTTAAATCATTACTGTTTATGGGAGCTGGGGCACTTATTCAGCAAACCGGTACGGCGATGATTGACCGACTTGGGGGCTTACTGAAAAAGATGCCCTTGACCGGGAGCTGTTTTCTGGTGGGTTCGATATCTATTTCCGGAATGCCCCCTTTTAACGGTTTTATCAGTGAGTTCCTGATCTATTATGGAGCTTTTTATGGTCTTTCTCTGCCCGGTATATCTTTTATTTTTTCAGCTTTGGTTATTATCTCTTTGGCCATTATTGGGGGGCTGGCGGCGGCTTGTTTTTCCAAAGTGATGGGTATTGTTTTTCTTGGTGAACCCCGGGATGCTTCCTTGTCAGCGGCTTCAGAAGCTGGTGGTTCTATGATTCTGACTCAATTTGTCTTGGCTGGAGCCTGTTTAATTATTGGGGTTTGGCCTGACTATCTGGTGCGAGCGGCTTTTCAGGCGAGTCGGGCCATACCTTTAATTGCTGAATTTGAGGTAGCACAGTTTATGCCGCTTATGGTTAATATCTCGCGGACAGCGGCTCTGTTTCTATTTTTGCTGATTATGGTTACGGGCTTCAGAAAACTTTTATATGCGGGTAAAGATTGTCCGCAAACCGGAACCTGGGGTTGCGGTTTTACTCAACCCACGGTCAGGATGCAGTATACCGGAACCTCTTATGCCGACAGCATACTTGACTTTTTTCAGCCATTTGTCTGGATTCGGAAAAAGTATGCCGGAATTGGCAAGATTTTCCCAGGGAGTATCTCTTATGATACCCATGCTGAGGATGTCTTCGCCAATGGTTTGAGCCTTATAGCTTGCTCAATTACCTCTTTGTTGGGGCGTTTACACTGGATTCAGCATGGCAATATCCAGCTCTATATCGCTTATATTGTCATGACTATTATTGTGTTGTTAGCTTTTTTTTAAAGCGAGCTAATGTTAGGATTTGAATATGGAAGCTATTTTATCATTTTGTTTTGCCGTTTTGCTGGCTCCCCTTTTCCCAGTGGTGATCCAAAAAGTTAAGGCCGGGATTGCCGGGAAACAAGGCCCGCCTTGGTTGATTAATTATTATACGGTAGTGAAATTGTTACGCAAGGGTTCGGTTTATTCAACCAGCACCAGTTTTGTTTTTAAGTTGGGGCCGGTGGTGAGCTTGGCTGCCAGTTTCTTGCTTCTGCTGTTTTTCCCGTGGGCTGGCAGAGCTCCCCTCTGTTCGTTTCACGGTGATGTTATTATGCTCTTTTACATTATGGGTTTGGGCCGTTTTTTTACGATCCTTGCAGCCTTGGATACGGCTTCACCTTTTGAGGGGATGGGGGCGGCGCGAGAGGCTTTCTTCTCGGTTCTGGCTGAGGCCACAATTTTTTGCATACTCATTCTTTTCTTTCGTTTGACTGGTAGTTTGAGCTTTGCCGAGTTTTTTGTTGATACCCATTTCCTCAACCTCATGGACACTCATGGAGCTTTGTTGCTGTTAGCCGTAGTGGGGCTTTATATTGTCATGTTAACCGAGAACTCTCGGGTGCCGGTCGATGATCCCGCGACCCATTTGGAGCTTACCATGATTCATGAGGTTATGATTCTCGATCATAGTGGGCCGGATCTGGCATTAATCGAAATTGGGGCTTGGTTTAAGCTGCTTTTTTATGCTGCTTTTCTCAGTTGTATTGTTAATCCCTTTCAGGTTGATAATATTTTTTTAAATGGATTTTTGTTCTACGTAGTTGTGGTTTTTGTCTACATTACTATCGGTGTTGTTGAGTCCTGTATGGCTCGCTATAAGTTGGAGGTGGTGCCGAAGTTTATTCTTAAAGCTTCAATTTTAGTTCTATTTGGTATTATCCTGACGATAGGGGGGCTCTAATGATAAATTTAAATGATGCTTTGCTTGCTTTAACGGTACTATCGGTGCTTTTTGGGCTTGGTTCAAATCGGTTGATGTCTTTGGTTAAAATTATGGCTTGCCAAGGGGTTGTGGTTTCGTTGATTCCCTTTTTTCGTGATTATCATCATGAAATAAATGTTGGTGCCCTGATTTTTTTGCTGGTTATGCTTTTGATAAAAGGGGTTTTGATCCCCGGTTTTATGTATATAGCCGTAAAAAAGGTCAAGATCCAACGGGAGATTGAGCCGATTATCGGTTATCATGCCTCGCTTTTTATGGGCTTGATTTTTATTCTGGTCTCGGTTTTTATTGCGGAAAAATTGCATCTTTCCTTACCTCGCGATAAGGTTCTTTTAATGATTACGGCAACGACCACCCTGGCGGCAGGGCTTTTTCTGATTATGAGCCGCCGCAAAGCCATTACCCAGGTTATCGGTTACCTGATGATGGAAAATGGTATCTACCTGGTCGGTACCGCTTTAGCCCATGGGGCCCATACTCAGTTTGTGGTAGAGTTCGGGGTTTTGCTCGACTTGCTGGTTGGGGTCATGATCATGGGGATTATTCTCCATAATATTAATAGCTCATATGATGATGTCGATACTGCCCTGCTGGGCCAGTTGAAGGATTAAAGCTTTACTGCTGAAGGTTAAAAATGTTGGAATTTATAATACTTTTACCCCTGCTTGCCGGAATTGTTGCCATGTTTCTGCCGGTTAAAGTGGGACGTGGTATTCTGATGGTGACGGCTTTATTGCACCTCATACTCTCTCTTTCAGGTTGGCTTGGTAAGCTTGCCCCGGCTCTTCCCGGTTATTTTTCCGTGACCCCCGAGGGTCTGTTGGTTTTGTTGGTCACGTCGTTTATATTTTTCCTTATCTCTATTTACGCAGTATCCTATATGAGTGTAACTAAGCTCTCCAGCGAACCGCTCTATATCGGCTGCACTCTGTTGTTTTTAGCATCCATGTCAATGGTCACCTTAGCTGATCATATCGTGGTTTTGTGGATCGCTGTTGAGGCCACAACCCTAATGAGTGCACCACTTATCTTTCTGCATCGTTCAAAGTCGGCTTTAGAGGCAACCTGGAAATACGTTATGATCTGTTCGGTGGGTATCGCTCTGGCCCTGTTGGGCTGTTTTTTTGTGGTGCTCTCTATGAATATCGCTAACCTTCATGTTCCCATCACCTTCAGCTCTTTGGGCTTGGTGGCAACCCGGCTTGATCCCGTATGGCTCAAAGCCGGCTTTATCTTTCTGGTTATCGGTTATGGCACCAAAATGGGCCTGGCCCCGATGCATACCTGGCTTCCCGATGCTCATAGTGAAGCCCCGAGCCCGGCTTCGGCTCTGCTTTCCGGGGCCTTGCTCAACTGTGCCTTCCTGGGGGTATATCGCGGGCATCAACTCCTTTACCAAGCCGGTATCGGTGATTTTTCAAGCAGTATCCTCATCGGTTTCGGCCTCCTCTCAATGCTTATTGCGGCGATATTTATCTTCAATCAGACCGGCTATAAGCGGATGTTGGCCTATTCCAGTATTGAGAACATGGGGATTATTGCCTTTGGTGTCGGTATTGGGGGCATGGCTACCTACGGAGCTATGCTGCATCTTATTCATCACTCTTTGATAAAGTCCTCGCTTTTTCTCTCATCCGGAAATATTCTACTGGGCTACGGCACCAAGCTCATCAATAAGACGGGTAACATGGTTAATCTTCTGCCCCGGACCTGCACCGCTTTTTTTGCCGGTTTTGTCGGGATCTCCGGTTTTCCTCCCTTTGGGATCTTTGTCAGTGAATTGTTGATTATCATCGGCGCCTTTAAACAGGGTCGCAATATTAGTGTCAGTATCTTTATTATTGCTCTTATCCTCATCTTTGTCGGGGTTTCCCGGCTGGTTATGAAGATGAGTTTTGCCCCGAATGATATGTCTAAGCCTTTGATTTCTGAAAACCTGGCCCGGACCTTACCGTCATACGCTCTCCTGCTGGCTTCAATCACCCTCTGTATCTGGTTGCCGGAGAGCCTTTACCAAACCATACTTTCGGCAATTGCTACTATCGGAGGCGGGGTTCATGGCTGAGTTACTTGAGATAAAGAATAATGAACGGGTGCAGCGGGCTGCCATCCCGCACTTGGAGTTTGCTGATTTTCGTCAGGAATTACTCGATTTTGCCGTTGCCGGCGGGCAGGTGGTTCAGCTCTTTGCTTACCAGGATAGCGGTCTCTTGAAGCTCTTGGCAGTTTTGCGCAATGACAAACTCTATGTTGCCGGTTGTGACGCCCCGGACACCTTTGCTTCACTGACGGTTGAATCTGAAAAGTTCCACATGTTCGAACGCGAAATCGGCGAACAATATGGTCTTGAGCCGAAAGGTCATCCTTGGTTAAAGATGGTTCGTTACCACGCCAATTATACCGGCAAGAAGGATCTCTTCGGCAATGATTATAGTCAGGATATCCCAGGAAACTATCCCTATTTCACAGTGGACGGCGAAACTGTGCATGAGGTTGCCGTCGGCCCGGTCCATGCCGGTATTATCGAGCCCGGACATTTTCGTTTTCAATGTTGCGGTGAACGGGTCTTTCATCTTGAGATTCAACTCGGCTATCAGCATCGCGGGGTCGAAAAACTTCTGCAGAGTGTGCCTTTTAAACGTCTGCCCATTATTGCAGAGACGATTGCCGGTGATACCACTATTGGTCATAGTCTCTGCCAAGCCCAGGCTATTGAATCTTTAGCCTGTCTTAAAATCGATGAAGGCGCTGGCATCGTCCGTTCTATAGCTTTGGAGCTAGAGCGTATCGCCAATCATGTCGGTGATCTTGGGGCTTTGAGTCTGGATGCGGCCTTTAATCCTCCGGCAGCCTATTTCGGTCGAATTCGCGGTGATTATCTCAACCTCAGTCAGATTTTAAGTGGAAATCGTTTTGGCCGGGGCTTGGTGCGTCCCGGTGGCGTGACTAAGATCATGGGTGATGAGCAAAAGGGACTTCTTATTGATAAACTGACGGAACTGACACCTCAAGTCGAGCATGTTAATGATCTTATTTTTTCAGCCCCCAGTGTTCTGGCTCGTTTTGAGAATACAGGCACGGTGAATTATGCAGATGCGGAGAAGCTCGGGTTGGTCGGCTATGCCGGACGCGCCTGTGGACTTGCCTATGATGCCAGAGTTGCATTTCCGACTGAAGTCTACGCCGGGTTGCCGGCCAATACCAACCATAAGACCGATGGTGATGTTTGTTCCCGGGCTATGGTTCGTCGGGAGGAGATTATACACTCCACAACCCTGATTAATACTCTCCTGGGAAAGACGGAAGAAGCTAAAAGTTATATCCCTGAGATCCCTAAGTTGGCCCCTACCTCATTTGTCGTTTCAATCAACGAAGGCTGGCGCGGTGAGGTCTCCCATTGCATCCTCACTGATACTGACGGCAAGATCCTGCGTTATAAGGTTAAGGATCCATCCTTCCATAACTGGATCGGGTTGGCCCTGGCCCTGCGGGATGAGGGGATCTCTGATTTTCCCATATGTAATAAGAGCTTTAACCTCTCTTATTGTGGTTTCGATTTATAAATAAGGTTCAATTGGCATATGTTAAAAGTAATCAAGAATAGATTAGAGCAGGGTTACCGGACATCCAAATACCCCAAAGAACCGATTAATCTCTACAAACGGTTTCGGGGGTTGCCGAAGGTTGACAATGATTGCGATGGGGCTCTGGTTCAAAGGTGTGCAGATGCCTGTCCGCAAGAGGCCATTGATGCCGTGACCAAACAGATTGACCTTGGTCGCTGCGTGTTTTGTGGTCTTTGCGAAACCTTGTCTGAGGGGAAATTTGTCTGTTTTACTCAGAATTTCGAGATGGGTACGGCTAGTCGTGATGACCTTTTTACCTGTGGTGATTTGCCAGCTTTGGCCGAGCACTCCAAAAAACATTTCAAGAAACTTTTTGGTCGCTCGCTCCAACTGCGGCAGATCTCAGCGGGCGGCTGTAACGCGTGCGAAGCTGATATTAATGTTTTGAACACCCCGTTTTTTGATTTGTCTCGTTTCGGTATTCAATTTGTTGCCTCGCCTCGTCATGCCGACGGTATTCATGTTACCGGGCCGATCTCGAAAAATATGCGCCAGGCAACCCTGTCGACCTATGAGGCTGTACCGAGCCCTAAAGTAGTTATCGCCAGCGGAGCCTGTGCCATATCTGGCGGCCCATTCTATGGCAGCGATGAGATTGTCGGGGATTTGAACAGCCTGATCCCGGTGGATCTCTATATCCCGGGTTGTCCGCCCCATCCCTTAACCACTCTGCATGCCCTGCTCAACTATTTTAAGTGAGAGCGGAATATAATGAATAGACTGAAAGTGGTTTTTTACTGCCCCCTATTTAGGCTAGGGTGTCGATGATTTCGCCTAAGAGTTCATCGGCGGTTTGGATAGCTTTAAGGTTGGCCTTGATGGCCTGAGTTGATTCCATAGTCTTGACATATCCGGTGGCCAAATCGACGTTGGACATCTCCACCTCGACAAGATCTCCTTCCTGATTTAATTCCATACGTGAGGGGCCGGGGTTCTTGTCGGTGCTACTGGTTGTCGTTGTTGTTCCGGTCGGCCCTTCGTTGATGGTTACCCGTTGTCCTTTGTAGCCGTCGGTATTGAGATTGGCAATATTGTTGGCACTGGCTTGAAGCCGTGTAAAGTGGCTTTGTATGGCGTTCAAGGATGCATCAAGACCGTTGACCATAATATATCTCTTTTTATTGAAAAAATCCTCTTGACAAAGCCCCGCTCTTTAAGCTATCTAGGCCCTCGCTTGGTTAGCCGAGGTAGCTCAGTCGGTAGAGCAGGGGACTGAAAATCCCCGTGTCGGCGGTTCGATTCCGTCCCTCGGCACCAGCACTATCAAGCGCTAAGGCGTCCTTTTCAGGGCGCCTTTTTTTGTGGTTATTTATCTACTTTTCCACAGTTAGAAGGGCTCCGAATGCAAACTGTTAAAGGGCTCGAAAATCACTGCTTTTCTTACGCGTATAACATGAAACCGATGTTAAATCCAGCAACCGGTTTTCATGTTGCATTTGAAGATACCCCGCACTTACTCTCTTTTCGGCAAAATTCCAAAAAAATTCAGAAATATTTTTTATTGCTTGTCCTTGATTTTGTCTATTGTAAGATGCTACTTGAAAGCCAACGAGCCTATAAGGAGGCTTCGTGTAGCTCTGGAACCTTAAGCTGAGACGGACTATGTTTTCAGAGTAGAAAAAGCCGGTATATATTTTAAAGCGCGTATTCTTGAGGTCAAGCTATCTAGAGGGAGGACTTGCTTGTGATGACTGAAAAAACTATTTCAACTTCTTGTTTCAAGGCCTATGATATTCGCGGCCGGGTGCCCGATGAACTCAATGAAGAGTTGGCTTATCGTGTGGGTCGGGCTTTTGCCGCCTTTTTGGAACCTGAAAAGGTTGCTGTCGGCCGGGATGTGCGTCCCTCGAGCCGGGCTCTGGCCGCAGCCCTTGCCCGCGGCCTCAATGAAGGCGGCGTCGAGGTCCTTGACCTTGGTCTCTGTGGTACCGAAGAGGTCTATTTTGCGACTTTTAACTACCAGCTTGACGGTGGTATTATGGTTACCGCCAGCCATAATCCAGGCGACTATAATGGCATGAAACTGGTGCGTCATGAGTCGCGCCCTTTGAGTGGTGATTATGGTCTTCCCCAGATAGAAGGGCTGGTGAAATCGGGTCAATTCCCTGATTCTTCAAGCTGTGGTAAGATTACTCCTCTCGATTTTCGTCCCGCCTACATTGAACATCTTCTGGGCTATATCGACCCGGCTGGGCTTAAGCCTTTGAAGGTCGTGGTTAATGCCGGCAACGGTTGCGCCGGGATCGTACTTGATGAGCTTGAAGCCCGGCTCCCTTTTACTATGATCAAACTGCTTAATGAGCCCGATGGTAGCTTTCCTCAGGGGATTCCCAACCCCTTACTACCTGAAAATCGCTCTTTAACGAGCCGGGCCGTAGTCGAACATCAGGCCGCTGTCGGTCTCGCCTGGGACGGAGATTTCGACCGTTGTTTCTTCTTTGATGAGAATGGTCGTTTTATTGAGGGTTATTACATTGTCGGGCTGCTGGCTGAAAACCTGCTGTCTCATCATCCCGGATCGTCGATTGTCCATGATCCGCGACTCACTTGGAATACGATTGAGTTGGTTTCTGAAAATCGGGGCCAGGCCCATGTTTCGAAAACTGGTCACGCCTTCATCAAAGATAAGATGCGTGAGCTCAATGCTCTTTACGGTGGTGAGATGAGCGCCCATCACTACTTTCGTGATTTTTCCTATTGTGATTCCGGGATGATTCCCTGGCTTTTAGTCTTGGAGCTGATTTCAAAAAGTGGTCGTCCCCTATCCGCACTGGTTGACGAGAGAATAAAACGCTTTCCTGTCAGTGGAGAGATTAACCGCCGCCTGGATGATCCGCAAGCTGCGATTGCTATGGTTGAAAAATATTTCAGGGGGCGGGAAGAGGTCAAAGAGTGTCAGCAGATCGATGGTTTGAGCCTTGAATTTGCCGACTGGCGTTTTAATTTACGTTCATCAAACACAGAGCCGCTGTTACGTCTCAACGTCGAGAGTCGGGGCGATCAGAAGTTGATGGAGAGCAAAACGCAAGAGATCCTTGCTCTGTTGAAGGGTCTGGAAAAATAAATCTCCAGCTTGACCGACACCCCGAGAAAGGTTATAAGTAACACCATTGGCAAAAAATTATTGACCCATTATGGAGTCAGGCAGAACATTGAAATCAGTGTTTATTTGTGTGTATTTGTGGTTCTCTTTGGTTTTCTTTTTTTACCACAGATGAACACAAATAAACGCATATAATTTTAGCAATAGATTTTCAGGAGAGCGTTTGTGAGTGAAGAAAAAATCGAAAAAAAAGTAGAGGGTAGTGACACCATTCCGGAAAAGAAAATTGAAAAAAAGCGGAGTGGTGGCGTTTTTTCCTTTATTATAATAATTATTGTATGTTTGTTGGCGTTGGCCGTGATCACGGTTTTTCTCAACAATCAGAAGCTGCACAAGCAGATTGTAGATCTTGACCGTAAAGTGGTATCCCTGCAAGAGGGAGATAAGGAGCTTGGTAATCGGGTTCTGGCTTTGGAAGATGAGCTGGTTGTCTTAGGTCTCAAGGGGCGTTTGGCTAAGGTCAGGAATTCAGTTAAGGCTCTCCTTGATCTGCAGGGTCTGATGGCCGACAACCAGGAGCTGGTGACTACGGTTCAGGGGCTTGTCGATGACCTTGGTGGCGAAGAGAAAAAACTCAAGCAGGAGATTGCCGGTACTACGCCAAAAGTTTTTCAGGCTAGTCGCCCCTGTCCGCAGCCCTGTTATCAGAGTTGTCCCGAACAAGTAGTTATTATGCATCCGCCGATTCCCCAGCATAAAGCTGCTCCGGCTGTATCAGCACATGCGCCTGCTTATGCGACAACGCCAGTCGAAACTCCGGTAGGCGGGGAAAAGTCCGACACCTGGTGGTCTAGGTTTATTAACCTACGTCTCTTTGGTAACTGATGATGGCGTCGTAAAAAGTTCGATCTTCTGCTTTGCTGTGGTTTTTCAGGCACTCGACATACTTTGGGGCGTATATCGATTTTTACTTAGCCATCCCGTAATTTTACGAGTGCATCATGGTTGAAAAGGCCGAGAATCTAGTTTGTGGTATCAATGCTGTTGATGAACTTTTGCGTCGTCAACAGCGTCGGATTCAGACCCTCTATTGTATTGAGAATCCCGCTCGGAGGGTAAAGGAGCTCGTGGAGCGCGCCCGAAAGGATGGGGTGACAATCAAGCCTGTTCCTGTCGCCGCTCTTGATCGTCTTGCCGGGGAAGTTCGGCATCAGGGTGTAGCCGTTGCGGTTGCGCCCTTTATTTTTACGCCATTAGCGGAACTTTTGCGGTCTGCTGTGCAGAATTCGACCGAATCTCTGCTTGTGGCTATCGACGGGGTTACCGATCCGCGTAATCTCGGGGCGATCATACGTACGGCTGCTGCTGCTGGGGCCGTAGGTATGATTTTGCCGGAGAGACGCAGCGCCGCCATTACGGCAACGGTTGCCAAAACTGCCGCCGGGGCTCTGGAAAACCTGCCGATCAGCCGGGTCGTTAATCTGGCCGACGCCCTGCGTCGTTGTCAGGAAGCCGGTTTCTGGATCTATGGTGCTGCGGCCGAGGGCGGTGAAGATCTCTATACCGTCGAGTGGTCCGATTCTTTGGTTCTGGTGTTAGGTTCCGAAGATAAAGGGCTCCGGCCAATCGTCGTAAAAAGCTGTGATGTGCAGGTGACGATTCCTCTGGCTAACAGTAGTGAATCGCTCAACGTCGGGATCGCCGCCGCAGTCACCCTCTTTGAGATCAATCGGAGTCGCCGCCAAACCAGAAATGATTCCTCTTCCAAGTAAGTTCCATGCCGTGAAATGGGCATTTTACGGTGACCTCATCGTCATTGACGGCGATCACGTCCCAATCCTCAAGTTTTCCTTTGCGGCGTCGCAAAATCCTCTCCCCGACCTTAAATTGGTAGGGTTCAAAGATAGTAGGTTTTTTACTCATGGATAACTCCTTATGAATAACAGCTGGCCGGAGTTGGCCATTGTTCTGGTTGAACCAAAACTTGATATGAATGTCGGGGCTGTGGCCCGAGCGATGAAAAATTTTAAGCTTGGTCGCCTGCTGCTGGTGTCACCCGGCTGTGATCATCTCTCGGATCCGGCCCGGGCCTTGAGTTGTGGAGCCGATGACCTTTTGGAACGGGCTGAGATTTTTACTGACCTGGACACGGCTCTGGCTGAGTTTAAACTCGTGGTCGGGACTACGGCTCGTCTCGGAAAATATTGCCAACCCGTCTATACTCCGGCCCAAACTGTAGAAAAAATTGAATATCTGGGTCCGCAGACGCCGGTTGCCATCATGTTCGGCCGCGAAGATTTTGGGCTCGCTCGAGAACAGCGTCGGCATAGTCATATTCTTTCGTCAATCCCGGTAAATCGCGATTTTTCCTCTATGAATCTGGCCCAGTCGGTACTTTTGTATGGCTACGAACTGAGCCGTCTGAAAAGTGCTGATCGAGCACCCCAATCAACGGCTGAACTTGCCACTCATAGTGAATTGCAGGGGATGTACGGTCATTTCCGTAAGACTCTGGACGCAAATGATTTCCTCGACAAAAGCAATCCCGATCATCTCCTCGAATATCTCCGACGCCTTTTTGGACGGGCCGCCATGACCCATCGTGAAGTTCGTATCCTTCGTGGCATCATGGGTTTGATCGACCATCTCTCCGGCAGATGTAGGTGATTTACGAATCTGATTTCAGCTGTGTAATCTTCTGATAATCTTAGAAAGCCGTTAGCTTTTTAATGGCTTCGTCAAGTCCTTCTAAAGATAGATGAAACATCGGGAAGACTTGGCTGATGGCGCTGATGGTGGGGTGCCTCCAGTAGCGTTCAGGCATCGGATTGAGCCAGACTGTGCGGCGAAAATGTTTAGCAATTCGTTCAAACCAGACGATGCCGGCGGTCTCGTTACTATCGTAGTAGTCGATAATGCCGTTCTCCATGAAGAGTTCGAAGGGGGCCATGCTGGCATCGCCGACCAATATAACTTTATGGTCGGGGTTGAGCTTTTTGAGGATATGGGCTGTCGGAATCCGCTCGCGGCCGTCGATTTCGGGCCGTACATAATCATAAATCGAATTATGAAAATAGTAGTGGTTGAACTCGGCAAAATAATTGACGGAATTAGCGGCCGAGAAAAGTCTATCAACCAGTTTAGCGTAAGGGTACATCGAACCCCCGGCATCCATCAAGAGTAGTACTTTGACATCATTTTTATGCTCTGGTGTAAAGACTAAATCAATTTCACCGGCATTCTTACAGGTTTTATCAACCGTTTCATCGATATCGAGTTCCAGTCGAGTGCCGGTGCGGCGCAGGTGGCGCAGTTTTTTTAAGGCGACCTTAATCTGGCGTACATCGAGCGTGACATCACGACGGTAGCCTTTGAAACGTCTTTCGGCAGCTATTTTTACGGCCATTCCGCCGCTACTCTCACCGCCGACCCTTAACCCTCCGGGATGATTCCCGCCATGACCGAAAGGTGAAGTGCCGCCAGTTCCAATCCAGCGGTTGCCGCCGTGATGCTCTTCCTTTTGTTCCTTAAGGCGCTCTTCAAACATTTTCTTGACAGCTTCCCAGTCATATTTTGGTAGATCTTTTAAAGCGTCGGCATCGATCTCTTTCTTCAAGGTTTCCTTGCCCAACCATTGCCAGAGTTCCTCGAAAATTTCGGGCGGGACTTCAAGGCCGGTGAAAAACTCACGGAAAGCGAGGTCGAAATGATCAAAAAGGGCCTCGGTTTTGACGAGCAGGGAACGGCTCAGATGGTAGAACGAGACCAGGCTGTTGCCGGCAAAACCGCGGCTTAAAGCTTCCATTAACGCCAACCATTCGGTTGGCGTAACCATGATCTTATGGGTTCTGAGACAATAAAAAAAGCTAGTAAACATAATCTCTTATAATCAACGGCGAAAAGCTGCTAATGAACTGCGTTTCTGGAAGGCTTGGCGCTGTTTGGCCGCTATTTCGTAATCGTTCTCATTTTTTAAGAGAGCGCCTAGAAAAGGCAGATCTTTCTGCAGGTCAACCTTGCCGTTATGGCCGGCCGCGAGCAGGGCTTTGAGCCAGTCGATTAGTTCGCTGGTTGACGGTTTTTTGCGTAAGCCATCGAGCTCTCGAAGTTGGTAGAAGGCTGCCATCGCCTCCTTGACCATCTTTTTTTCAAGATCGGGAAAGTGGACGCGGACTATTCTTGCCATCAGCTCCTGGTCGGGAAATTCGATATAGTGGAAGACACAGCGGCGCAAGAAAGCGTCGGGCAGCTCTTTCTCCGAATTACTCGTAATAATGATTGCTGGTCTCTGCTTTGCCGTAATCGTCTTTTTGGTTTCTGGGATATAGAACTTCATCTCGTCAAGTTCGGCCAGGAGGTCGTTGGGAAATTCGATGTCAGCCTTGTCGATTTCGTCAATCAGGACGACCGCCTGGGTTTCGCGGGCAAAAGCTTCGCCAAGTTTTCCGAGTTTGATATAGTTTTCGATATTGGAGACATCATTGCCGCCGAAACGGGAATCGTTGAGGCGTTGAACCGTATCATAGAGATAAAGGCCATCCTGAGCCTTGGTTGTTGATTTGATGTTCCAGGTCAAAAGCTCCTGGCCAAGGCCTGCAGCCACACTTTGCGCCAGCAGGGTCTTGCCGGTGCCGGGTTCTCCCTTGATCAACAGGGGGCGCCCCAGAGCGATTGAAACATTGACATCATTTTGTAGGTTTTCGGAAACAATATAATCACTGGTGCCGGAATAACGGATAAAATCTTTCATAATCTTTTCGCCTATTGGGTTAAATGGTTTTTTTACAGCCAACATCGGTTTTCAGGGGTTGGCTCACTTTATATCGGGTCTCTTGATGTTGTAATTTGTTGACGGAGGTTTTAGCAGATTGCAAAGCAGATGTCACTGTAAAAAAAAGATGCCGGTAAAGGCTGCCCTTTGTGTATATTTTTATTTGATAAATACGTTGGTGGATGATAAGAAGTTGTAAGTGTTGAAATGATTTACATTTTAGGGGAGATACTTGAATATGACGCGACATCAGGCGAACGTTCAGGAACAATTCTTAAATCGATTGCGGCGTGAGCGGCGGCGGGTCAGTGTGGAACTGGTCAGCGGGACGGCCAGAGAGGGGCGGATCAGCAGTTTTGACAGCCATTGCTTGATCTTAAATGACGAATTTACCAGCCATTTGATCTATAAACATGCTATCGCCATGCTTTCGCCGACCGATCAGGACGGGGCCGCAATGCGTGATTTTGGTGAAGAAAAAAATAAATCGGCCGATTAACAACCTAACCCCAAACTCTGAGCTTTGAACTATCATCATGTATTCAGAACAGGTTGAAAGTTTTCTCGATCATTTACTGTTAGAGCGTGGGCTCTCACTACAGACGATTGCGGCCTACCGGGTTGATCTTGTGCATTTTGGTCTCTTCCTTGAGGCTCAAGGCAACCCCGAGCCTGAGTCTCTTTCTAAAGCTCAGGTCAGCGACTATATCCTGTTGCTCAAACAGGCGTATGCACGGCGGACGATTCGCCGGCGTTTCTCGGCGCTCAACAGTTTTTTTCGTTTCCTGCTGGCGAAAGGTGAGATCCGGCGTCAGCCGCTGGTCGGTTTTGACCTGCCCCAACTTGATAAAAATCTGCCTGAGGTTTTAAGCGTAGTTGAAATAAAATCTCTGCTGGCTGCACCCGATCCAGAAACGACGCTCGGCGAGCGTGACAAAGTGATGCTTGAGGTTCTCTATGGAGCCGGTTTGCGGGTCAGTGAGTTGGTTGGGTTGGAACTCCAGCAGATAAATTTCAATCTTGGCGTTTTAACCGTGATCGGCAAAGGTAACAAGGAACGGATCGTGCCGCTGCCGTTGCCGATAATCAGTAATCTGCGTAACTATATTGCTCAAGGACGACGTAAGTTGCTCAAAGGCAAAACCTCTACTTATCTCTTTCTCAACCGTTCAGGAAATTCTTTGAGCCGCGAGGGATTCTGGAAGACGATCCGTCGTTATGCTCTAAAAGCTGGAATCAAACAGGAGGTTTATCCTCATCTCTTGCGTCACTCCTTTGCCACTCATCTGCTCTCCGGTGGGGCCGACTTAAGGATTGTTCAGACCCTTTTAGGGCATGCCGATCTGGCTACCACCCAGATCTATACCCAGGTTGATGCCAAACGTTTAAATGAGGTTTATAGACGTTATCATCCCCGTGAAAGGGACTAATCGATGACTGAAGTTATCACTTCTCATATCAACACCGATTTTGACGGCCTCGCAGCGATGTTGGCGGCCCGTCATCTCTATCCGCAAGCCGAGATGGTACTGCCCGGTAGTCCGGAGCGCAGTCTGCACGATTTCTTTCTTCACTCCTGCGGTTATGCCTACCCTTTTAAACGTCTTAAAGATATCGATCTGGCCGGAATCAGACGCCTGATTGTTGTCGATACCCGTCAGAAAAATAGGATCGGACCTTTTGCCGAGGTTGCGGCCCGCCCGGAGGTTGAGGTTATCGTTTATGATCACCATCCCGCAACTGACGATGATCTTGAAGGGGTGGTCCGGACCGAGGTTGCTGAGGTCGGTGCCGTGGTTACCCTGATGATTGAAAAACTGCGTGAAAAGGGTCTTACGGTACCGGCCGATGAAGCAACTGTGATGTTGATCGGTCTCTATGAAGATACCGGTTCTCTGACCTTTCAGGGAACCACGGGACGTGATTTTATGGCTGCCGCCTGGCTTGTAGAGCAGGGCGGCAATCTTGAAACGGTCGCCGAGGTTATCAATAACCCGCTTGATCGGGAACAAATCTCCCTGCTCAATGATCTTTTGTCCTCGCAGCGGTCGATCTATCCGCGGGGTCAGAAGGTGGTTCTGGTTGAGGCCGGCCGTGAACACTATATCCCGGATGTGGCGATGGTTGTCCATCGTTTGCGAGATATCGAAAGGCTTGAGGTCGTGATCGCCCTTTTGCGTCTTGATGATAAAATTTATCTTATCGGTCGCAGCCGCAGTGCCGCGCTTGATATGGGGCAGTTACTGGCCCATTTTGGCGGCGGCGGGCATCACTATGCGGCGGCAGCGGTGACCCGGAAATTGACCTTGATCCAGTGTCGGGAACGTCTTCTGGAATTACTTGAGGAAGAGGTGGTGCCGCCGCTTATTGCCGCTGACCTGATGACTTCGCCGGTCTTGACCATTACCTTGGCGACGCCGCTTGTCAAAGCGGCCGAGTTACTGACTCGTTACAACATCAATGTGCTGCCGGTAATTGATGAGAAAAGTTCAAAGCTTGCCGGCATTATCTCACGTCAGGTGGTAGAAAAGGCCCTCTATCACGGTCTTAAAGAACTTGATGTCAGTGAATATATGACTACCGATTATGAACCGATCGCTCCCGGTGCCGATCTCAACCAGATTAAAGAGCTGATCATCGGACGTAATCAGCGCTTTTTGCCGGTGGTTGATGAACAACAGGCAATTATCGGGGCGATTACCCGTAAAGACCTGCTGCGCGCCCTCTATGATCAGGAGGATCAGGGGAGAGAGGGTTTTGAGGCGGGCCAGGATGGGCCGCGCAAGATGCGCCGGAAAAATGTCAATGCCCTGATGGCTGAGAGTTTTCCCGCCGACCTGATTATGGTTTTCAGACAACTCGGACAACTGGCCGATGAGCTGGAGGTTAATCTTTTTCTTGTCGGCGGCGTGGTTCGCGATCTCATGCTGCGCCGTCCGAACCTTGATATTGATATTGTTGTCGAAGGTGACGGCATCGCCCTGGCTCGCGCCTATAGCGAACGTTACTCTGGTCGCTGTCATTGTCATGAACCCTTTCGGACGGCTGTTATCTTAACTGAAGAGGGTTATAAGCTGGATATTGCCAGCACTCGAATGGAGTACTATGATGCTCCCGCCATGCTCCCGAAGGTTGAAAAGAGCTCTCTAAAGGTCGATCTCTACCGGCGAGATTTTACGATCAACACCCTGGTGGTTTCTTTGAACCGCAACCGTTATGGTGAGATGCGAGATTACTTCGGCGCCGGCCGCGATCTCAAGGAGCACAGTATCAGGGTTCTGCATAATTTAAGTTTTGTCGAAGATCCGACCAGGATCTTTCGGGCCATCCGTTTTGAACAAAAATTTGCTTTTGCGATCGGCCGCCAGACTTTGCACCTTATTCACAACGCCATCAAGGTCGGTTTTGTCAGGCGGCTCTCCGGTTTCCGTATTCTTCATGAATTGAAATTGATCTGTGCCGAGTCCGATCCCCTGCCGATTTTTGCTCGTATCAGCGAGTTCAAACTTTGGCGTGAGGTTTTTCCTGAACTGAAAAGTCAGACTAAAGCCCAGCAGAGCCAGGCCCGCCTGATGATGGCTAAGGAGGTGATTTCCTGGTATGAATATCTCTATCTTGAGGAGAAACTGGAAGTTTGGCGAGTTTATTTCCTCTGTTTTCTTGATGGTATGAGTGCCGGCCAGGCTCACTACTGTGCTTTGCGTTTGGGACTCGATGAAAACGCCGCAGAGCGTTTTGTCAGTGCCCGGCGCCGCGGCATAGAAGTCGCTGCCGAACTCGGGCGTTTATGTCAGGAAGGCAAAGTTTATCGCAACTCCGAACTCTGTGCGCAGCTTTCCGATCTGCCCCTTGAAATCCTACTCTATATTATGGCCGGTCATGAGAATCAGGAGGTTAAAAAAGCACTTTCCAGCTATATTACCCGGCTTCAATTTGTTGAAATCGAGATTGATGGTCACGACCTGATCTCAGCCGGCCTGACCCCCGGACCTCAATTCAAGGAGATTCTCGAACAAGTCAGGAATGCACGCCTCGACGGTGAGGTTAATAACCGGCAAGAGGAGCTGGGCTTAGTCAACAATTTCAGGTGAGAGGTTTTTAGATGCGCGAGACTTTTTTCTGTCCTAACTGTAACTATCAACTTACTCGTTATCGCAATCCGGTACCAACGGTTGATATTCTGATCTCTTATGAGGGAGGGATTGTTTTGATAGAACGCCTCAACCCGCCGCCGGGCTGGGCTTTGCCGGGTGGCTTTGTTGATTATGGTGAAAGTCTGGAAACCGCCGCTGTTCGTGAAGCTCGTGAAGAGACCGGTCTTGAGGTTGAGTTGATCAGCCAGTTTCATACCTATTCAGACCCTCAACGCGACCCTCGCCAGCATACTATTTCAACTGTTTTTACAGCTGTCGGTAAAGGTAAATTACAAGCTGGTGACGATGCCGGCAAGGCGGTCGTTTATTTCCAAGATAACTTGCCAGTGAAAATCGCCTTTGATCATCGCCGGATTATTAATGACTATTTTTTATCTTTCTAACAAGTGAAAATATGATGCGTAGATTAATTGTTTTAATTTCCCTTTTTGCCGTGTTTTTTACCCTTGTCTCCCTTTCGGCCTCCCGGGTGCTTGCCAAAGAGGTTGAAAAAGATCAATCCTTCACTGTCTGTACAGCTCGGGCTGCGTTTCGGACGACGGTTTTGCGGGGCTATACCAGAGCTCGTTGGCGGCGCTTTCTGACCTGTGAAGAGTCCGGCCGTTGTCTTGAGGTCAGGGCCGAGATGGGTGATTTGATCGCCGCCACCGCTCTTTTTGCAAAGCTTGATACAACCTTTATCGACCTTGAACTGGAAGCCAACCAGGCCGCAAGTGCGCGCCTTGAAAATCAGATGGCTTATTGGCAGCGAGAGGTTGAACGTTATCGGAAATTGAGCGGGAGCAAGGCGGTTTCTGAAACCCGAGTGCAGGAGCTTGAACTAAAGTATGATCAGGCGCGACTTGGTTTGGCCGAGTTAAAGGTTAAGGCAGCAGTCTTTAAAGAGCGTCGTCGGCGCTGCATTATAAAAGCTCCGGCCGGCTGGCATCTCTTAGAGCGGAAAATTGAACCCGGTGAGTGGTTGACGATTGGGCGAATTGTCGGTCAGGTCGGTGATTATCGAACCCTGCTGGTACCTTTTTCACTGACCATGGCGCAATATGAGTGGTTGAAAAGAGAGAGTGCCGGGGACTCGCTCTTCCTGATATTACCGTCTAAAAACAAACAAGCAACGAAGGTTCCGGTCCGTCTGCTGCACATCTCACCGGCTTTTGACCAGAAGACCAGAAAAATCACAGTTGAGCTGGAGATCAGTGAGGGACTTCCCGAGATGCGGGGTGGTATCGCTCTTGAGCTCGCCATCGCTTTGCCGGAAGCCGGCGGCGTAGTCGAAGTTCCGGTAACTTCCGTGATTGAGCGTTACGGTGCCTTCTGGTTGGTTCGGGAAAATGGCGAAGAGGTCAAGGTCGTCAAACTCGGCCAGGCCGGTTCCGACTATCTGCGAGTGACCGGTGAAAAAATAAAGAGCGGCGATCGTTTTCGCTGTCGTTAAACCGAAAAAACTTTTTTCTATGCGCAAATTCATTGAATTTTTTCTTAACCAGAAGGTGCTCGTCAACCTTCTTTTTCTCATCTTGATGGTGGTTGGCTGTGTTGCCCTTTTAGAGCTGCCGGTCGAGCGTTACCCCAATGTTAATATGGGTAAGGTGATGATCACCACCTTCTTGCCGGGGGCTTCACCCAAAGATGTTGAAGCCCTGGTGACTCGTGAGATCGAGGAGTCACTGGATGATCTGGAGGAGGTCGAGTTCATAAAATCGACCTCCTATCGGGGTCGTTCGAGCCTTATCGTCAAATTCGTCGACGATACCGACTATGACGAGCTCTACAAGGAGCTGCGCTTAAAAGTTCTGGGGGCGATGCCGAACCTGCCGCCGGGCATTGAACCGCCGCTATTTAAAAAAGTTGATGTCAGCTACTGGTTGCCGGTGGTCACGGTTAATCTGGTTGGCAACCGCGACAATCACTCCCTGACCTTGATGGCCGAGGAGATGAAGCTCTTTCTGAAACGGATTACCGGGGTCAAAAATGTTGAGATTACCGGCGAATTTGTGCGCGAGTTTCATGTCTTTATCGACCCTGTGCGGCTTGAAATTCTCGGTTTGACTTACGAGGATGTTGCGTCGGCTCTGAAAGGGGCTAATCTTTCGCTGCCGGCTGGTGATTATGAAAACGAAGCTGGTGAGTTTATCGTTGTTGTCGATGAACTATTCCGTAGCCGGGCCGATATCGCCTCAACCATTATCCGTTGTGACGGGGACGGCGCTTTTGTGACCCTCGCCGAAGTTATGAGTGAGGCTCGTTTCGCCTATCGCGACCCTCCCTACCTTTCGGCTGTCAACGGCCGCGAGAGTGTCGGTCTAAAAATTGTAAAAAATGATCAAGGCAGCGCCATAAAAATCGTGGCTGAGATCGAGACAATTGTTGACCGTTTTGCCGAGCGTTTAGAGCAAGAAGGGGTTGAAGTAGTCCTGACCCAGGACCAACGTATTCACCTGGATGACTCGATTACCACGTTAGGGTTTAACCTGGTCTGCGGTATCATTCTGGTGACCCTTTCCGTCTGGCTTTTTATGGGTTGGCGTAACGCTTTTTTGACGATGGTCGGCATTCCTTTCTCTTTTCTTTGTACGATGATCATCATGTACGTTACCGGTAATTCATTAAATGAGATCACTCTATTTGCCTTCGTCCTGGTCAGCGGGATAATTGTTGATGACGCGATTGTTGTTTTAGAGAATATATATCGTCACCTACAGGAGGGTGAGCTCTTGCAGTTGGCAGTGCTCAACGGTGCGGTTGAGGTTGCCTGGCCGGTGGTGGCGGCGACTTCAACGACCGTGGCCGCTTTTTTGCCGATGTTGATTATGTCCGGTTCCACTGGTGAGTTCTTTGCCTATATCCCGAAGGCAGTAAGTTTTGCGATTGTAGCTTCCCTCTTTGAGTGTCTGGTGATCTTGCCGGGCCATTTTCTCGACTGGCCCGGGGCTAAGAGGCTAACCTCTTCTAGTTATGTCGGTGGTGGGCGAGAACGTTTGGTGCTGACCTGGCTCAGGCGTTTTAATGAACATATTGTCGCACTGACCCTGCGCTTTCGTCGCTCGACTCTGTTTGGCGTGATCGCTCTTTTCGGTGCGGCGTTGACGATTCTCTATCTTTCGATAACCGGAATTGTACCACTTATCAAGGTTAAATTCTTTCCCGATGATTACACCCTCTATTATGTCGAGTTTCAAGGGCCGCCGGCAACCCCGCTCAACGAGACCGTTAAACGTCTTAAGGCCGGAAGTCAGGTTCTCTTGGCTGGCGGTTCGGGCGAACTGCGCTCGGTGACGGCCCAGGCCGGTTTCTATATCAATGAGGATTATCAGCCGGTCTGGGGCAATAATGTCGGCCATCTCGCGGTTACCCTGCCGGCCCGGCGCCTACAGGATTTCCCCGATAACCACAATAACGATCCGATGCTTTTCTTAGACCATGTCCGCCATAAGGTTGCGCCTTTGGCTGGAAAGGGCTGGAAGTTGCGGGTCCGGGCCGAAAAGGACGGGCCGCCGGCAGGTAAGGATATCAATGTTCGGGTTGTCGGAGCCGATGAAAAATCGGTACAGCGCCTGGCCTCCGTATTGGATGATTTTCTGCGCCGGGATCAACGTTTAGATCAGGCTTTAACCGATTTCAGCAGTAATCAGGGGGAGCCCGGCCGCATCTATCGGCTTAAAGTTGATCAAAAAAAAGCGGCGGAATATAATCTTAACCAAGCTCAGGTTGCCTACCTTGCCGGGGCCGTCCTTGATGGTCGTTATGTGGGGAAATTCAGGGCCCGGGATGAGGATCTTGATCTCAAGCTGAAAATTGATCCAGACTACTTGAAACAGCCCGCCGATGCCCTGAAACTATTGGTTTTAGCCGGTCCCGGCGGAGGTCTCAGGCTGGGTGATCTGGTCGAGGTCTCGTCATATCTCGAACCCGGCTATCTCAATCGTTACAACTCTAATCGGGCTGTAGCCCTGACCGCCAATCTTAAAAACGATAACCGCCTCTCGGTGCCGGCCGTGGTTCAGATAATTAAAACTTATTATAAGACCATCGCCTCTAACTATCCCGGGGCCGAGGTCGATTTCGCCGGTGAGTTCGAGAGCACTAAACGTTCCTACACCTCTCTGGCTTATGCCTTTATTATCGCACTCTTGGCCATCTATATGATTCTTGCTCTTCAATTTCAATCTTACCTGCAGCCTTTTATTATCCTTTCCGCCGTTGGTTTCGCCCTGATCGGGGTGGTTTTTGGTAAATTTTTGACTCAGGGGCTCTTTACCGTCAACAGCTTTATCGCCGTCGTTGGGGTTACCGGGGTTGTTGTCAACGACTCTCTGGTTTTAATCGATTTTATCAATCGCGCATATTTGCGTTTGGGCGATCGTCGAGCTGCCATCCGCGAAGGCATCAGGATCCGCTTAAGGCCGATTCTTTTGACCACGTTAACGACCACCTTAGGTCTTTTGCCGATGGCGATCGGTTTTCCCTACTATTCGCTGGTCTGGGGAACCATGGCCTCAACCTTTGTTACCGGACTCTGTACGGCAACCTTTCTCACTCTCTTTATCGTCCCTCTGGAGTGGGATTTGCTGATGGTCTTAAAAGAGAGGCGAGGGGTGGGCTGAGAACTAAAATTGGTAAAAAGTGCAGAGCTCTGTTATTATGCTGTTATTATGCTGTTATCATGAAGTTATCTGAAGGTATGGGGATGAAAAGTCGGTTTTGTAAAGTTCTCACTGTGGTGCTTGTTTCTCTATTGCTGGCCCCGGTTCTGGTGCCTTCGCCGACGGTTGGTGCCGAAAACTTCACCCACGATTCTCATGATGTTTTTATCGGGGTGCTTGCCAAACGCAGTCCCAAGGCCTGTTTCGAACGCTGGCGGCCGCTGGCCGACTATCTTAGTGGGCATATTGTCGGTAAACGGTTTCATATCGTCCAGCTCCCCTTTGATCAGGTTGAGGCTGCAGTCGCCGAAGAGCGGGTTGACTTTATCTTTGTCAACCCTTCGATCTATATTAATCTTGAAGTAAAATATAAAGTTTCTTGCATTCTGACTCTGATTCAAGAAGAGAATGAGCATTTGAGCAGCGAGTTCGGCGGGGTCCTGTTTCACTTGGCCGAGCGCGGCTGTCTAAACAATTTACAGGCGCTCAGGGGGCGTTCCCTGGTGGCGACAGACCCGACTTCATTAAGCTGGCAAGCGCTTTTACTGGAGTTGCAGGAGAAGGGGGTTTTGCCGGAGCGTGACTTGACGGGTATGATCTTTGCCGGTTCACATGATAAGGTTGTCTACGATGTTTTGGCCGGTAAAGCCGATTTTGGGGTTGTGCGGACCGGAACCCTGGAAAGAATGAGTCAAGAGGGGCTTATTGAGCTCAAAAAACTGGCGGTTATCCATGATCATGGCGGTGGCCCCGTGCACCTGCCCTTTATCCATTCGACTAGGGCCTATCCCGAATGGCCGCTGGCCAAACTGATCCACACCAATGATTATCTGGCCAACCGGGTGGCGATGGTTCTGCTTGCTTTGGAGCCGGTTGATGCAGTCGCCGTCAAAACCCGTATCGGGGGCTGGAATACAGCTTTAAATTACCAGCCGGTGCATGAGCTTTTGCAGGCTCTAAAACTACCTCCTTATGAGCATCTTGGGGAGGTCAGTGTGGCCCAGATCTGGCAGCAGTACTACCGCTTTATCATCGCACTGGTTCTGCTGGTTCTGCTGGTGATGGTTGCTGTTATCGGTCTCTTTCTGGTTAATCGCCGGGTTCGGGCCCTGCAGCGGGAGCAGGAGCAGACGATTGCCGATCTCCATCTTGCCGAGGAGCGAGAAAAAGCCCGCAGTTACCTGGCCCAGGAACTGCTGGATGCGATTCCGATGCCGGTTTTCTATCTCGATCGTCAGGGCGATTATCGGGGCTGTAATCTGGCTTTTGAAAAGTTTGCCGGTTTTAGTAAAAAAGAGCTGCGCGGGAAACCGGGGGCCGAGTTTCCGGTGGCCGAATATTTGCGCGTTGTTCAAGATGATGATTGCCAGCTTTTTCTTAAAGGGGGTGTGCGAACCCGTGAGGTGGAGCTTGAGACTAAGGCCGGAGTACTAAGCTATCTTGAACTCAGGATCAGTGTTTATCGTGAGCGCGACCGGCGCCCGGCCGGCTTGATCGGTGTGATCAATGATCTTACCAGTCACAAGTTAATGGTCCGGCGCACGGCCCAGCTCGGTGCGGTCATCGAACAGGCCGCCGAAAGTATCGTTATAACCGATCTTGAAGGGATAATTCAGTATGTCAACCCGGCCTTTGAAAAGGGCACCGGCTATTTGATGTCGGAGGCGATCGGCAAAAATCCTTCAATTTTGAAAAGCGGTCGTCAGGATGAGAGCTTCTACAAGGAGCTCTGGGAGACCCTGTATAAGGGGCACGCTTGGCACGGTACTTTTGTTAATAAACATAAAGATGGTACCCTTTTTGATGAAGACGAGGTCATCTTTCCGATCCGTAATGATCTTGGCGAGATCATTTCGCTGGCCGCAGTTAAAAGGGATATTACCAAAGAGAAAGCCATGCAGGTCCAGCTGCGAACCTCTCAGCGCCTCGAAGCGGTCGGTCAGCTGGCTGCCGGGGTCGCCTCTGAACTCGATACCCCGGTCGCTTTAGTGGCCAGTAACTTTGAAAGTATTACTGGTTATATCAAAAAATTTGTCGAACTTCTTGAACTTTATCGCAAGACCATTGCCGAACTTGCTGGTCAATTGCCGGAGAGCGGGCCTCAAGCTTTGGCCAAAACCACAGAGCTTGAGGGGAATCTTCAGATCGGACTTATCCTTGACGACCTTGATGACCTCTTCAGTGAATCAAAGGATGGGTTTGAGCGGATCACCTCGATTGTTACCAAACTGCGGGAGTTTTCTCGTATCGATCAGACGGATGTTAAAGAGAGTTTCAACTTTAATCGGGCGATCGAGAGCACCATTGTCGTTGCCCTCAACGAATATAAGTACAGTGCCGAGGTTGAGCTTGAGCTCGATCCTGAACTGCCCGAGGTTATGGCTAGTGGTGGCGAGGTCAACCAGGTCATTTTAAACCTGATTATCAACGCCGCCCAAGCGATCAAAGAGCAGGAACTCCAGGAACTTGGTCAGATTAAAATTACTACCGATTTTGATGAAGAATGGGTGCGCTGTCGGATTACCGATAACGGCCCCGGAATTATGCCGGAAAATATGGAGCGTATCTTTGATCCCTTCTTTACGACCAAGCCGGTTGGCAAAGGTACCGGTCTGGGTCTTAATATTTCTTATGATATCATTACCAACAAACATAATGGTAGTCTGACGGTGGAATCGGTTATCGGCCAGGGCACAACTTTTACCATTGCTTTGCCGCGGCAGAATTCCACTCCAGTAAAAGGGGACAAATAACCATGACTGAGCAAAAACATATTCTCTTTGCCGGTAAGGAGCGCAGTGTGTTGCGTTCTTTCCGCTTATGTCGAGGCCTCGGCCGCCCAGCTCTTTCCCGCGCTGGGGCTGGAGCTTTTGATCCTCTATCTGCCGGGTTCTAACGGTTTGGGACTGGCTCCCGGGTTCTGTTTCGGGAGTGGCAAAATGGCCGAGATTCTTGGCCGTAAGGCGTTGGCGACAGGCCATGAGAATATTGTCAGTCAGGTTTTTATCAGTGGCGAGCCTGCGACTTCAGGAAGACCGCCCGAGGAGGCTTTGGGCGTTGACTTTGAAGTCGAGTTCTGGTCTCCGGGCCGGGTTCTGGCACTGCCGCTTAAAAATAAATATTCGCCTGAAGCACTTGGCGTCCTGTTGTTTTTGCGTAATCTGAAGACCGCTCCCTTTAATGATGAGGAGAGACGTCTTCTTAAACTGTATTGCAGTTTACTGGGAGCCCGATTGGGGTAGGTCGTATATTTAAAAACCAAATACGAGTTCATCAGTCTTTAATCTTGTCAGATGGAGGGTTGTATGAGTGGATCAATTTTGCGTCCGCCGGCGGTGGCCGGCACATTCTATAGTGATGACCCAGTTATCTTGCGACGTGAGATCGAAGGTTATCTGGCTCAAGCCAAAGCTTCTGTCATTGAGAATTCGGAGCCTTTGGCTCTGGTGGTGCCACATGCAGGCTACTCTTTTTCCGGAGCGGTCGCAGCCGATGCCTATCGACTCATAGAGGGGCAGAACTTCGATCTGGTGGTCGTTGTGGCCCCCACTCACCACCACTATTTTGCAGGTGTCTCCATCTATAGTGCCGGCAATTACATGACCCCGTTGGGCGAGGTCGAAGTTGACCGTGAGCTGGCCGCCGAGCTTATCATCAAATATCCGGAGATCGATTTTATCCCTGAAGCTCATCGTTTTGAACACTCACTGGAGGTTCAGCTTCCCTTTTTACAGGTCGCACTCGGCGACTTTACCCTGTTGCCGATGATTATGGGCCAGCAGGGCTGGTCCCAAGCTCTGAAATTGGCCGAAATTATGGCTGGACTGGCGACCAGCCGTCGTCTTTTGCTGATCGCCAGCACCGATCTCTCGCATTTCCATAGCGCGGTCAAAGCAGATCAGCTTGACCGAAGGATTGTTGAGGCTGTCGCTGCCTTTGATCCGGTTGCTTTCTGGTCTTTGATCGAAAATCATCGAGCCGAAGCCTGCGGTGCCGGTCCTCTGCTCAGTGTGATGCTGGCGGCGCAAAAAATTGGTGCCGATCGGGCCCAAATTCTTACCTACCGTCATTCCGGTGAGGTCTGCGGGGATTATAGTCGAGTGGTTGGTTATATGTCGGCTGCATTTTTTAGTTAATCTGTGCTGTTTGCAGGAATGTACTGCCACTGCATCTGGTTTTAGGAGTTTATATGATGAATCAGGAAATTGTTGATTTTGGCCTCACTTCGCATGAGAAGGAGTATCTGCATGATCTGGTGGTCGCAGTTATCAAAGCTCGGCTGGAGGGATGTGAAGCGCCCGAAGAGGTGCCGGAAAGTGCGGTACTCAGGGAAAAACGGGGGGCTTTTGTGACCCTGAAAAAAAATGGTGAGTTAAGAGGTTGTATCGGTTATATTGAAGCTTATAAACCGCTTTATCAGACAATTCGAGAAATGGCTCTGGCGGCGGCTTTCAATGATCCTCGTTTTCCTGAACTTCGAGCTCAGGAGTGGCCGGAGATCGAGGTTGAGCTTTCGGTTTTGACGCCTTTGTGTGAGATTGATGATCCCGATATTGTTGAGGTTGGCAAACACGGTCTCATGATTCGTCATGCAAACGCTTCCGGCCTTCTCCTGCCTCAGGTGGCGGTTGAGTACGGCTGGAGCCGCGAGGAGTTTTTGGCCCATACCTGTAATAAGGCCGGTTTGGCGGCCGATTGTTGGCGCCGTTCCGGAACCCGACTCTATATCTTTTCAGCCGACATTTTTTGAAGGCCGGGTTGATGTTTAAGCTGCGGGTCTCTTCAAAAAAGCTTGCATTTTGTTTTTTGGGATGGTAGAAGGGCTCCGGTTTGCGAAAATTTCTCTGGCCGGTGACGGCTTTTTTGCAAGTGGGCTCTTACAGGGGCCCACTTTTTTTATATTGACTCTTTTTTGAAAGAGCGATTTTTAGCGATGGCATCAGAGCTGGCAACACATGAAGACTGGCGGGTTCGGGTTCAGGCTCTGGCTGATGACCTGCTCTTGAATCTGGGCTATGAGCTGGTAGATCTGGATTTTGGTCAGGGCGAAGACAGCGCTCTTCTCCGTCTCTATATCGACCGGGAAGGGGGGGTCAATCTCGATGATTGCACCCATGTCAGTCGGATGCTCGGGGCCTTGCTCGATGTCGAGGATCCGATCCCGGGCCGTTACAATCTTGAGATATCATCGCCGGGTTTGAATCGTCGTTTAAGTCGCCCGAAGGATTTCCAGACCCGTCTCGGGGAGACTATTAAAGTGACACTGCTCAAGCCGCTTAATGGCCGCCGGCGTTTTAAGGGGGTTCTGCTTGATTGTCAGGAAAACCCTCTGACGGTGACCATTGATGTTGTTGGTGAAACTTTTATCGTACCGCTGGATGAAACCTCCAAGTGTAATCTGGTTTACGACTTCAATAAATAATAGAGTTAATAAATTTTTTAACAGTTAATGATCCTTATTGAGCATTAATTTCTCATATTAGGGAGAGATATTTAAGGTTATGTCCTCAAGTTTGAACTTTATATTAGATCAGGTCAGTAAAGAGAAAAATATTCCAAAAGAGATCCTGATTGAGGCAATTGAGTCGGCAATGGTAACCGCATCCAAGAAAAAACTTGGTGCGGCTCGTGAAATCGAGGCCTCTTACGATGAGGAATCCGGGGAGATCGAGCTCTTCGAATTCGTCGAAGTTGTCGAAGAAGTAGAAAACTCCTATTATCAGATCACTTTGCATGAAGCTTTAGAGATTGATCCTGAGGCCGAGGTTGGTGACAGTCTGGGTCTGAAGCTGGAAACCGATGATTTTGGCCGAATAGCGGCTCAAACCGCGAAACAGGTCATCATGCAGAAAATTCGGGAAGCTGAGCGCGAGAGTATTTACGAGGAGTATCACGAAAAGGTTGGGGAGATTGTCAGCGGCTCGGTGCAGCGTGTTGAGCGCGGTAACCTGATCGTTAACCTGGGCACTACCGAAGCTATCTTGCCCCGTTCTGAAACTATTCCCCGTGAGAATTTTCGTCAGGGTGAACGGGTTCGTGCCTATCTATTGAAGGTTGAGATTACCGTCAAGGGGCCGAAGATTGTGCTTTCACGGACCCATCCGGGTTTTCTGATCAGGCTCTTTGAGGTTGAAGTACCGGAGATCTTTGAAGGGGTGATCAAGATTATGGGAGCCACCCGTGAACCCGGTCTCAGGTCCAAGATTGCGGTCTCGACCAATGATCACGATGTTGATCCGGTCGGTGCCTGTGTTGGAGTACGGGGCTCGCGGGTTCAGAACGTGGTTCAGGAGCTTAAAGGCGAAAAGATCGATATTATTCGCTGGAATCCGGATCCGGTTCGTTATGTCTGTAATGCTATCTCTCCGGCGGAGATCAACAAGATCATTCTCGATGAAGAGAGACATATGATGGAGATTGTTGTTCTTGATGAACAGCTCTCTTTAGCGATCGGTCGTCGGGGTCTCAATGTGCGTTTAGCGGCTAAGCTGACAGGCTGGAAACTTGATGTCAAGTCGGCATCAAGAGTGGCGAGTGATTTTGACCAGCTCTTTTCTCCGCTTGCCGACCTTGAAGGTTTTAATAATACGGCCATGGAGCTGCTTTATGATAACGGTTTTCGTAAAATAGAGGATATTGCCGGTAGTTCAGTAGCTGAGCTTAGTGATATCATCGGTACCGAAGGGGTCGATCCTGTAGAATTGATCGAACGTGCGCTAACCGTTTACCATGCCCTTAAAGAAGCTGCTGAAAATCCACCTCCGGATCAGGATGCCTCGGATCAGGATACCGAGAGTGACGCGGAATCAGGTGAAGAGAGCCCGACGTTGGAGGCTGCAGCTGATAATTTAGAAGAAGCGGACGCAGTCCCGGTTGAGGTCAGTGATGACCAGGCAGAAGAGGGTGCTGAAGCAGAGGGTGACCAACCCGTTGCGGAAACTGAAGCAGTAGAAGATGTCGATCTTGATAAAGAGACTGCAACGCCGGCGGAACCAGAGGAGTAAGGCTGTGGCGGTGCCGCTACGTACCTGTTTGATCTGTCATCAGCGGGCCGAAAAAAAAAGTCTTTACCGATTGGTTCTTATCGGGGCTGAGCTCTTTTACGATAATAAGCATCGAGCTCCGGGTCGGGGTTATTATATTTGTCAGAAAGTTGAATGTTTGGGCCGCTTTCTTGAGGGCAAGCGTCGTTTAGGTCGTTTGCCGATCGGATCTGAGGCTTTGGATACGGAAAGCCGTGCACTTTTACAGGGTGTCTTGAAAAAAACAATTGATGCTAGGGGGTAGCCAACCTTGATTCTGCGGGAAAAAAAGAAAACCAAGGTTTATGAACTTTCTCGGGTTCTGAAACTGAAGGAATCTGAGCTTATTACGATTTTAGAGAGTTTGGAGATTGAGGTCAGCACTAAGTTTAGTCCTCTGAGCGCTGAGGATGTTGATCGTGTCACCGTCTGGTGCCGGCAGAATCAGGGACCCGATGTTGTTGAAAAACGTGTCGGTTCCGGAGTTCGTCGTCGGCGCCGGAAGGTTGTCGAAAAAACCGTCTCCGAGCCTATGGAAACAGACAGTAGTGAGTCTGTGGGTGAGGCTTCGAAAGAAGAGGACTCTGGAACTCCTGAGACCGTCACTCCGTCTGCTTCTGAAGAGCCGTCAGCGGAAACCCTGGAAATTCAGGAAACGGTTGAAGCTGACGTTGAAGCCGCAGAGGTGGTTGTCTCAGAAGAGCCAGAGTCTGAAACCGAGCCTGAAGAGGTGGTCGCTGGTCTGGAAGCTGAGATTGAGTCTGTCAGTGGTGAAGAGGCCGCAATTTCTGTAGAAGGTGAACCTTCGTCGTCGGCCGTCGAAGTAATCGTCGGTGAGCCTGAAACTGTTGCAACGGCTTCGGATCAGGAAAGCGTTACTGATGACGATACTGAAGCGGTTTTACCCGTCAGTGAGGATAAAGAGAAAACCGTTGCCGCTGAAAAGTCTGGAAAGAGTGGCAAAAGCGGGGTTCGTGGGGCGCGGGTTATTGGTCGGGTGGCTTTAAGTGATTTAGGAGCCCGGCCGGGAGGCCGTTCACCTCGAGGTAAAGCGAAAACGAAAAGTTCAGAACCGGCTCCCCGTGGAGCTTCTCCTCTTGCAGCAGCGCCTGCAGTGCCAGTCCCGGATACAGCTGGCACACAAGCCGCTGAAGCAAAAAAGAGCCGTAAATCACGCAAGAAAGATGGGTCTCCGCCGGCCGCTGAAAATGCCGCCGCCAGCCGCAGTCGCAAAGGGGCGCGGCGCTCGGTCATAAAAAATCTCAACTTTGCTGATGAACGGGGTGGTAAGGGTCGCCGGGGTCGGGCCAGTAAAAAGAAGTCCGGTCAGAAAACTGAGATCACGATGCCCAAACAGATCAAACGGGTGGTTAAGATCACCGAGGTCATCAGTGTTGGTGAACTGGCTAAAAAGATGGGCATCAAAGCCGGAGAAATTATTGGCAAGTTGATGACCATGGGGACAATGGCAACCATTAACCAGATGGTCGATTTTGATACCGCAAGTCTGGTTGCTGAGGAGTATGGGCATACGGTTGAGAATGTTGCTTTTGATGAAGAATTGGTTTTTGAGAGAGTTGAGGATAATCCTGAAGATCTGGTCAGCCGGCCGCCGGTAGTGACTATTATGGGGCATGTTGATCACGGGAAAACCTCACTTCTTGATGCTATTCGTCAGACCCAGGTTGCCGATGGTGAAGCCGGCGGTATCACGCAGCATATTGGCGCTTATATGGTGTCGTTGCCGAAAGGTGATATCTCCTTTGTCGATACCCCTGGTCATGAAGCCTTTACCTCGATGCGTTCTCGTGGAGCCGGGGTCACCGATATTGTCATTTTAGTGGTTGCCGCCGATGATGGGGTGATGCCGACGACGATTGAGTCGATCAATCATGCCAAAGCCGCCGAGGTCCCGATCATTGTCGCGATTAACAAAATTGATAAAGAGAATGCCCGGCCTGACGAGGTCCGGCGGCAGTTAAGCGAATATGGCTTGATCTCAGAGGATTGGGGTGGCGATACTATCTTTGTCGAGGTTTCAGCCAAGCAACGGCTCAATCTTGATACCCTTTTGGAAATGATACTTCTGCAGGCCGAGATGATGGAGATTGTCGCCAATCCCGACAAAATCGCCCGAGGGGTGGTTCTTGAATCCCGTCTTGATCGGGGTAAGGGGCCGGTGGCTACCGTTCTGGTTCAGGATGGGACGGTTAAACAAGGAGATTTTATTGTTGCCGGGCTCTACAGCGGCCGGGTTAGAGCCCTGCTTAACGATAAGGGACAGCAGATTGAGAGTGCCGGACCTTCAATTCCGGTTGAGGTCTTAGGTCTTAGCGGAGCCCCTTCGGCCGGTGACGATTTCAATGTTGTGAAGTCGGAAAAACAGGCCAAGGAGTTAACCTCGAACCGTCAGCATAAAGCCCGAGAGCAGGATATTTCCAAAACCAGCAAGATCTCTCTTGAGGACCTTTTCGAACAGATGGAAGAGGGCGAAGTCGAGCAGCTTAACGTTATTATTAAAGGTGACGTTCAGGGCTCGGTCGAGGCTGTCAGCGAGGCTTTGAAGAAACAGGCTACAAAAAAGGTTAAGGTCGATGTTGTGCATGCTGCAGTTGGTGGCGTCAAAGAAGCTGATGTTATGTTGGCGGGTGCGTCACAAGCGATTATCGTGGCTTTTAACGTGCGGCCTGATCTTAAAGCTCAGCATTTAGCGGAACAGGAAAATGTCGATATCCGTCTCTATACGGTAATCTATGATCTCTTAGAAGATCTAAGAATGGCGATGGAGGGACTCTTAGCTCCTGATATGCGTGAGGTCTATATGGGCCGGGCTGAGGTTCGTCAAGCTTTTATGGTTTCCAAAGTCGGTACTATCGCCGGTTGCCGAGTTGTCGATGGTAAAATGCAACGTAACACTCAGGTGCGCTTGCTGCGTGATGATGTTGTAATTGTCGAGGGCAAAATTTCATCCCTGAAACGTTTCAAGGCTGACGCCAAAGAGGTGTCTGCAGGTTTTGAGTGTGGTATCGGCATTGAAAACTACAACGATATCAAGCCCGGCGATGTGATCGAGGCTTTTGTTATAGAAGCGGTAGCTGCTAAATTATAGCTGGCGACTGAAACGGATATTTGAATGAAAGAACGTAGTCAGCGTTGTCAGCGTATCGGAGATCAACTGAGAGGTGAGATCTCGGCCATGCTGCAGCGCGATATTAAAGATCCCCGCATCGGCTTTGTGACGATCATGGATGTTGAAGTCTCCCCTGATTTGAGCCACGCAACTGTCTATTTTACGGTTATCGGAAGTGATCAGGAGAAGGCGGAGACCTTGTCCGGTTTGCAGAGTACGGCCAGTTTTATGCGTCGTGAAATGGGGCGTCGCTTGCACCTGAAAAGAATTCCTCAATTCCATTTTCGCTATGATAAAACTACCGATAAAGGGGCGCATATGGAAGAGATCTTTGGCCGGATTAAACAGGAAGAAGAGCTTTAAATGGGCGTGATTGGTGCTGAGAAGAAGGCCTTTGCCCTGGCCGCAGTGCAAAAAGCTAAGACGGTTGTGATTGCCAGTCATATTGATCCTGATGGTGATGCCATCGGTTCATCTCTAGCCTGGGCTCTGATTCTTAAAAAATTGGGTAAAGAGGTGATTGTTTACAATCGCGATGCCGTTCCCTATAGTTATGAATTTCTGCCCGGCACCGAGTTTTTTGTTGATCATCTGCCTGAGACTTGTGATCTCCTTTGCCTGCTCGACTGCAGTGAGTTTGAACGGGCCGGTAAGGATCTGGTTGCCTGGCGGGGCTATGATCAATCTTTATGTATTGACCATCACCTGACCGCTGATTTGGCGGCTGATATAAATCTTGTCTATTCTCAAGCCTGTGCCACCGGGGAGTTGATCTACGAACTTGCTCTTTGTCTCGACCCCGATTTTAAGCTTGATGTTGCCGTCAATCTTTATACCGCTATCTTGACTGATACCGGATCCTTTCGCTACTCCAATTCAACCCCTAGTTCTTTTGCCATAGCCGGTGATCTGGTGGCCCGCGGCGTCGAGCCCTGGAGTGTTACCCAGTATGTTTATGAAAGCCAGCCGGTTGGGCGCATCAAGTTGGCTGGCCGGGTGCTGGAAACTTTGCGGATCTCTGCTTCCGGTAAGGCGGCGGCGGTATGGGTTACACAGAAGATGTTTGATGAGACCGGCACTAATGGTGAGTATACTGACGGCCTCGTCAACTATCCACGTTCCATCGCCGGGGTTGAAGTTGCCTTTATGGCCCGCGAGATAGGCCTTAAAGAGTATAAATTAAGTTTTCGTTCCCGGGGTACGGTCAATGTCGCAGCCCTGGCTGCAGAGTTTGGTGGCGGCGGTCATCATAATGCCGCCGGGTGTCGTTTGCAGGGCTCTTTGCCGGAGTTGATTGAAAAGGTTTTTGCAATCGTTGATAACTCTCTGCAGGGGGCCGATTCCAGATGATCGACGACGCTTTTCTGGTTGTCGATAAACCGCAGGGGTTAACCTCTCAACAGGTGGTGGCCCGAGTCAAACGTCAGCTTGGCTGTCGTAAGGTTGGTCATACCGGAACCCTTGATCCTCTGGCGACCGGAGTTTTGCCGTTGGCTCTCAATCGGGCGACACGTCTGATTCAATATCTTGATGAAAGTCGCAAAGTCTACAGCGGCGAGATTGAGCTTGGTGTCGAGAGTGATACCCTGGATCGTGATGGTGAGATCGTTGCCCGTCATGAAGGGCCACTTGAGTGCAGCGAGAAAGAGATCTCCGATGTGTTTGCGCGTTATCATGGTCGGGTGACTCAGGTTGCACCGATCTATTCGGCCATAAAAAGCAAGGGGCGACCTCTTTATGCTTATGCCCGTGCCGGAGTTGAGGTGACGCCGCCGGAGCGCCAGGTCGATATAGATTCCTTTACGCTTTTGTCATACAGTCCTCCGCTGGTTGCTTTTCGGGTAGTCTGTTCAAAAGGAACCTATGTCAGGTCGCTGGCTGCTGATGTCGGGCGTGATCTCGGTTGCGGAGCCCGCATCTGGTCGCTGCGCCGTGAGGCGAGTGGGCCATTTACCCTCGATCAAGCGACACCGCTGGACAAATTGATGGAGGAAATTGCTACAGGCGAGAGTTTGCCGCTGATTTCTCCGCTTGAGGTTTTAACTCATCTGCCCCGCATCGTGATTGGCGATTCGACAATAAAAGATAATATAGCCCATGGCGTGGCAGTACCGCTTGATCGGGTATCAACGCCGTCGCCAAGGTTAAATGCTAAGGACGAGATCGTCCTGGTTGATGAGGCAGGAACCCTTTTGGCTCTAGCCCGTCTTGAGCGGGATAATGATAGCGCCGATGAAGTGTTGCGGATGTCTCGAGTAATGATGCCGCAGGGCTCTTAAATAAAACAAAATCTTTACAAGGCCCGGCTTTTATGGTAGCAGGAGCCTGTCAGATGATAACAAGCAGATTTGCTGCTGAATTATAGTGTCTTAAAAGAAAAATGAGGAGAAAAGTTTCAATGGCGTTTGTAAGTGGTCAAAAAAATGATATTATCGAGAAATACAGGCTGCACGAAAGTGATACCGGTTCCCCTGAAGTTCAGATTGCTCTGCTTAGCGAGAGAATTACCTATCTGACCGATCATTTCAAAGTTCATAAACACGACTTTCACTCCCGGCGCGGTTTGCTGAAACTGGTTGGGCAAAGACGTCGTTTGCTTGACTATTTGAAAACGAAAGAGTTCAAACGTTATAAAGATATGATCGGTAGTTTGGGTCTGCGGCGTTAGGCTGCGGAGTTGGTCTGATCATCATAGTTAAGATCTAGAACTATTTTGAAAACTGCTTTCAGGGCATAGGCTGGAGGCAGTTTTTTTTATTCCTATGCGTATAAAAGCGTTAAATCAGGTTATCCGGAATGTACCGGATAATCAGCGGTTACTTGGAGAATGTGCAGAGTTATTGTAGGTTGACGCGGAAAAGAGAAGTGGAGAAGATATGAAAAAGTATTGCAAGGTAGAAGTTGCGGGTAGAAATGTAAGTTTTGAGAGTGGCAAGATTGCCAAACAGGCGAACGGCGCGGTTATGGTTCGTCAAGGCGATACCATGGTTTTAGTGACGGCGGTGTCGGCTCGTAAGGGACGTGAGGGGATCGATTTCTTTCCTTTGACTGTCGATTTTCAGGAAAAAACCTATGCCGCCGGGAAAATCCCCGGAGGTTTCTTTAAACGTGAAGGTCGTTTGAGTGACCGTGAAACTTTGACCTCAAGGCTTATTGATCGGCCGTTACGGCCCCTGTTTCCCAAAGGGTTTACCTGTGAAACCCAGATTATCGCGACCGTGATGTCGACCGATAATGTCAATGACCCGGCGATTTTAGCACTGACCGGAGCTTCGGCCGCCCTGATGATCTCAGAGATTCCTTTTGCCGGTCCGGTTGCTGCCGTGCGGGTTGCTCGAGTTAATGGCGAACTGGTTGTCAATCCCACCTTTGCCGAGACCGATGAAAGTGATCTCGACGTCATTATGGCCTGCAACCGTGAAGCGGTTGTCATGGTCGAGGGTGGAGCTCAGGAAGTTGATGAACAGGTCATGCTGGAAGCCCTGGAATTAGGTCATAATGCGGCCCAGCCTTTTCTTGATGCCCAGCTTGAAATGGTAAAACAGATCGGCATCGAAAAACGTGAAGTCATAGCTCCGGTTATCAACAGTGATCTTACGGCCGTGGTCGATGAATGTTTTGGCGACCGTTTTGAAGAAGGTATCAAAGTTTCCGACAAGCTTGAGCGCCAGGACTACTTTTCTCTTCTCAAAGATAAGGTAAGAGTGCGTCTGGCCGAATTAGAAATTTCGGCTGATGATCTTGGTGAGGTTTTTGAAGATCGTCTGGGCGGGGCTATTCGTCGTCAGATCAGTACTCAAGGGGTGCGGATCGGGGGTCGGAAGGTTGATGAGATTCGCGATATTGCCTGCGAGGTCTCTCTGCTGCCCAGGACCCATGGTTCAGCCCTTTTTACCCGGGGTGAGACCCAGGCCATTGTTACCGCAACCCTCGGAACTTCAGTTGATGAACAGCGTATCGATTCGCTGCGCGGCAACACCTTTAATGACTTTATGTTGCATTATAACTTTCCGCCTTACAGTGTCGGCGAAGCCCGTTTCCTAAGAGGTCCTGGCCGGCGTGAAATCGGTCATGGAACCCTGGCTCGTCGGGCTTTGAAAGCGATCCTGCCCGGAGCTGATAAATTCCCCTATACGATACGTATCGTTTCCGATATTACTGAATCGAACGGCTCTTCCTCGATGGCGTCGGTTTGTGGTGGCAGTCTGGCCCTGATGGATGCCGGGGTGCCGATCAAGGCCCCGGTCGCCGGGATCGCCATGGGACTGGTTCAGGAGGGTGATGATTTTATTGTCTTGAGTGATATTCTCGGTGATGAAGATCATGTTGGAGATATGGATTTCAAGGTTGCCGGCACCAAGGATGGGATTACCGCCATTCAGATGGATATCAAGATCAACGGCATCAGCCGGGAGATCATGGCTAAAGCCCTGGCCCAGGCCAAGGCCGGACGTCTGCATATTCTTGGCGAGATGGCTGCCGCCCTGACTGAACCTCGGGCTGAACTTTCAGATTATGCGCCGCGGATCATGACAATCATGATTGATCCTGATAAAATCAGAGACGTGATTGGACCTGGCGGCAAAAACATTCGCGCCATTACCGAAAAATCTGGAGCCAAGATCGATATCGACGATAGCGGTGAGATCAAGATCGCTTCAGTTGACGGACAGGCTTCCGAAATGGCGATTGCCCTGATTCGTGATTTGACCCAGGAGGCCGAGGTTGGTAAAGTTTATCTCGGCACGGTGCAGAGAATTATGGATTTCGGCGCTTTTGTGCAGATTTTTCCCGGTACTGACGGGCTCCTGCATATCTCGCAGATTGCCGAAGAGCGGGTTCGCGACGTCCGCGACTTTATGAAAGAGGGTGACGAAGTTATGGTCAAAGTGATCGAAGTAGATCGCCAAGGCAAAATTCGCCTCACCCGCAAAGGGATGGATTCGAAGTAATTCTGATCTGTCTAACTTGTATACGGACTTAAAAAGAGCGGCACTTCTAAAGGGTGCCGCTCTTTTGTTTTCTGCTTAATCATATGCGCTATTTTTTCCTGTCCTCACAGCTGCGCTGCCAGCAGAGACAATCTTTGCTGCCAATCGTGCTGACAGGCAAGCAGCTGGTCAAACTGCTCTTGGGGCAGGGTCATGAAATCCGCTGGCATGGCACAGATGTCACGGGTAAAAGTGATAATAATTCGGTCACGCTTGCCGGGATAGAGGTAGGTTGTGCAGGCAAAAATCAGCCGGTCGTTGACTTGTTGGTAGTAAAGCCGGCCGATGAATTTTTTCTCCTGGTAGTGATCAAATAAAACAGCATTCGGCACCAGGGGCGGCGCGACCCGCAAGAACCTCTGCGGTGACTGTAATTGGAAAACGCACGAGACATACGTTTGCCCCTCTCGCAGTAATACCGAACCCTCATCCTGACGGATTATCTGGTAGGCGCCGGAGAAATTCCAAGGTGGGACACTTTTTGCGGAAAATCAGCCTGAATGAGCTACTCCAGTTCTGGAATGTGTTGAAGGGTGACATGAGCCTGGTGGGCACCCGACTGCCGACGCCGAATGAGGTCGTCGCCTATGAAAACTGGCATCGGCGGCGGATATCCATCAAGTCGGGGATCACCGGCAAGTGGCAGGTAAGCGGCCGCAACAAAATTATTGATTTTGATGATATTGTCCGTCTGGATCTCGACTACATCGACAACTGGAATATCTGGCCGGATGTCAAGATTCTGCTGAAAACTATCCTGGTGGTTTTCGACCGCGATGGCAGTTGTTGAAGTGAGGTAGAGGGAGGCCGCCTTTTAAACCCCTATCCCACCTGGATTTTTTGAGCCGTGATGGGGTTATTTGAAGATTTCCCCCATTCCTATGTGTACCAAGACCTAAGCCTTTACAAAAGAGCGATAAGCGCGGCGGAGTCCCTCGGCTAACACGGTTTCGGTCTGCCAGCCAAGTTTGCTCAGGCGAGATACATCCATCAGCTTGCGCGGCGTGCCGTCCGGCTTGGCGACGTCAAATGTGATTGCTCCCTTAAAACCCACCACGTCTTTTACCAGCTCCGCCAGTTCCCGGATGGTGAGGTCTTCGCCGGTACCGATGTTAATTAACGGTGGGCCGTCCTCAGTTAACAGTTGGTAAAAGTTAGTGTTGGGAAGCTTCATTAGATACACACAGGCATCCGCCATGTCATTACTGTAAAGAAACTCCCGGCGTGGTGAGCCGGTTCCCCAGACCACCGCGTCCTTGTTTTTACGCAGCTTGGCTTCATGAAATTTTCGTATAAGCGCCGGAATGACATGGCTGTCATTGAGGTCGTAGTTATCACTGGGTCCGTAAAGGTTGGTCGGCATAACCGCCAGATATTGCGTACCATATTGCCTGTTATAGCTCCAGCACATTTCAATGCCGGCAATTTTGGCGATAGCATAAGGACGGTTGGTTGGTTCCAGCGGGCCGGTAAGGAGGTATTCTTCCTTCATCGGCTGGGGGCAGTCGCGGGGGTAGATGCAGCTTGAGCCGAGAAACAGCAGACGCTTGACGCTGACGCGGTAGGCCTCATGGATGACGTTGGTTTGGATAACCAGGTTGTCGTGGATGAATTCTGCCGGATAGGTATTGTTGGCCACAATCCCGCCAACTTTGGCGGCTGCCAGGAAGACATAATCGGGTTTTTCTTTTTCGAAGAACATCTTTACTGCTAACTGGTCGGTCAAGTCAAGTTCGTCATGGGTTCGGGTAAGCAGGTTAGTATATCCCTCTGTCTCCAGGCGGCGCATGAGGGCAGAGCCGACTAAACCGTTGTGGCCGGCGACGTAGATTTTAGATTCATGCTTCATAGAAAAATCCCTACTCATGGTAATTCAGGACCGAATAGCCGTGTTTTTTGACCAGTTCATCCCGCTCGGCGGTCTTGAGATCTTCGCGCACCATTTCAGCCACCAGTTCATCGAAGGTGATTTTGGGTGTCCAGCCGAGCTTCTCTTTTGCTTTGGTGGGGTCGCCGAGCAGGGTTTCGACTTCGGTGGGGCGGAAGTAGCGTTGGTCAACCGCAACGATGCATTTGCCAGAGTGGTCGTACCCTTTTTCATCCAGGCCCGTACCCTTCCAACGTATGCTTATCCCCAGTTCCTTGGCAGCGGCATTGACGAAATCGCGCACACTGTATTGCACGCCGGTGGCAATGACAAAATCTTCCGGTTTTTCCTGTTGTAGCATGAGCCATTGCATTTCGATGTAATCCTTAGCATGACCCCAGTCGCGCTTGGCGTCCAGATTGCCAAGATAGAGGGCATCCTGCAGCCCGAGCTTGATGCGCGCCAGGGCCCGGGTAATCTTGCGGGTCACGAAGGTTTCACCTCGGATCGGAGATTCGTGATTGAAAAGGATTCCGTTGCAGGCATACATGCCATAGGCTTCGCGATAATTGACGGTGATCCAGTAAGCGTAGAGCTTGGCGACCGCGTAAGGCGAGCGGGGATAAAAAGGTGTGGTTTCCGTCTGCGGCGATTCTTGCACCTGGCCGAAGAGTTCTGAGGTGGAGGCCTGGTAAAAGCGGGTTTTGTCTTCGCATTTGAGAATCCTGATGGCTTCCAGGAGACGGAGGGTGCCGAGGGCATCGGCGTTGGCGGTGTATTCGGGGGTTTCGAAGGAGACCTTCACGTGGCTCTGGGCCGCCAGGTTGTAGATTTCGTCGGGCTGGACTTCCTGGATGATGCGGATCAGGTTGGTGGCGTCGGTGAGGTCACCGTAATGCATGAAGAAACGAACATCCTTTTCATGGAGGTCCTGGTAGAGGTGATCAACGCGGGCGGTGTTGAAGGAGGAGGCCCGGCGCTTGATACCGTGCACTTCGTAGCCCTTTTCCAAGAGAAATTCCGCCAGGTAGGCACCGTCCTGGCCGGTAATGCCGCTGATTAATGCTTTCTTCATAACCATCCTCCAGAAGGGGTTAAGTTCGTTATTCCAAGGGCTGACCCCAAAGTTTTCATTCCAGCTCCCGGCGCAGGGCGTCGATCTCCTGCCGGAGGCGCTCGTATTCCTCAATTTTATAAGACATGAAACGGCGCGCCAGATTGGTTTTCGCGGTGATACCGGCCGGGGTGAGTAGGTAGCGATACCTGAGCTTGTTGTCGGAGCGGTGGAAATTTTCCAGCTTCACCAGACCTTTATCCAGCAGCGCCCGCAGGACATAGTTGGCCTTGCCGAGGCTCCAGCCGGTCTCCCGGGCCAGGGCTCGCTGGGTGGTGCGGCTACCGTCGATCTTTTTCAGAAGATGGTAAAAATCCTGCTGGTTGGTTTTCATGATTCTCAATAAGGCACAAGTGTTAATGGTTATTCATGTTCAAGCGTTGAACATTAGATTGGAATAGCGGCGTTGTCAAGACAAAACGTTCAGCGTGGGGGGAATTCTCGCTTTCAGATGAGATTGGTGGATGTAATATTTGTTGGAAGTTTGATATCATCAATCGGCCGACGGTTGGTAAGCTTTTTACTACATCTTGAATCCGACCGGTTTCAGAGTGTTTGTCAAAGCCTGCATAACCCGCACACACTCGGTTTGGAGCAAGTTTGTCAGATAGGTCCAGAATGCTTCATTTTCAACCGTTCCGGATACGACTTGCGGGGGTAAAAACCTCTGCATTTCATGAATAAACTCCTTCCGGCGTGCCGGTTCGTCACGTAATTGCCGATTACGTTCCTCAATTAAATCCAGGAACTCACCGACATTACACTGATGATCCACCACCTTCTTGGCCACCAACTCGACTGGCAAGATAACATTTTGTTGTTTGAGCCAGCCGATATCCCACAGATCACGATTCTTGAGGCGGTTCGGTCTGAGGGCAAAGGCAACGATTTTGTCGGCCATGATTTCTTCTCGGCTTTGTGCCTGGACAATCAGGCCGGAGGTTCCCATTTCTACCCCGTAATGGTTACGGAGGGTCATAGGCTTCCGGTCATAACTGGGTATTGCACAAATATCGATATTGATCCTCTGTGCAGGTAGGTTTTTCTGCTCTGGACGTGTAATAACCTTCAGTTTCCACGTATCAACATTGCCCGTCTTTCGAATCGGTGCGCTCACCTCCACATGCAAATCATACTTCACCCGCAGACGTTCAACCAGCACACTACCCAGGTCGGCCAGTGTTTCGCGCTTAAAGCCTTTACCTCCTGTAAACTACAGGTTCTCACTTAAACGGCTGGAACCATAACAGGCCCGCAAACAAGTACCTCCGATAAAAGTCAATTTGTTGAGCAGACCCGCCCTGCTCATTTCACGCAGAATATCATGATGCAGGAGTTCCTTTTCAACCACCGCCAGCAATAAAGCCAGTTCGCCTTGATTTTTCAACGCCTCAGAAACCAGCTGGTCAAATAAACTCACGGGCTGCCTCCCAGTCAACAAGATCAGTATTTCGCCGTGTCGATGCCATGTCTCGGAGCGCCAAGGTAACAGATGCACGCCACAGACGATAGCGCGGGTCATAGCTTATCTGCGACGCCACTTTATCCGGGGTCTTTTTCGTGTGGATAAATTCAATATGCCCAAAGGCTTCGCAGTCAACGATATAACTACGTCCGGAAGACATCAATGTAACCCAATTCATGGGGATTTGTGAGATCACCCCGGCATCGCTCAAGACAGATTCTAAACTGATATAATTAAACTCATTGGCACGCAAACGGGCAGCCGCATGGTATAAAATCAAACCTGCTGGATAATCTACTTTTGGGTAAAGATACAGTCCACGACAAACACGCTTAAGCAGGGCGTTTTTCCCCGCCCGTCCAATCAATGCCTTAAATGCAGCTAAACTTTGTCCTGGTATAATGGCTCTCAAGTCAGACAGGGAAAACAGGAAATGTTCCGCGTCTGCAAGGTTGCTCAAAACCTGTTCCAATTGTTTGATGGGTTGCATACCCCCTCCCACTTGTTTAGTCTACATTAAGTAACGGTTAGTATAGCCTAATGTAGACCAATTGCAAGAGAAAAAAGGCGGGACAAGAGTCTTACTGGTAATTAATAATCGGCCGACGGTTGCTGAGAATGTCTCTGGCGCTTTCGAATAAAGCTTGCATTTCTTCATCCTCCGGAAAGACTAAAACGCGTCCTAAAAAATCAATCCTGGGCTGTAACATATTCAGCAGGCGTTGTGATTTAGTTAAAGCCCCGGTCAGAACCACAGCGTCACAAGTGCCCTTAAGGACAGTAGCCATAGCCCCAATATCTTTCGCTACCTGATAAGTCATGGCCTCAAATACTGCGGCTGCCAGCTGGTCGCCATGCTTGATTTTTTCCTCTATTTCGAGTCCATTTTTAGTGCCGAGATAGGCCATCAGGCCGCCTTTACCAACCAGCAGTTGTTTAATCTCATCAATCTCCATATGGCACTCTGAAAAAAGAGAACAGGCTTCTAAAAGTGGTAGTGTCCCGGCCCGTTCCGGCGTGAAAGGACCTTCACTCAAACCATTTGTACAATCAATAACCCGCCCTCTAAAATGAGCCCCGATAGTAATCCCACCTCCCAGATGAGCAACAATCAAGTTGCACTCTTCATAACTTCGTCCTAAAGCAGATGCTGCCCTCCGTCCTGCCGCCTTGTGACTTAAAGCATGAAAAGCGCTACGGCGTTGGAGCTTGGGAATGCCACTGAAGCGAGCCACCGGGGCAAATTCATCGGTAGAAGGGGGGATCGATAGCATAAGCTGAGATTTGGCCTTCCCGGGCTATGGAGAACGCCAAAACCGGGCCCAGGGAAGAGGGGTGGTGTCCATAACGACCTGCGGAAAGGTCACTGTACATGGCTTCATTAATCAGAAAGATACCGGCCGCTCCAGGTTTTTGCAAACCCCCTCGAGAAATTATTAATGCCAATTTTTCCAGGTCTGCGTCATTTTGGCTTAGGAACTTTTGGATCGGTATTTTGAGGTGCTGGGCTCGCTGCTGGATTTCCGGATATAAGTTAATCATTGGTCAACTTCCTGCGTTGGGCTACTAAAGCAACTCCAAAAATAAATTCCCGTATAATGCCTTCGGCAACATCGGCCCGCGAAGGTAAAAGCACTGGCCCCATGGACGTATAAGAACAGGAAACCCTGACAATGTCTTTAATGAAAAAGTCAAGTTTGGCAATTATATTTCCGGTATTAAGGTCGGGCATCAGCATTATATGTGGTAGGTAGTTTAGATTAACAATGTCGCCATGATCACCCAGAAGAACTTTTTTGAGAACCTGGGCTTCAAGCCGTTTGTAGGAGTCCTTGCTATCTTTGATGACCGGGGTTTTTGCAAGCTTGAAATGCTTCTGTTTATCTTTCAGATTGGCACTGTCGGAGACCAGTTCCAACACTTCCGGCTCGGAGGCTTCCGCCAACGCCTGTATTTCTGATAGCGAACGCATCATCTATACCTCTTCAATTTGTCTGTCGGCAATGGGTTTCTTTGGTAAAGAAAATCAGTACGGCGCTCAATATGGCCCAGGCCAGCATTAGTGAAAAACCGCAACGGTAGGCACTAAAGCTATAGATTTTAACCCCGTTTAATAACTCCCCATGCCATTTAAGATCCAGGACCCAACCGACAGCGGGCTGCATAATCATCGGTCCGGCCATAACCCCCATGTTGAGAATCCCCGAAGCCGTGCCCCCAAGATCAGGGGGAACCGATTCCTTGACGAAGGCAAAACTGAGAATCATACCGCCGGAGGTCAGACCGGCAAGTAACAAAATCCCGATCAGCAAGGGCAATGGTAAAGCCGGGATAAATATAATCACGGCCCAGGCGACAACTAGTACGGCATTACAGATAACATACAAGGGTTTACGTAACCCCATGCGGTCGGAGAGTCCGCCACAAAGCGGGCCTCCCACCGCCCAAGCCACCAGCATGGCCGAATTAAGGGCGGCCGCCTGAGCCGGTAAAAGGCCATAATGGGTTGTCAGGAAGGGGACGCCCCAGAGGCCGGAAAAAGTTAAAATACAGCCCACGACACCGCCGGGAATCAAGCATAAAAGCCAGGTGTTGCGATAGCGAAAAATCTTCCCGATCCCGGCAACAATCGAATATTTACTGATTTCTCCAGGGGTTGCCGGACTGTAGCTTTTGTAACCTTTTTCGTTGGGGTCATCACACACAAACGACCAGATGGCTACCGCCACCACAAAGGTGATGAGAGCGGAGACCGTCATCACTGGCCGCCAGCCTACCGTATCTACCAGCAGGCGCAAAGGGACACCGGCAAAAACCGCCCCGATAATGCCACAGAAAAGGGCCATGCCGGTGGCCAGAGCAAATTGCCGTGGGGCAAACCAGTGGCTGGCCAGTTTCAACATACCGACAAAAGCCACGGCCACCGAGCCGCCGATTAATAAGCGTCCCAGGCTCGCCCATATCATGGTCGGGGCGAGTCCGAATATCAATCCGCCAATACTGGCGACCAAGGCCCCTATACTGAGCAACCGGCGCGGGCCCAGGCGATCGGCCAGAATCCCGGTCGGGGTCTGCATTGCGACATAACTGTAGAAATAGAAGGCTGAAAGATTTCCCAGTCCGGCGGCCCCGATGGCAAAATCTTTCATCAGTTCACCGGTCATCACAGCGGGCGCTACTCGTTGGTAGAATCCGATCAGATACAATGCTGCTCCCAGGCCCCACATGATCCAGGCCAGTCTGGCCGGTGGATAATCATTAAACTTGGTAGTCGGCATTATGCCCTCCTTCGGGACAAGGTGAACTGTTTTCTAATCATCGGTTGTGTGCCGACTGTTTTGATGATTGCTTAATGTGGATATATGACTACTGTCAAGGTAAATCTCTTGCAATTCTTTACATTATAAAGGCCACTTTTCACAGGGTGGCCTTTGAGTTAGACGTTACGATGTTGAACCAGATTATTAGTATATTTCTTGACAGGTGCGTCATTGGAGTATATCGTTAAGGTTGTTATTACGGTTGCCAAAATTGGGCTTTTGCAAAGGAAAGCTAAGAAATTAATTGCATAGCGAAATTTTAAATTATTGTAATCTGTTTGGAGTGTGAAGCTATATGGCTGGAAAAGATTTTTATAAAACTCTCGGGGTTGACAAAAAGGCTTCGGCTGATGAAATAAAAAAGGCTTTTCGTCGCAAAGCCCGTCAGTATCATCCCGATGTTAAACCGGATGACAAGGCGTCTGAAAAGAAATTTAAAGAGGTCAATGAGGCCTACGAAGTTTTAGGCGATGAAAAAAAACGACGGGAATATGACACCTATGGGGAGGCTTTTCACCACCAAGGTGGAGGCGGGGCCGGAGGTTTCCCCGGAGGTCGGGCCGGCGGCTTTGATTTTAATGATCTCTTTAGTGGTGCTGGTGGCGGGGGGCGGAATTTCTCTTCTCGCAGAGGTTCAGTTGGTGGACAGGGGGATGCCTCAGATATCTTCGCCAATCTTTTTGGTGGGGGAGGCTTTCAGCAGGGACAGGCTCCGGGGCCGCGCCGCGGCGGGAACGCCGAGCATCGGGTTGAAATTGATTTTGCCGAAGCCATCACTGGAACTGAACTTAAACTGCGGGTTGACTCTCAGCAAGTTAATGTCAAAGTGCCGCCTGGAACCGTTAATGACGCCCGTTTACGGCTCAAGGGCAAGGGTCATCCCGGAGTTAACAACGGCCCGGCGGGTGATCTGATTTTGACCATCAAGGTTTGTCCCGACCCGATTTTTACCATGCAGGGTCGTGATCTACTTTGTCGGGTTGAAGTCCCCTTGACGACCGCCCTGCTTGGTGGTCGGATTGAAGTTCCGACTTTTTCCGGCAAGGCGATGTTGAAAATCAAAGAGGGGTCTCAGAACGGGCAGAAGATGCGGCTTCGGGGGAAAGGTGTGCAGGTTTCCGGGGCGACTGCCGGAGATCAGATTGTCGAACTCAATATTGTTTTGCCGACCACTCTTCCACCGGCGGCGCGAAAACTGGTTGAAAAACTTGATGAATTATTGGTCTAGATGATTTGCTGATGAGGGAGCTATCGCGGGAGATTGCTTACAGGCCGCTTTTTTTGCCCCTGTTGATGATCATCTGGGCGATTGTGGGGTCGGTTTGTTATCGCTTGTCGCCGACCCAGCTTCTCCTGATAGCCCTCCTCCCGGCCTTTTTTTATTACCTGTTTTTAGGTTGGCTTAAAGTTCCGTTCTGTCCCCTGTTGTTACTCTCCCTGATCATATTTTCTCTCCTGTTGGCCGGGTTGGTTTCCTGTAAAATCGAGTCTCGTCGGGCCGAGTTTTTGGCTTTTAAATCTTTGCCGGCAAAGAATGAAACCGAGACGCAAAAGATTCTTGGCCGGGTCACAACTTTCCCGCGAGGTTCGTTCAATGGCTGGCGCCTGCGTCTTGAACCTTTGACCGGCTCACTGGCTGGGCATGGTGAAATTCTACTCTACCTCCCAGCTGCAGCTTATAACGATCCCCGCCTGCCTCGAATCGGAGATATTGTCGCTGCCGAGGTCAGATTACAGCCTTTGTATTCACCCCGTCATCCTTTTTTACGTGGATATCTCCGTACCCAGGTGCTTTCAGGTCTGGTTGCATCTGGTCGTCTTCAGACTTTTGATGATCTTACGGTTACGGCCCGTTTTTCCGGTGGTCTCGGTGCGATTGAGAAACTGCGCCGCTCTCTTTATCATTCTCTTTTTGAGAGTGCCGGAGCCGGGGAGGCTGCAGCTATTTTGCAGGCGGTGCTGATTGGCAGTCGAGATCAGTTGCGGCCTGAAGTAAAAGAGCTCTTTCTTGATTTCGGGGTTTTTCATCTTTTCGCTATTTCCGGTCTTCATTTAAGCATAGTTGTCAGCCTTTTTTTCTTTTCTGTGCAACGTTTCTTGCCGGGGCTTCTGAGGATCAGTTTTGCAACTGGATCAGTTCAGGTTGCGGCCTTGTTGACGCTCTTGTTTTTGCCCTTATATATTCTTCTGGCCGGACTTCATCTGCCGGTTGTCAGGGCCGGGATAATGGCTCTTTTTTTTCTTGTTGCCCTGCTTCTCGGTCGTCTTCGTGACCCTTTTTCAGCCCTTTTAGGGGCCGCCATTGTGATTTTATGCAGTTGGCCTCAAGCCCTTTTTGAACTCTCTTTTCAACTCTCTTTCACTGCAGTTGCCGCTATCCTGTGGGTTTTACCCCGGGCTCGTTGTTGGTGGCAGCAGAGACTTTTGCCGAGTTGTCAAGGGTTCCCGATTTGGTTTCAAAGCCTTTCAAGAAATATCTTTTATCTTCTCGCAAGTTCTGCTGCGATAACCCTGGCCACCGCTCCCTGGCTTATCAACCGGGTGCATTTTATCTCTTCTTACTCTTTAGCAGCCAACCTGCTGCTTTTGCCGCTCTTTTCTCTGGTCATTATTCCCGTCGGTATGATCTCTCTTTTGCTGGCGCCGCTGCCCGGGTTGATGGCTCTTTTTCTTAAACCACTGGTTTGGATTCTTGAAACCCTGCTTCATGGCGGATTTCTTTTGCAGGACTGGCTCCCGGGCCGGCGTTATTATCTTTCGACCTTGACCACTACCGAGATGGTTCTGGCCGCTCTTTTTCTGTTAACTGTTTGCTGCTTGATCTCTTATCCCCGTTATAAAAAGTCCGGTCTGTTCCTGTTGCTGATTTTATCTTTTGCCGGTTTGTTGGACCGGGCTTGGTGGTGGTCAGAGCAAGAGCGGGAAAAAATATCTTTGGCCGCTTTCATCGGTGGCAAGCCGCAAAGTCTGCTCTTTGAAATGCCGGGCGGCGAGGCCCTGCTGATTAATGGTGGCTCTTGGCCGGGGTCCTCATTTTCGATGGCCGAAAAGGTGATTGCGCCCTACTGTTGGCAGCGTAAAATCAAACGGATCGATACCCTGATTTTGACCGAACCTCAGCGCGGTCTGGTGGGCGGTCTGCTTTTTTTGGTTGAGCATTTTCAGGTTCGGGAAATCTGGTATCACGGAGTCTGGAGCGGTTATCCGCCCTTTAAAAATTTTTGTCGCGAAACTCAGGATCGTTTCGGTGTGCGCTGGCGGAAACTCTCATCTCTTTCCTTCCCTTTTCGTCTGAACGGGGTCGATATCTCGGTTCTGGGGCCGCCGGCTAACGATTTTATATTTTCACCATCCCGGAAAGAATCGTTGCTGGGTATGGCCCCCTCATTGCTGCTTCGCTATGGTGATCTCTCCGCTTTGGTCTGGGGTGGTGGTCAGGTTGACCCGGCGAGCCTGCCTGAAAGTGTCAATCTTCTGGCCCTGTTGGTAGATCCTGCGGAGCGTTTGCCGGCAGTCCTGGAAAAAGTTGTGGTCAAAGCTGGGGGATGGTGTCTTAAGCCGGGTAAAAGAGGGGGTGTTGTTGATGAAAAAACTCCTCTTAATTGGTCTACAGCTCGCTCCTGGCGGGTTAAAGAGGATGGTTTTCTTTTTCTTGAAGCTGATCTTTCAGGTTCTTTTAGCGATAAATTGCCGATCCAGCTAATTTCCGGTTGTCAAGGAGGCCTCGAATAAGTTAATATGGAATTATGAAAAAAATACAGATAAAAACGGTCAAAGGTTTTAATGAGATTTTGCCGCCGGAGAGTTTTCGCTGGCGTTTAGTTGAAGATAAATTTCGCGACCTTCTTGAAGGGTACGGATTTGCCGAGTTGCGCCTCGCGCTTTTAGAACCGACGGAACTTTTTGCCCGTAGCATCGGTGGAGAGACCGATATTGTCGAAAAAGAGATGTATACTTTTGTTGATCGTTCAGATCGTTCACTGACTCTACGGCCTGAAGCTACGGCTTCAGTGGTTCGCGCCTATAATCAGTACTCTCTCGGTAAAATAAGTGAAATCAATAAGTTGTATTACGTGGGGCCGATGTTTCGTTATGAGCGTCCACAGAAGGGGCGCTATCGTCAGTTTCATCAGCTCGGTGCGGAAGTCTTTGGTGAGGAGAGTTTCTATCAGGATGCCGAAACCCTGGTAATGTTGGCACAGTTTTTTCATGCACTCTCTGTCAAAGGAGCAGTTCTGCATCTCAACAGTTTGGGGTGCGAGGCTTGTCGACCGGCTTTTCGTGATCAGCTCAAAAATTATCTGTACGAACGTCAGGAGGCGTTGTGCGGAGATTGCCGGCGCCGGATTTCGGAAAATCCGCTTCGGGCTCTGGATTGTAAAAATCCGCAATGCCGGGAGGCGGCAGCCGGTGCACCGCTGATCAGCAATGCCCTTTGTGATGGTTGTCATCAGCATTTTTCCGGGCTTTGCAGCCTGTTAGATGATGTCGGGCTTGATTATCAGGTCAATCCCCGGTTGGTACGCGGTCTTGATTACTATACGCGTACGACCTTTGAGTTTTTGGCCGGAGATCTCGGAGCTCAGAATGCGGTGGCGGCCGGTGGACGTTATGATCGTCTGGTCGAAGAACTCGGCGGCAAAGCGACCCCGGCTTTTGGTTTTGCCATTGGTTTTGAACGCCTCATGATGCTGATTGGCAGCGAGGTTGCTCCTTTGTCTTCCCCTTTTGTGGCGCTGGTTCCTCTCGGGGAAGAAGCTTTACGTCTTCTCTTCCCGATACATGTGGAGCTAAACCGTGAAGCGCAGATGACAACATTGGGTTTTCAGCAGAAAAGCCTAAAGAGTCAGCTTAAAAAAGCCGATAAGGACGGGGTTACTTATGCTCTGATCGTCGGTCCGGATGAGCTGAATCAGGGCGAGGCTTTATGCCGAAATATGCGAACTAAGGAGCAGAGCAGGCTCCCCCTGAACCGATTAGGGGAGGCCTTGCGGGAGCTTTTACCATGAGTATTGATGGAATAGATTCAAATTCAGCCGGCCAGATTGCCGGTGTGCCAAAAAAAACGATGGTCGACCGGCAAGAGATCAAAGGCGACTTCGGTAAACTTCTTGATCAGAAGCTAAAAAGCCAAGCGATCGGGGAGACGACGTCAGGCAGCTCCGTGCAGCCCGGGTTTGCGACTTTCCCGGTCTACGATGTAACGGCTCTGGATGAATTACCGGCGTCTGCCGACCTGCGTGAGAGAGGTATCAAGGATACCGAACAGCTTATTGATATTCTTGATAACTATCGCCAGAATCTCAATCGTGAGCGTCTTGATCCTGAAAAAATGAAAGAGACTGTACGGGTACTTGATCAGGTTTCAAGAGATATGATGGAGTATGTCAATCAGGTTGAGCATGGTGAACTGGCCGACTTGATGCAGGAATCCTTGGTCATGGCTCGGGTCGAGGTCGAAAAATACAGCCGCGGGGACTATTCATAGAAATTTTACCAACTCCAGATGACAATGGCGTTGACCACTGATAACTGACCACTACTTTGGTGCAAACCTCTGGCTTTCTATTTTCCGGAGCAAATCCGTTCGACCCATTATGAAAGGGTCTATCAGCGCTTGACTGTGGTTGAACGCTTGATGTTGTTGCGTGAATTTATCGGTGTTACTTATCGGCGCCGTTTTCTCTTCTTTAAAAATCAAAGTATCCATACTCAAACTCCAACAGTTTTTCGCCATAACCTCAAGATCGCCACCGCCCGCCAATATCGCCGCTTGATGATAAGCCGTCGGGTATGGCGTCATCGTGAGATTCTCCGTCCCTATTTAGGTCTGATCTTCCGTCACTTTCTTTTCGGTTATTTGGTGCAGGGGGCCCGTCGTGCGCTTAACCAGGAACGCTTGCCCCCTCACTCACCGGACTGCTATTACGATTTTTTCCCTAATTTAATGGCGATGATTTGGTTTAATCGTCAACGCTCGCAGTATGATGCCCTTCTTGATCCCTTGATCGAACAAGTAGTTGCCGACAATCAGCGCAGCCTTTATGTCTATGCCCTTCTGACAGCTTCTCTGATAAAAGATCTTTTGCCGTTTACGGATATGGCTTCACAGGCTGAAGAGCTTTTTGCAACCCATAGCCAATCCGGCAAAACCCCGATCGGGGTCGAGTTAGAGTTCAGTAACCTGGGGCGTTTCGCTACTTTCGATAAACCCTTTAAGAGTGGGCACAGCGACCCTCTTTTTCATAATATGCACTATTACGAAGCCTTTTTTCTTGATGATGTTTCGTGGCGGTTGGGGGGCTATCTTGATGCTCATATTCGTGGTCGATCGCTTTTGTCGCTGTCCCGGATCGGGGCTCAGCCCGGTGGTTTTTATGAATACTCACTGGTTCGCCTCGATTATCCCCGCAGTTTTTCGATGCCGCTCTCGACGGATCCCGGCCTAATCGCTCTCTATATCGATGAGGTGGTTAATTTTGTCTCGGAGATAAAACCACATAGTCTGCACCTGAATTTCGAGAAAATTGCTTTTGGTGAGCTTAAGCCTCAACTTGAGGACTATCT
>JAGHAQ010000099.1 GCA_021161425.1 Candidatus Tharpella sp. | reverse complement strand
TAAGGTCCTGGCGGTCGGCCCGGGTAACGATTACTCCCGCAAAAGTGCTCATAGGCTTATTGTGAACATCCTTATTTATCAGGGTGACAAGCCGATCTGCCTGATGATTAATTTCCAGCGTGACATAGTAGCTGGAATTGGTCAGCGCAAAATCAATCTCACCTTTTTCGGTAGCAGGAATAACCTTGTCAAAACTGAGTGGGACAATTGAAAATGAGTAGCCTGAGATATTTTGGGAGAGATATTCGGCGGTGGCCGACCATTTTTGCAGGCAGTGTTTAGCTCCACGTTTGGCTAAGACACCGATTCTTATTTGTTTATCCTCGGCATGAACTGGTGAAACATTGATGGACAGTAAGAAGAATATGGAGACGGCCAGCGGTAGCAGTAAAGATATCCGAACAACTGATGGTCTTCGGTTCATGGATGTCCCCTCTCTATTTTTTGAAATCTGATAACCGTAACAAAAAAATAGCCGGCCCGCTTTTCTGAAAAGCAGTCCGGCTATCTACCTAGAGACCTGATTTTTCATCTCAACCCTTTATCGATTTGACGTTTTCGGAGGTTATTTTAAGTTGCTGATTTTAATATATGTAATCTACATAATGATCCAAGTCAAATAAATCACAACATCGACTAGAAAGCAATCCCTGTTTTTAGCAAATTAAAACCAGGTCAGACATTTCGATGTTAGCTACAGTCGTCAACCGTTTCCCCGTTTTTTTTTGTAGATCAGAACTCCGAGATTCAATGCAATAATTAAGAGAACTCCGACAAAAAAGGAGCCCAGGCTCCGGCTCGCTCAATTAACTCGCGCAAAGTTTCTTCATTAAGCAGAGCCCCAAGGTTGAAATGCCGGGACAAGAAGACAATTGCGGCCGCAAGTACGAGAAACAGTAGGGGCTTGATAAATTTATGCATCGGTTTTTATATCCTCAAAAACAGACGGTGTGCTTACCCTCTAATGGTAAAGGAGCAAGTGTTGCTCTTTCTGTAGCAGACGGCGAACCGTGGTTTGAGTTCCTGTATCTCGGCGCAGGACGCAGGCTCACGCATCTTTGGAGATTGAAGATAGCAAAAGATCTCTTTAAAGCCAATATGATTTTTCAATGCACGAACGGCAAAGGAAAGGGAAAGCCGATGAGAAAGCTGAAATTGTGGGGTTTGCTGGCCAAATGGTTCAAAAAAAGGCTGTTTGGCGCGTAATCTAAGCCACTGGGGTTTCAGGGTGCATCACGTCATAATCCATCTTGAGTTTTTCAGATGAGCGATAAGGTCTTCAGCGGGTAGTGGTTTGCTGATCAAAAAGCCTTGGGCTATATCACAATGCAACTGTTCCAATTGTTGGTAAATGGTATCGCTTTCGACTCCTTCAGCCGTTATCTTCAGACCTAAATGATGACCTAGTTGGATAATAATTTTAACGATCACGGCGTCATCTTTGTTGTGATCCATTTTCATGACAAAAGATTTGTCAATTTTTAATTCATATACGGGTAGATGTTTCAGGTAGGCCAGTGAGGAGTAGCCGGTACCAAAATCGTCAAGGGAGATCCGCAGGCCAACGTCCTTCAATCTGAGCAGGGTTTCCATAGCTCGTTCCTGGTCTGCCATGATGGTGGTTTCGGTAATCTCCAACACAATGCTTGCAGGGTTCACACGATATCCGGCCAGCAGGCCAATGAGTGAATCGGGGAATTGGGGATCCAGTAATACTCCGGCAGAGATATTGATGGCTACTCCTATTTCATACCCCTCCCGGTTCCAAGACGAAATTTGTTTTAAAGAGTGGTCAACAATCAGGGAAGTCAATGGTTTGATCAATCCGGTTCGTTCAGCCATGGGGATAAACTCATCAGGAAGTAGCAGGCCATGTTCAGGGTGCAGCCACCGGACCAGAGCTTCAACCTCAATGACTTTGCCGGTTTTAATCTCCACTTTTGGTTGGTAGTAGACCAGCAGTTCCTGTTGTTCAATGGCCTGTCGCAACTCAGCCATCAGCGTCAGTCGTTTGGGGCTGTATTGATCCAATTTACGGGAATAAAAAAGGTACTCCGAGGTCTCTTTTTTAGCTGCGTACATGGCTACTTCAGCTCGCTGCATTAAGGTATCCCGATCATTGCCATCACCAGGGAAAATCGCAATCCCGATACTGGCATGTACATCAAGGTTTAAGCCGCTGATCTGAAATGACGGAGTCAAGGCTTGGCTCAGCTTTTTCGCCACCATTGTTGCATCCGTGCCGCCGGCAATTTTGGGCAGTAGAATGGCAAATTCATCGCCTCCCAAACGGGCGACACTGTCCAGATCTCGAATGGTGCCATGCAGCCGGGTACCCACCTGTTTTAAAAGAATATCACCGTTGAAATGTCCCAGGGTGTCATTGATCTCTTTGAAGTTGTCCAGATCAATAATCATAACGGCCAGTTTATGCTGGTGCCGCTGGGCCGCGCTGATGGCTTGTTGCAAGCGATCATGAAAGAGGATTCGGTTAGGTAGATCAGTCAGGGAGTCATGGGTTGCTTCGTGGCTGGCTTTTTCCTCCAAGACCGTAGTTTGAGCCCTTAAATCGGCAGTTTGATCAACAATAATCGCTCCTGCTTGAAAGGCCATGATAGAACTGACATACTGTCCCCAAAAGGCGAAAATAAAAGGCATGCAATCTAATACCCAGAGGGCAAAATTGGTTTTTTGGGCAAAGATAATACTTTCAAGGCTAATCGTATTTCCCCCCAGGTAAGCAACCATCAAAGTGGCGATGATGATTCAGGTGCCGGCAATCAGCACTCCATAGATTGCATATTTACTGGCCCGGGATTTGAGTAGGGAAGTAGTTGAGTGTAATGTTTGAGTGCTTGAAGAGGCCACCAACATCCTTTAAGTATAAATAAGTATAAGAACTTTTCTATTTGTAAAAGCGAGTAAAAAGTAGATAGATGTCGGTATAACCAACAAAAACTGCAGGTATAAATGATTCTTCACTCTCTTTTCGGCAGTTTGCAAAAAAAACTTGAGCCCAAGTTGAGCGGTTTTTAACGAATTCACTCTTTTCCATAAGACGCTATTAAATTATATGTCTAGACAAAGCTAATAAAACCTGCGGGGTTTGCTTTCCGAATGATTGTATGGTCAGCGACTGTTGATGATCAACTTGACTTATGTTTGAAAAGTGATATTTTGTAATTCAAGTTTTTATTACAAGCGAGTTCAGGCGATTTCAACTGTACACCTGATTTCGTATCTTTGAAAAGATATCTAAGCCCGGAGGGCAAAACGATGACTCAGAATTCTCCCGTCTCAGCGTTAAACGATGAAAAGCAGAGTTTCAGCTGGCTGAAGCTTTTTGCTATCATCACGGTTGCGACGGCATGCGGCTGTGCTCTAGCCCTGTGGCTGGCAACTATTTTTCTTTTTCCTAAAGAGTTTAAGCCAGTCACTTTAAACTCGACCGAAGAAAAGGTTCTGCAAACCAAGCTCAGTCATTTGGAGGAAAAACCCCGGCAAACGGCTGCCAGGAAAAGTGCAAAACAAAAAACCGGACGTGACAAATTTGCACCGGAGCCTTACAGCGAAGTCGGCGCCCGGCGTGAAATAACATTTACTGAGAGAGAGGTTAATGCCCTGCTGGCCAGAAATACCGACTTGGCCAAAAAGCTGGCTATCGATTTTTCTGATGACTTGGCCAGCGCCAGACTGATCGTACCCTTAGATAAGGATTTGCCGGTTATGGGGGGTAAGACTATCAAACTTAGTGCCGGTCTGGAATTGAGGTATAGCCATGGTAAACCAACTGTAATCCTGAAAGGCATAAGCCTTTGGGGTGTGCCGGTTCCGAATGCCTGGCTGGGCAATCTGAAAAATGTTGATCTGGTGGAGAAATTTGGCCAAGAAAACGGTTTCTGGAAAGTTTTTGCGGCCGGGGTTGATGATATCAAGATCAGTGAAGGTTCTTTACGTTTTAAACTGAAAGATTAAAGGCTTGCTTTCAGTTTTGATCCTCAAACATATTGTCGCAAGATTTCTTTGAGATTGTCAAGGTTGATGGG
>JAGHAQ010000001.1 GCA_021161425.1 Candidatus Tharpella sp. | reverse complement strand
GCAGAACTCTTAAAAAGTGAAGAATTTACCTTTCAGTTTGACGCCATGCACGCGGTTACCGGCCCCTATGCCGAAGAAATTTTCTGTCGGCGCCTTAAGGCTGCGCCGGAAAGCCTTCTCAATTGCACAGTCAAACCCGATTTCGGCGGCGGTCACCCCGATCCCAACCTGAAACATGCCAAAGATCTGGTCAGGGTCATGTTCGGCGAAAAAGCTCCCGATTTCGGCGCGGCATCCGATGGAGACGGCGATCGCAACATGATTTTAGGAGACAACTTTTTCGTCACCCCGAGCGACAGCGTCGCCGTCATCGCCGCCAACGCTCATCTCATCAAAGGCTATAGGAATGGCCTTAAAGGGGTCGCCCGCTCAATGCCGACGAGCTGTGCCCTTGACGCCGTGGCTAAAGAACTTAACATCGACTGCTATGAAACCCCGACCGGCTGGAAATTTTTCGGCAACCTCCTCGATGCCGGTAAATTGACGATCTGTGGCGAAGAGAGCTTCGGTACCAGCTCCGACCATATCCGGGAAAAAGACGGTCTCTGGACGGTTCTTTTCTGGCTTAACCTGATGGCCGTAAAAAAGATCTCCGTCAAAGAGATTGTTGAGGCACATTGGCAACATTTCGGCCGCAACTACTATTCCCGCCACGACTATGAAGAGGTTGAAAGCGACGCCGCAAACAAACTTGTTAATGATCTGAGAGAGAGATTCGAAACGCTCTGCGGAGCGCAATTTGGCTCGCTAGAGATCACCGCTGCCGACGATTTTTCCTACCTGGATCCGATCGACGGCAGCCTTTCGGAACAACAAGGTATCAGGCTCATTTTCAAAGACAAATCACGGATCATCCTGCGCCTCTCCGGCACCGGCACCAGCGGCGCAACCTTACGCCTCTACTTTGAAAAGGTTGAAAAAAATCCCGCCGCTATGACTCTGGAGACCCAGACCGCACTGGCCGATCTTATCAGACTGGCGGATGAACTGTTTGCGATAAAAAAAATCACAGGCCGCGACCAACCAACGGTTATTACGTAAAATGAAAATTGTTGTTGCTCCGAACGCGTTCAAAGGGTCTTTGACGGCCAAAGCTGCGGCAACAGCTATCAGCTTTGGTGTTCGACGGGTGCTACCCGAGGCTGAGATTGTCGAAGTTCCCGTGGCTGATGGCGGAGATGGCCTGCTCTGCGTGGCCGACGGAATCAGTGCCGGAAAATTGCGCCGGGTTACAGTATCCAATCCTCTACAAGAAAAAATTACCGCTGAATTCTGGTATAATCCTGAGTCTAAAACCGCGATCATCGAGATGGCCCTGGCCAGCGGCCTGGTGCTGCTTGATGAAAAGAGACGCGACCCGACCCGAACCACGACCCTTGGCACCGGACAATTGATCAGTGCAGCCCTTGATTGCGGGGCCCAAAAGATCTATGTCGGAATCGGCGGCAGCGCCACCAACGATGGCGGCATCGGTATGGCGCACGCTCTCGGGGTACGTTTTCTCAACAGCAAAGGAAAAGCTCTGACCCCAACCGGTAATTCACTTGGCGAAATCCGCTCGATAGATACCAGCAACCTCGATCCGAGGGTCGGAGAAAGAAGTTTTATCGCCGTCTGCGATGTCAATAATCCGCTCTGCGGTGACCAGGGGGCAGCCCACACTTATGGACCACAAAAAGGGGCGACACCGGCTCAGGTCAAAAAACTTGATCTGGGACTGCAGAACCTGGCCGCCATTATCGAGCGCGATCTCGGCATTAAGGTTCTTGAACTCCTCGGAGCCGGAGCGGCTGGCGGATTAGGCGCCGGACTCTTCGCTTTCTTAAATGCCCGCCTGGAAAAAGGCATCGATGTTGTGCTTGAGCTCGTCGATCTTAAAAACAAACTCAAAGGTGCCGACCTGCTTCTTACCGGCGAGGGCCAGATCGACCGACAGACCGCCTTCGGCAAAGCTCCGGCCGGAGTCGCAGCCCTGGCTAAAGAGAAAAATATCCCCTGCATCGCCATCGCCGGAAGTATCGGCAGCGAACTGGAGGAACTCCATCATGGGGGCATCAATGCGGTCTTCTCCATCTGTCCCGGCCCGCTCACCCTCGATAACGCACTCAACCAAGCTGAAAAACTCCTCAACCAAAGTAGTGAACAGGTGATCCGCGCCTTTCTCGCTGGCCGAGATTTTTTACGCGTGCATCAACCGTTAGCAAAGGATTAGAGCATGCCCGCAGCAGACCCTGTCCACAACCAAAAACCATACCCTGACCGGGCCGCCGGCATCCTGCTCCATCTCACCTCCCTGCCAAGCCCTTGGGGGATTGGCGATCTCGGCCCGGAAGCGGAAAAATTTCTCGATTTTCTTAAAGAATCGGGGCAGCGCTGCTGGCAGTTTCTACCGCTGGGGCCAACGCTTGCAATTCACGGACACTCGCCCTACATGAGTACGTCAACCTTTGCCGGCAACCCGCTGTTGATCAGTCCCGACTATCTCTTACGTGACGGCTGGATTGAGGCTGGAGATCTTGGTGAAGCTCCGGAATTTTATCAATATCTGGTGCGCTTTAAAGAGGTCGCTGCGTTCAAAGAAGCACTCCTTGAAAAAGCCTTCGCCAACTTCCTCAAGAGAGCTCCACAAACGCAGGCCTTTGCCGAATTTTGCGATAACTCGCCCTGGCTTGAAGATTATGCCCTTTTTGTTAGTCTTGGAGAAAAATTTTCCGGCCTCCCCTGGCATGACTGGCCTAGTAAGATTGCGAAACGCGACCCACAAACTCTGACGTCTCTGGGGAAAAAGCTCTCAGGCAGAGTCAAGTACCACAAATTTGTCCAGTATCTTTTTGCCGAACAATGGCATGAATTGAAGGAAAAGGCGGGGAAACGGCAAATCAGATTGATCGGTGATATGCCCATCTATACAGCTCTCAACAGTGCCGATGTCTGGGCCCATCAGAAATGTTTTCAACTCGATCCGGAAACCCTCAAACCGGAATATGTAGCCGGTGTCCCGCCCGACTATTTCAGCTCGACCGGCCAGGCCTGGGGTAATCCGCTCTATCGCTGGCAATCAGATAGTCGGGAGAATGAGACACTAAATGAGATAGTCATCAAGTGGTGGCAACAACGCCTACAACGCCTGGCGGAACTTGTTGATGTTGTCAGAATCGACCATTTCCGGGCTTTTGAAGCCTATTGGAGGATTCCCGCCACAGCTGAAACCGCAAAAGATGGTGAGTGGATCAAAGGGCCGGGAAAAGCTTTTTTCGCTCGGCTGGGCAACGCCATACAAGATTTAAGCATCATTGCCGAAGACCTGGGAACAATCACCCCTCCCGTCGAGGAATTAAGAAACCATCTCGGCTTTGCCAGTATGAAGGTACTCCAGTTCGCCTTTGACGGGAATCTGGACAACCCTTACCTGCCCTGGAATTTCACCTCCCCCAACTGCGTCGTCTACACCGGCACCCATGATAATGAAACAACTCTCGGTTGGTACCTTGATGAGGGTGTAGATTTTGAATGTAAAGAGCGGGCCCGGCGTGCTGCCAACAGCGACGGCAGCGCTATCCACCTTGATTTTATAAAAATGGCCTACGCTTCAATCGCCGCCCTGGCCATCATCCCATTACAGGATGCTCTCGGTTTCGGCAGTGATTGCCGCATGAACAGCCCGGGATCATCCGAACGAAACTGGACCTGGCGCTGCGCGCCGCGGTTTCTCACCAAAGAAATTAAGAACCTGCTTTACCAGGAAGCGGTCTTCTTCAATCGCATCCCTGATTGAGACATCCTCGATTTTGACTTTTTTAAAGATCTGCCCAAGCCCGACAATAAACAAAAATGACCTTAAGAACAAATGCTCTTAAGGTCATTTTTGAATTTACCCCTGATCATACTGAAACAGCCGGCTATTTGCCCTGCCACTCAGGGGAACGTTTCTCCATAAAGGCCTTAATCCCTTCGGCCGCATCTTCAGTCGTACACAAGCGGGCAAAGGCTTCATTCATATATTCGAAAGCCTTATAGTAATCCTGATCAGCCGCACCATAGAACGCAGTCTTGGCGATCTGCAAGGCAATTGGACTCTTTTGGGCCAGACCTGCGGCCCATTTTCTGGTTTCGGCTTCAAGTTCGTCATCAGGCACCACCCGGTTAACAATCCCCATACTCAAAGCCTCGCCTGATTTAATCAACTGACCGTCAAAAAGCAGCTCCAAAGCCTTTTTACGACCGATCATCTTACTCACCGGAACAATCGGACCAATGCAGTTCAAGCCAACATTGATGGCCGTCAAACCGAAACGAGCCCCTTCCGCCATAACCGCCAGATCGGCCGCCGCTATCAAGCCGGCACCATTGGCCGCCGCCACCCCATGAACCTGGGCAATCACCGGTTTGCTCATCCGGCTCATATTGACTAACGGGGTCTCCATGGTCTCAATCCACTCTTTATACTCCATCGCCGTCTTGCCGAAGAAATCACTGACATCGATACCAGCACAAAAAGCTTTACCGGAACCCTTGAGAATAATAACCCGCACATCATCACGATCATCAAGCTCCAACAAAGCCTGGTTCAACTCCCGGGCCAAAGGCAGGCTGAAGGTATTTAAACTCTTAGGCCGATTCAGGGTTATCTCACCAACATATTCAGCAACCATATCCACCAAAACATTTTCATAACTCATAATTCCACCCCTCCGATTCAAACTTTAACAAAAAATTAATCTTTAGACGCTGATGCCCTCTAACATAAAAATAAACTGTTTGACAACTAGTAATCCTACAGACCGGCCGACTGACGAATAAGTTTCAAAAGATCATCGCTAGCTGGGATCGGACCATGAAATTCATAGAGAACCTGAGCCCCCTCCGGAGTCAATTTGAGAATAAATGTAACCGGGATATTTTCAACCTTCACCTTACTCCCTCGAGGATCGGCAAAAAGCGGGTAAGGGATAGCATGACGCCGGCCATACTCATCAACTTCAAAAAAGTCATTGCCATAGCCCAGACCAATAATTTTTACCTGATGAGAAAGACCTTCTTTATCTATCAGACAATAGAGATCTTTAAGATCATCAACCAGATTCTGACAATGAGGACAGCTCACCTGAAAAACTTCAGCCACAACGATCCGGGCCTTGATTTCAGTCAGCTTAAAGCTCTTCTGGGGCGAAGAAAATCCCAAGTAGGCAGCCATCCGATAATCGCCAGGCATCGTCAGAGATATCGGCCGAACCATCTCGCGGGTCTTGCGTGACATCGCGCAAGCAGAGATCAGGAGACAGGCCCCTAAAATCAGAAAACAACAAATCAGTCGCCGCATAGCCCCCCCCCTTACAAATATACACAAGAACCAAACAACTACCTGAGAAGATAATCCAAGCAAACACCCTTGCATTACACACCATCTCACTCTTTGTCAAGCCTACCCCCCGACTCCTTTCCAAGCACAAAATTTACTTTAGAGCAAATATTTACAAAAACCTCTTTTTCGTGTATCTCCTATATTTCGTGGTCAACCAATCAAATGCCGGATATCTTTCGTGGCATAGTTTTAGGATTATTCAGTATTTATGTCCATTAGTGGCTCCGCAGCAATCTCGCAGCCGGACAAACAGGTTGCGGTCACCGGAATCGGGGCTTTGTGCGCCACCGGCCTTAACTTTGAGAGTACCTTTGCGGCACTTTTTGAGAGACGCCGGGAACCGGCCGCCCCACGACGTTTTCAGCTTGACCATCCCACCACTTATCCGGTTTTTGAACTGCCGCCATCCTTTCTCGACAGTGAAGACGAAAATCAACCCTGGCTACGAACTAGCCGACTGGCCCTGGCTGCGGCCCGCGAGGCTTTAGAAGATGCCGGCTGGAGTGACGGTAAAGGGTTGTCGCAACTTAAAGTCGGAGTCTGTATCGGCACAACCGTCGGCGGAAGTATGAACGACGAACAATTTTACCGTGACTTTCGGGATGGTGAAAATCCCGGTCTCAAACCGATTGACCGCTACCTGCGCAGCAATCCTGCCGCCGTATTAGCTCAATTCTTTGACCTGCACGGCCCCCAGCTCACGATCGTCAATGCCTGCTCCTCGGGTAGCGATGCGATCGGAATAGGGGCTGCTTGGATCAGATCCGGGATCTGCGATCTAGTCTTAGTCGGCGGTAGCGACGAACTCTGCCGGGTCACCTGTAACGGTTTTATCTCTTTGATGATCAGCGATCATCAACCCTGCCGACCTTTTGACCGCCACCGCAGCGGCCTCAATCTGGGAGAGGGAGCTGCGATCTTAGTGCTTGAATCGAGCCACCTGCAAGAACGCTGTAAGCGACCTCCGCGAGCTTTCATCCTGGGCTACGGCAGTTCCTGTGACGCCTGGCACCTGACCGCCCCCCACCCCGAAGGCAAAGGGTTGCGTCAAGCTTTAAAGCTGGCATTGAACAACGCCGACACCAAGGCTGAAGATATCGCTTTCATCAATGCCCACGGTACCGCCACCCTCAACAACGACCTGACGGAAGGGAAAATCATTAAATCTCTCTTTCCCCAGACCCCCTTTTTTTCAACCAAAGGACATACCGGACACACCCTCGGAGCGGCCGGCGCTTTGGAAGCAGCCTTTACGATCTCCATGCTGCAAACCGGAAAAATCCCCGCCAGTGCCGGATTCAGTGAAACCGACCCCGACATCGGTCTCACACCAACAAACTGCGCCAAAGATCTCGATGGTCGTCTGGCATTAAGTCAATCGTTGGCTTTTGGCGGCAATAATGCAGCCTTGATATTCGGCCTTGATGGAGCCGGACAATGATTCCGATGGCCATACGCGGCATCGGCCCGGTCGGAGCTTTTGGGGCCGGCCTCGATGAGTGGCGTGCGACTTTAAAGGGTGAAAAGAAAGTCGAGCCGGAATTGATCGCGATTGAAACCGACCAGGGATCTTACAAGCTGCCGGTCTTTCGCGCCTCGACAAGCCCCCTTAAAACAATCATCAAAAGCCGTGAACTGCGCCGCCTTGATCATTTTTCCAGGCTGGCTCTGCTGGGAGCCTGCCTGGCCTGTAAAAATTCCGGACAAACCCTGGTCGGCGAACGCACCGGACTGATTGTGGCCAGTGCCTACGGTGCCAGCGCCACAACCTTTTCGTTTCTCGATTCCGTCATTAAAGATGGTGATGCTCTAGCCTCACCAACCCTCTTCTCCAACTCGGTTCACAACGCAGCCGCAGCCCATATCGCCAAACATCTCAATATCAGCGGCCCGAACCTGAGCCTGACCCAGGGCAACCTCTCCGTCCCCATGGCCCTGATGACTGCCGCCCACTGGCTGGCTGAAGGCCGGGTTGATGCGGTCTTGTGCGGAGCCGTGGACGAATACTGCGACGTCCTGGGTTATTGCTGGCAAAGCTATCTCAACCGCAAGATAACCACAACCAGGAAAAATCTCGACCCTGATTTAAAACCATGTGGACCAGGAGAAGGAAGTCTCTTTTTCTGGCTGAGCCGGGCTGAAGGCGCAAGCCCACCTTACGGCTACCTTGAAAAACTCGAACTAAACACCCCGGAACCAACCAATAAAACGCCAAGCAGCGCCGTGCCGCTAATCTACAGCCCCACCACCTGCCACGACAACCCTAAACCCCGGTTTGGTCAACTTAACAATCATTTGCAACTCGACCTTTCTCAACTTTGCGGCAGGCTGCCAATCGCCACCGCCTTTGACCTTGCGACCGCCGCGACGATGCTTTGCGACCAAGCTCTCTACACCAATAAACCGTTAAAACATCCACAGAGTTTACCCTTTTCAGGGTCTGCCATATGCTGCTGGCAACCGGATTACGCAACTTCTCGAAAACCATTGACAGGAAACTGTTATTGGATTACGAATCGCGTGAATCTTTAAAAAATACAAAGGTAAAAGACGGTGAAAAAAGAAGAAACCTCATCCATTTTAATCGGCGGCGGCGCCCGCAGTGGTAAAAGCAGTTTTGCCCAAAAGATGGCGGAAGAGCTACCGGGACGACGGGCCTATCTGGCAACCGCTCAGGCCCTTGACCAGGAGATGGAAAAAAGGATCGCCAAACATCAGGCCGATCGCGGGACAAACTGGCATACGACCATCGAGGAGCCACTGGAACTGACCGGCTGCCTGCAGCAGACCAGTGCAGATTTTGATATCATCCTGGTTGACTGCATAACCCTATGGCTCTCAAATATGATGGGGCGCAACGACAGCGACCAGCAGATTCTTCAGGCGATTGACGCTCTGGCTGACTCTCTCAATTTACTCCCGGCAACAATCATTCTGGTGAGTAATGAGGTGGGACTCGGTCTCGTCCCAGAACACCCTTTAGGCCGCCGTTTTCGTGATCTTGCCGGACTTGCCAACCAGCGTCTGGCCAAGGCCTGCCGGGAAGTCTACTTTACGGTCTGGGGCCTACCACAAAAACTTAAGTAGCCGCATTCAACCTCTTTCACCGATAAAGCTACATCTTCTTTCAGCCTTGTAAAATTTTGAGCCAAGGCAAACCGATAATTCGTAATTGATAATTCACAGGCAACCGACCTTGACTACAATAATCACCCAATTTCGCCTCGCCCTCTCTTTTCTAACCACCCTGCCGGCCGGATCTTTCAGCGCCGAGGTTCCCGAAGAGGTCTTGGGGAAAACCCAAGCCTGGTTTCCCCTGGTCGGTCTCCTGCTGGGTTTGATTCTTTTTATAAGTACCTGTTTTTTTCAGTTCTTCCTCTCCCCGGCAATCTGCGCCGCCCTGGTTCTACTGCTCCACTTTTTTATCACCGGAGGTTTTCACCTTGATGGTGTCGCCGATACGGCTGACGGCCTGATGAGCGGTAAAGCGGAGAGGGAAAAAATTTTTTCCATAATGAAAGACAGCTACCTGGGCAGTATGGGCGCAACCGCCCTGACCCTGTTGATATTACTCAAATACAGTGCTCTGACCACAATTATCAGTGACGCCCCACTGGCCTTAGTAATCTTTCCGGTTCTCGGCCGCTACACCATTGTTCAACTCACTTTCAGTAGCACCTACGCTCGTGCTGAAGGCGGCCTCGGGGCCATCTTTACCAATCATTGCAGCCCACGAGAATTACTTTCAGCAGCTATTATCAGCCTTGCTTCGGGACTGCTATTTGCCGGTTTTATGGGCTTGCTGAGCTGTGTTGCAATAATTCTCTATGCCGTTATCATTAGATATGCGGCCCAACGCCGATTGGGTGGCGTAACCGGTGACATCCTGGGCTATGCTTGTGAAAGCGGCGAAGCTCTGGTGCTTATTATTCTCGCCACCACCATTTAGAGCAGAAGCGAAAAATATGAAGAACAACTACACTACCGTATTCCTGCTGCGCCATGGCGAAACCGTTAACACCCTTGATGGACCCTTACGTTATAACGGGCACTTCGATGTAGATATCACTCCCAAAGCCCTTGCCCAGATGGCTCAACGCGGCCTTGAACTCTCCCGTTTTGACGTTACTACCGTCTATGCCAGCGACCTCAGCCGCTGCCGTCAAGGAGGGGAAATTATCTCTGAAAAAATTGGCTGCCCACTGATTCTTAAAAAAAATCTTCGCGAAATGAAGATGGGGGACTGGGAGGGTCTGACCCTGGCCGAGGTTGAAGAACGTTTTCCCGAACAGGTCAAAAAAAAATTTGCCGATTTTCACAACTACCGAATCCCCGACAGTGAAACCGTCAAAGAGGTCGAGGCCCGGATTTATCCCGAATTTGATAATCTCGTTTTACAGCATCGTCATGAAACCATCGTCGTCATTGCTCATGGCGGAGTCAACTTGCTCCTGCTGACCCGAGCGCTGGGTCTGCCAAGCAAGGATATTTTTACATTGAATCAGGCTTTTGGCTGCATCAACCAGCTCCAGATCGGGGATAATTTCACCAAAGTCGTAATGATGAATAGCGCCGGACTCCATTAGGAGGTTATCCGAAAATGCCCTTTTTCCTCAACTCATCGTTATGCTCAAAAAATTATCCTCAGAATATTATACATATG
>JAGHAQ010000012.1 GCA_021161425.1 Candidatus Tharpella sp. | reverse complement strand
GATTAGTAGATTAGTAATTTACTTATATATGAATTATAAATATGTGAATATAAAGATTAAATAATAATATTTTTTTCACAACAGATTAAGAATAAGTTAATTTTTCTGATTGACAGAAGTGATTTAATCAACTACTAGAATTGGTTGAATCGATATGGGTGTAATTTGAAAAAAGGCTTTGAGATGAGCTATGATTAGTTTGGGGGAGGTTGTTATTGCGGACAGCCACCTGGGCAGTTAAGTTAAGATTTCAACAAAATGAGGAGGTGGCTTGCGGAATTAAAGGTTGTTAGTAGCCGCTGATCTCCGGGAGGGGTCAGGTTCGGTAGATCCGGTTGTAGTTGTTTATGACTGGGTGAGAAATATTTTTAACGAGGAGATAGAGAGAGGTTATGAACATGAAAAAGCATTGGATTTTGCTGGGTGCAGGGTTGCTGATGGCGCTAGCCATGACCATCACCGCCTGTACGACTTTGAGTGATCAAAGGGCCAGCGTCCTCAAGTTGCCGGTACCCGTGGAAGGGGCTCAGTTTGCCGGTAGCGACTCTTGTGCTGATTGTCATGATGAATTGGCAGCAGCCTTCGGCGGCTCGATCCATGATCGGATTCTGGCGAAAGAGACGGCGATTGGCATGAAGGGTTGCGAGACTTGTCACGGACCTGCAAGTTTGCACACAGAATCGGAAGACCCGGAGCAGATTATCACATTTGAAGGGATGGATCCCGGTACAGCGTCAGCGGTTTGTTTGCGTTGTCACAGCGATGGTGAACATTTTGATTGGGCGGGTACGTCACATCCGATGAACGATGTTGGCTGTTTGAGCTGTCATAAGATTCACAATCCTCCGGTGGTTGAAAATTCGCTGGAAAAAGCCGAGCCTGAACTTTGTTACGAGTGTCATGCGCTTGAGCGTGCGAAAATGTACTATCCTTCCCACCATCCGGTCAAAGAAGGAAAGATGGTCTGCAGCGATTGCCATGCGAATCATGGTTCGATGGTGAAAAACCTGAAAACCGATGAGCGGCTTAATGACCTCTGTTTGAATTGTCACGCCCGTTACCAGGGACCGTTTGTTTTTGAACACTCTCCGGTTTCCGATGATTGCATGATCTGTCATGATCCGCATGGCACGGTCTCCAATAACCTGAAAAAAGCCAATGAGCCTTATCTCTGTCTGCAGTGTCATGAGCCTCATTTTCATGCTGGTCGGAGCTCAACCTCGACGACGGCTATGAAAGATCCTTACGGAAATATTATTCCGGCGGATAAGTATAATAGTGGCGATGCAACTATTTGGGGTAAGGCCTATGCGACCAAGTGTACGCAGTGTCATTCACAGGTTCATGGCAGCGATCTGCCATCCCAGACGGTACCCGGACAGGGGCGGAGTTTAACCAGATAATTTGATGGAAGGAGAGATCATGAAACGTATTACACAATTTATGATACTGGCCCTCTGCCTGGCACTGGTACCGGTTCTCTCGTGGGCGGGACAAACCACGGGTAGTGTCGGGATTGGTATACAGGGGGTCGATATTGATGATTCGCGGGAAGGTGCGGCTCAATATCTGACGGCGGAGCAGGGTATCAACCCGACCTTTGATGTAAATGTCAATGGTTTTCAAAGTGATGTAAAGTATGATTTGGATGCCAACTATCTCGATGATGATGACTTCGGCGGGCGGTTGGATATGGATGTTAAACGCTATTTCAGGACTAAAAACAGCTATCAGAAATTTATCCACTGGTTGGAAAATGACGATCTGGTTAATGATAATACAGATCCTGATTTCCAGTTTCCGGCAGGTATGACGGAAACCAATCCCTACTATATGGCCGTTAACGGTAAAGGGGTTTTTGGTAAGCCGACAGTTATGGGTTACAATATTGCTGTAGCTCGTAATACTTCCTGGGGAGACGATCTCTATGTTACTCGTGAAGAGTTTGTTTCCGATAATGAATTTCTGATTCCGGGAGCCGAGTTTATCAAAATTCACGCTAAATATCGGTTGGAGAAGCGTGAAGGCTACGAACAGAGCAAAACCTTGAGTAAGTGTGGTGGTTGTCATCTGGCCGCAGATAGACACAAGATAGATGAGGAGACCCAGGATTTTCAGATTGGGGCAACCGCACATTTAGGTCTGGTTACATTGGACTACACCTTTTTGCGCCGGACTTTTGATGAAGATTCTAACGCTCCGACCCATCGTTATATGTCGGCTGGTTCTTTACAGAAGAAGATTGCTATTGATGGTTCAGACGGTGAAGTTATTTATGCGGCGACACCGGATTCAGAGAAAGATTCACATATTGTTAAAGCTCAGATAGCTTTACCGATGAATACCTCTGTATTTGCGAGCTATGTTCATAGTGAGATCGATAATAATGATGCTCAGGATAATAATACCGGTGACGTAACCATTAGTGATGATCCGGGTTATGATTATGATGCTTACGCTTTACGGGTAACTTCAACCCCGGTCTCTTTTATGACGATGTCATTTAAGTATCGGCATGAAGATCTTGATGCTGATGATGTAACAATCCAGTTTGATGATTCGGCTTACGATCCTCTGGGTGCCAACTCGGCAGCTCTTGATCCAACGAATTTTGGTTTGCATGGTTTTTCGCAAGAGCATGACGGCTGGCCCTGGGAGCGTGAATCAACCTTGTCGCGTGATATCGATACCTACGGTGCCGATTTTAAATTCAAGGTTTTCAAGCGTACCAATTTGTTGCTCAGTTGGGAACGCGAAGAGGAAGATATTGATGTTGAGTGGGAGACTACTACAGATACATACTCGATTGCTCTAAATAGCCGCATGGTTAAAGATTTGAGTTTGCGCCTGCAGTACACCTATGAGGATATCGATGATCCTTTTGCAAATCATCGGGCGGCTTATACCGACCCTAATGCGATGCTTGATTGGCTCATAGCTAGCCGTGATCCTTTGTGTGGGGGGCCTGCCTGTAGTGTTAAAGGTTTGCCAGCTCCTGGAAATCCAGCGGCGGATGAGTATTATGTTATGTATAACAGTCGCCAGATTGATTTAACCTCGGAACCTGAGAGTGTGCATAAATTTAAAGCCCATGCGAGCTATAATATCACACCCCGAATGGTTATTAGTGGTCACTTCAATTATGAGCTCGAAAAAGTTGATATAGATGCACCTGGCCATAGTGATAATTTTGATAAAGAGATGTATGCTGTGGGGGCCGATTTTTTTGTTGCTCCGATGGATAATCTGACATTTACGTTAGCTTATAATTATCTCGATATGGAGGATCAGGCCTTTCTTTCAGCGGTTGCCTATGGCGGCTGAGCTGGCACGTTCCTGGCCCCAAGTTATGGGGTCACACTGTCAGACATGGAATACAATACCGAAGTTCATACCCTGCTTTTGAGTGCTGATTTTGAGGCGACCGAAAAATTGAAATTTAATGGTGGAGTAATTTTTAACTGGAGTGAAGCCGAGATGGATAATCTTAGTGCCTCCTACTATGAAGGCAAACAGCCGGGATCATTCGGTTATGATCATGCTGTCGCTTTTGCCACCTGGGAAGACAATAGTGATCTTGATGTTGAAGAGATTGAGTATTATCTCGGTTGCTCTTATGATATCAATGAGCGTCTGACCATTAACTTGAACGCATCTTATACTGATTACAGTGACGATGAGCCTTATCTATACGATACTGATGGCGACCTGCTGTTGGTTAATGCCGGTTTAACTTTCCGGTTTTAGGCGGGCTAAGGTAGTGCCGTCGTCAGACGGTTCTGGTAAATAAAAAAGAGCGCCGATTCGTTCGAGTCGGTGCTCTTTTTTTTAAGTTTTTTCAATAAAATACCCCCATCTTCTTGACAGTAGCAAGATCACTGGTTATCTTATAGAAAGTTATTGTGAATAACCGATAAATTTGTGGTTTGATCAGAGCTGGGAGCTAATTTTGTCTGTATTGAAACAGAAAATAGTAGGTTTGGGTTGAATTTATTTAAGCCGTCGGCATTGCCGACGGCTATTGTTTTTTCTATATATTGAATTTTTGAGATGTATGACGAGAAGTTTTGAGTCGGTTGCCATTGTTGGTCTGGGTCGAGTCGGTGCGGCTTTGGCG
>JAGHAQ010000051.1 GCA_021161425.1 Candidatus Tharpella sp. | reverse complement strand
GGCCAGAGGGTTTCGTAAAACATTTTGCATGGCGGCCCCGCTACAGCCGAGTGCGGCCCCGGCGACCAGGGCCGCAGCGGCTCGGGGCAGGCGGATTTGACGGATGACATGAGCCAGCAGGGGCTCGCTGTTATCGCCACCTAAGATGTCGACCAGCATCGGCCAGGAGATCTTGTAGGTGCCGACCTTGAGCGAGATAAGAAAGAGGAAAAAGAGGCCCAAAAGGAGTAGCAGACCTCCCCAGTTGCGCCAGCCGAGCCGCTTTTGGTATGCGTCAATTGTTGAATTTATAACTGGTTTCATTGGCGGCAGGCTACGGTTTTTAGGCAAAATGGTTGGTAAGCCGGAAGGGTTGCTATATCAATTTTAAGGCCCAGAAAAAAAGCAAAAATTTCAGTGATTTTTTCTTCGACGGCGAGAGTATTGAAACTTTTCGGATAGAGTCGGCTGCCGATGTAGTAGGCGTTGGCCAGGGCGTTTTCAAGGTTGGTATTGTACTGGTTGTAGGGCAGTAACGAGTAGAGTTTTTTCTCTTTTACAGCCTGTAGCAGTTGATAGAATCTCTGGTTTTCCAGGTATTCCAGGCTGATCAGGTGGCAGCTGCTGTAATCGAGAAAAATCATTTCGGGGTTCCACTTTAGAAGCCTCTCTTTATCAATAAAGATGTGGCCTTTAGCCGGGTTGTTGCCGGCGACATTGTTAGCTCTAACTAGAGAACCGGGGAAGTAGTCCTCTTCGGTGCTTTCCAGTCCGCGAATGCCTTTGTAGGCGAGACCGCCAAAATAGGCAGTTGGGGAAGAATTTTGCTCTGTAGCCGCAGTTTTCTGGTGCAGCTCTTTTCGAGCCTTTTCCAGGAAGAGGTCGATCTCTTGGGCTCTTGGTTGTCGATTAAGCACCTCACCCATCAATTTTAGCGATTGCATCGCTTCTTCACGCCAGCCGCCGAGTTTGCCATACCTCAAGATGATTGTTGGAATTCCGGTTTTGGCCTGCAGGTTTTCGATCTGGCCGCGATCGAGGCCGATAGAAAAGATTACTTGGGCCCGGCAGGCGAGCAGGGCTTCAAGGTCTGGCAGTTTTCCGGGACCGCCGCTGCCTACCTGCGGAAGATGATCAATGTGACCGGCGGTGACGCTGGAATAAGGTCGAAAAAAGGGTGGCAAAAACTTGATTTCAGTTGTCTCAATGCCGACCACTTTGTCGATGGCTTGCAGATAAACTACCAAACGCAGGGTCCCTGGACCCAAGGCGACGATACGGTCGACCTTCTCCGGTACACTAAGTCTTCGCCCGGCCAGATCGACAACCTCCCGAGCTTGAATCTGCCCTGCGAAAAAGAGGAAAAAAAGTAGTAGGGCAAAAATTTTTGAAATTTTCATAAGCATAAGATTCTTGAAAGTGTCTGGAGCTTTTACGATGTCGTCAAAATTTGCCGCTGACTTTGCAGACAGTAGTAAACGGCACTCCGGTGTAATACTGGCTGGTTCTGAAACCGTCGTCATCGGCCTTGATCGTGCCGACATACTTTTTGTCAAACAGGTTGGTAAATTCTATTTCAAGGTTGGCCTCTTGCAGAAACCAGATATTTTTTATCTTATATCCCAGCATCAGGTCAACTGTCGTATAATCATCAACTTGTTCCTGGTTTTCAATGTCTCCGTAGCGTTGGTCGACATATTTGACGCTGGGTGAGACCGTGAAGTCTTTGTAGTGGTAGATGAGGCCGGCTTTTAGAAGCCAGCGTGGCGTATCCGGCAGATCATTGCCGTCAGTTTCGAGAATGCTGCCCCGGCTGTCCAAGTCATCATCAAAGGTTGCTTTGGTATAGCTGGGATTGAAATAGAACATAAGGTTGTCGGTTGGGTAGATGTTACACTCGAGTTCGGCTCCCCAGATGGTGGCATCACCGATATTCTGGTGATAGTTGACGCCGACCTGATCGTCATAGGCGACAAAGAGCAGGTCTTGATGGCGGGCATGGAAGATGGTTGGGGCGAGGCTGAACCAGCGGTGCTGAAAGCGGCAGCCGAGGTCGAAATTATCCGATGTTTCAAGTTTCCATTTGTCAAAGAGATCCTGCAAGGAAAGGCCGGTAGCCTGAAATTTACTGCGGTTTTTGCTGTAGATCATAGCGATCGGGACATAGGCGTAGGGCCGCATGTAGTTGCGGCCGTAATTCAGGTAAAATTCGAGGGCCTGGGAGACCTCATAGCCGAGGCTCAATGAGGGCAGCCATTTTTGGTAGTTCATGGCTTTAAGGCTCATCTCGGAGTCGATCCCGAGGTTGTCATCGAGGGCCTGGTTGTAGGAGCCGGGAGTGTTTTTATCACTCAGATAGGCCTGGCTGGCGGGTTCGTGGTAAGAGAAATATTTGATTCCGGCCTGGCAGGAGAAAGGACCGAAGCTACGGCCGAGCTGCAGGTAGGGTGTGTGAATATGGCCGTCGCCCCGGTTCTCGGCAAGATAGGCCCAACCGGCATAGTTGCGCCCTTGGTCGTTGATTTTATTTTTACGGATATATTTTTCGAGATCGTGGTTTTCATACCAGTAGCCGGTACTGACCAGGGTGCCGGCCCAATCTCCCACATATTCGAATTTGGCGCCGAATCGTTCAGCCTCAACATATTTGTCGGCACCGCCGTCGAGCCATTTTTTGTCTTCCGAGGAGTAGTAGGGTTTTAATGTGAAAGTATGGTTTTCTTTGGGTCGAAAGTTGATGATTGTTATAACGTCGTGATTCTTGGTGTCGCTGTGATGGTATTTGTAATAATCAACATCGGCCGGGGTTCCGGTCAACTCTTCCAGGTAGTCGTCATCGTAATGGCGGGAGATATGGCGGGCCTGATCGTAATTAAGACCCTTGTAAAGATCCTGATCGACCTGGTTGTAGTTGTAGAAGAGTTCAGCGTCAAGGTTGTCGCTGAATTTCTGACTGACGCCTAGGGTGAGATGATCGCGGCCGCCGACCTCTCCCGCACCTTTCCACTTATCGGCTTTGGTGTAGGAGCCGGAGAGAAAGAATTTGCTCTGGCTGGGCAAGATGCCGGAATCGAGTCGGAAAAAGCTGCGGGTCAGAGAGTTTGAACCGCAGCTTTGTTCCAATTGTAGGGCCAAGTCATCGGTCGGTCGAGCGTAGTTTAAGGCAATGGTGCCGCCGCGATTGCCGGTGCCACTGCTTAATGCGGCCGGAGTGGCTCCGCGGTAGAGTTTGATGGCGGCCATATTTTCAAGATCATAGAGATAATCTCTGGGTCCGACGCTCATGATGCCGTAGTTGGGGATGCCTTCAACGGTCATCCCGGTGAACATGCTTCTGATGCCGCGCAGGCGAATCTCGGCCCCGCCGATACCGGTGGGGTCAGTGAGTTCAGGATTCAGGCCCGGAAGTATGGAAAAAGCTTGGTAGACGCTGCTGAGGCCGCCGATGCCGGCTAGTTTTAATCCTGCAGGGGTGATTTCGCTACCGGTGTAAAGTAGGTCGCCTTCCTGCTTCGTGGGGTTGATGGGCTGGGCTTTGACCGTGATCTGCTTCAGTTTAGTCGCTGCGACCGGTATCGTTTCACTGTTTCCCAGGCAAAAGCTTGAACTGAGCAATAAAAAAAAGAGTCCTAAAACCAGCAGCTTATGGATGTGGCGTAATTTGTAAAACATACGATTATCTCCTGAAATTAAATAATGAAAACGGCCAAAAAAAAAGACCACGAAAGCGGGCGGACTCATCTCTTTAAGAGTCAGCCGACCTTCGTGGTCGTAGTTTATTCTCGTTTTATCGTCTGTTGCGGTGCTTTGACGCCGGATTTAGCGGCTGCCTGGGAGTAAGTGGTCGCAACTTTCTTAGTTTCGATCCAGATCAAACAAGCGTTGGAGTATTAAATAAAAAGGTTGAAAATGTCAATAGTTTTTTGCTAACAGCTTGAATGAGATGGTTTTTTAGAGGTTGAGCGGCCAGCAAAAAGATAATGTTCGGGAAGAACCTTTATAATCCGACTCTAATTAAATCAGAAAACCAACAAGGGTCTTAATCTAGATAAAACAGAATAGGAGGGTTTGAGATGGAATCAAGCAAGCAGACGAGGTCGAAAGTTCAGATGATAGGATTGCTATTAGGCCCCAGCTTATTTTTTCTTGTCCTGTTCTTTGACTTTGTGCCGGGAAAGCCGGTGGTGACCCGCATGGCTGCCATAGCCTTGTTAATGGCCGTATGGTGGATGACTGAGGCAATTCCTTTGGCAGCCACGGCCATACTTCCCATGATCCTTTATCCGCTGATGGGTATTTTAGCAGGAAAAGCGACCGCTCCCATTTATTTTAACAGCACGATCTTTCTTTTTATCGGCGGCTTTATGATTGCGTTGACCATGGAGAAATGGGATCTCCATAAACGATTGGCTCTTTTGACCATACGGACGATTGGGGGAGGGCCTTCCAGAATTATCTTAGGATTCATGGTCGCTTCCGCCTTTTTGTCAGCCTGGATGTCCAATACGGCAACCACAATTATGATGCTCCCCATTGGTTTGTCCATCATTCTGAAAATGGAAGAAGAGTTTGGTGAAGCCGACACTCACCGGTTTACGCTCTGTTTAATGCTCGGGATTGCCTATGCTGCATCAATGGGAGGTATGGCCACTCTCGTGGGAACCCCCCCCAATCTTGTGCTGCAACGCACGTTTCAACTCACATTTCCTGAAGCACCCCCCATCTCTTTTGGAATCTGGATGATCATGGCGGTTCCACTGTCGGTGTGCATGGTACTTACAATATGGGTTGTGCTTACAAAACTTATCTATCGGCCGTCGGAACACTTAAGGGTCGATCCGAAACTTGTGAATGATGAATACAGAGCCTTGGGTTCTATGACTTACGAAGAAAAAGTTGTTGCCATCGTATTCTTTGTAACCGCTGTATTGTGGGTGTTCAGAAAAAATCTTGTCCTGGGATTTGTAACCATACCGGGATGGTCAAACCTGCTTCCCACTTCAAAGCTGATTGATGACGGCACGGTAGCGATTTTTATGGCCTCTCTTCTGTTCTTTTTTCCCACACGCAACCCCCAGGCCAAAACGGCAACACTTATGGACGTAACTGTTTTTAAAAAACTTCCCTGGGATATCGTCATCCTTTTCGGTGGAGGGTTTGCCTTGGCAAAAGGTTTTCAAGTCACCGGACTCGCCGATTTTATTGGAGACAAACTTCAAGCCCTTGCGGGATTCAACACCGTCGCGATGATCGGGGTCATTTGCACAAGCCTGACTTTCCTGACTGAGCTGACATCCAACACAGCGACCACCCAAATGATTCTCCCTATTCTGGCATCCATAGCGGTGGCCATGAAGACAAACCCCCTCTTTCTGATGATTCCGGCGACGCTTTCCGCATCGTGCGCATTTATGATGCCGGTGGCCACACCGCCCAATGCTATAGTGTTTGGCAGTGGGCGCATTAAAATAGGAGAAATGGTCAAGGCCGGACTGTTGATCAACCTTATCGGCGTCATCGTCATAACGGCCCTGTTCCTCTTGGTGGGGACTGCGGTATTTGCTATCAAAGCCGGAGTGCTGCCGGTCTGGGCGCAGTGATTAGAGGATTCAACTGTTCACTCTGCTCCGGCTGAAATGATCTGACTTGTTAGCGGATTAATCAATAGACAGTATTCAACCGATAGGGAGATGAGATATGATGCCCGGCATAAAAAGATTTTTATTTTTTCTTCTTGTAATGATTGTGATTCCGTTTCGTTCGTCCGCTTCGGAGCCGATCATTATCGGGGTCCCTCTTCCACTGTCAGGAAAGCAGATGGAAGATGGGCGCATGATGAGAGACTCTTTCGAGATGGCCGGGAACGCCATCAACGAAAACGGCGGGATCAATGGCCGTCCCTTGCATCTTGTCTATGCCGATGACCAGGGGAAAGAATCGATAGGCGAAAAGATCATCATAGACTTGGTTAACAATAGCAAAGCCATTATGCTGGTTGGCGGCCATACGAGTGCTCCCACCTATGCCATGGCAAAGGTGGCCAATAAGCTGGATGTGCCTTTTCTCATTTCTACGGCTTCGGCGGACAGGATCACCCAAAAAAGATGGAAAAATATTTACCGCCTGAATCCTCCGGTCAGTGAGTATACCAAAGGCCTGGAAGATTTTTGGATGAAGGATTTTAAGCCCAAATCCATGTCAATAATTTATGAAAACAGCATGTTCGGGATCAATGGGGCGACCTATATGATGGGTTTTTGTCTAGAGAACGGCATTGAGGTACGGTCTACCGTCGGATATGACAGGGAAAGGACGGATCCGGCCTATTTTCGCTCGATACTTGCACTACAGGTGGAAGACCCTCCGGATGTGATTTACATGGTCTCTCGCCTGGAAGATGGCGCGATGTTGGTTAAAGCAATCCGGGAAGTGAAGGTTGACGCCTTGCTGTGCGGGGGAGCCGGAGGGTTCACCAGCCAGGAATTCATTAAAAAGGCGGGAAAAGCCGCCAATCAATTGTTGACGGCAACATTGTGGTCTCATCAGCTCCCATACCCAGGGGCGAAAGAATACTATGATCGTTTTTTACAGGTTTATTCGTATCCCCCCGATTACCACGGCGCCGAAGCTTACTCTGCGCTGCTGGTGGCGGCAGATGCTTTAAAACGGGTTGAGTCCTTCAGTTCTGAAAGTATCAGAGCGGCGTTGAACAAAACCTTCATGATGACGCCTTTCGGTCCTGTAAAATTTTATGCCTATGAAGACTTTGAGAGACAGAACACCGTCCGCAAATTGGTTCTACAAATTATTAACGACACGTTTGAGGTGATATGGCCACTGGATATTGCTACGGCCGGGTTTGTTTCGCCTGATAAGTAATTCGAGCAAACCTAAAAGCTTTTAAGATAGACATAAGATCAGGAAAAGAAGGTGTTTATGCAAGAGAAATCAATTGTTGTTGCCGGAGAGTTCGGGCTTGAGGCCGGGTTGGCTCTGGGGCGTGGCTCTTATGGAGTTGTTCTGGCCCATCCTCATCCGCTTTATGGTGGGGATATGCGAAATCCGGTGATAACTGCAATGATGCATGTTTTTCAAGAGTATAGCTGGTCTACTTTGCGGTTTAATTTTCGTGGAGTAGGAGCAAGTTGCGGAACCTATAATGAGGGTCATGGAGAGGTTGATGACTTGCTGGCCGCGGCAGCCCGTTTACGTCAGGATGGGATTGAGAGGGTTCTTCTGGCGGGTTACTCTTTCGGCGCCTGGGTGATCTGTCAGGCGGTTGTTGCCGATAGACTTGGCAATGAAGGTCTGCTCTTTGTCGCACCGCCGGCTGCGATGATGGAATTTGGTGAAACTTCGTTGCCCGGATTGGAGCTTGTCATTGTTGGAGAGAGATGATATAGCTCCGCCTGAAGAGGTTGGATCTTTGTCGGCAAAATGGAATCCGGCGGCTCCTATGGTCGTGATTCCGACAGCGGATCATTTTTTTTCCGGTTGTCTGGACTCTGTTGAGAGGGTTCTGCAACAGTTTTTACAAAAGTGGGATGGATTTTAGGTTGATTTTTATCTGGTGCTTGAGGTAGAAGACGCGCTCCTTTGCCTCTTGATGGTT